>NZ_JBVIDX010000001.1:599904-632778 GCF_055572155.1 Streptomyces sp. NPDC030814
GGAACGGCCGGGACCTGACGGGAACGGCCGGGACCTGACGGGAACGGCCGGGACCTGACGGGAACGGCCGGGAACGGCCCGGCCTCCCCGCCTCGCAAAGCTCTCCCTTCAACGGGCGGATTCAGCCGGCCGCGGGCAGATGGACCTCGAATCGGCAGCCGCCAGGCACGTTGGTCACAGCCGCACGGCCCCTGTGGGCTTCCACGATGCCGCGCACGATGGCCAGCCCCAGCCCGGCCCCCGCGGGAGGGGTGCGGGCGTCGGTGCCGCGCCAGCCGGTGTCGAAGACCCGGGGCAGGTCCTCCGGAGCGATGCCGCCGCAACCGTCCGTCACCGACAGCACGACACGGTCGGCCTCCTTGCGGGCGGAGATGGCGACGGTGCCGTCGGCGGGGGTGCGGCGGATGGCGTTCACGAGCAGGTTGGCCAGGACACGGGACATCTCGCGGCCGTCGACCTCGATCGGCACCTGCTCCACCCCGGCGCCCACCAGGCGCACCCCGTGCTCCCTGGCCAGGGCGTCGGCGCCCGCGATGGCGTCGCCGACCAGGTCGTAGACGGACATGCGGGTCGGGGTCAGGGCGAGGACACCGGCCTGGATCCGGGAGAGTTCGAAGAGGTCGCTGACCATGTCGCTCATTCGCTCGACCTCGGTGCGGATGCGGGTGTGGTAGACGCGGGGGTCGCCGACCATGCCGTCCTCCAGCGCCTCGGTCATCGCCTGCAGTCCGGCCAGCGGTGTGCGCAGATCGTGCGAGATCCAGGCCACCAGTTCGCGGCGGGATGCTTCCAGCGCCCTCTCCCGCTCCCGGGAAGCCGCCAGCTTGGCGCTGGTGGCGACCAACTGTCGGCTCAGCAGGGCCAGTTCGGCGGTGGGCGCGCTGACGGGCGGGGTGAAGCTCCCGTCGTCACCCAGGGCGCGGGTGGCCTCGGCCAGGGCCCGGCTGCCCATGACGACGCTCCGGCCCAGCAGGAGGGCGACGGAGAGAGAGGACACCGCCGCCATGGCGCACACCGTCGTCACGACCCACAGGTCGTGGTCCGACAGGAACATCGCCCAGGACACCAGCATCGTTCCGGCGAGCATCGCGGCGACGGTGACGGCCGCGACCACGGCCAGCGACAGCGCGACCGACCGGTGGCGCAGCAGCCGCAGCGCCGTCGCACCGGTCAGCCCGGCGGCTGCCGCGCCGACGGCCGCGTACAGGGCGATGAGCAGGGCGTCAGCGAACATCGCCTTACCCCCTCTCCTCGGTCGCTTCCGTAGGGGGAGGGTCGAAGCGGTAACCCACGCCCCACACGGTGCTGATCAGGCGGGGGCTGGCCGGGTCGTCCTCGACCTTCTCGCGCAGCCGCCGTACATGGACGGTCACCGTCGACAGGTCCCCGAACTCCCAGCCCCACACCTGGCGCATGAGTTCCTCCCGGCTCGTCGCCCGCCCGGGGTTGCGCAGGAAGAACTCCAGCAGATCGAACTCCCGGACGGTGAGAGCCAGTTCGACACCGCTGCGAGTGGCGCGTCGGCCGACGGGGTCCAGGGCGAGCGGGCCGTTGCGCAGCCAGGGCGCCGCCGGCTCGGTCCGGGCTGCCGCCGCCGCGCCGGTGCGGCGGAGCACGGACTCCACGCGCAGGACCAGTTCCCGGGGGCTGAACGGCTTGGTGACGTAGTCGTCCGCCCCGACCTCCAGACCGAGAACGCGGTCCTCCTCGTCGCCGCGCGCCGTCAGCATGATCACCGGCAGCGGTCCGCCCTGGCGGATCCGGCGGCACACCTCCAGCCCGTCCATGCCGGGCAGCATCAGGTCCAGTACCACCAAGTCGGGCGGCTGGGCGGCGGCCCGGGCCACGGCGGCGGGTCCGTCGGCGACCCTGTCGACGGCGAAGCCTGCCCGGTGCAGATACCCGGCGACGACCTCGGAGACGGTGGGGTCGTCGTCCACGACAAGTACGCGTTTCACACCCGCGAGTCTCGCACCGGCGTTCCGCCGCGCACCGGGGTGGTGGCGGACGTCACCGATCCGTAAGGAACGGCGACGTCAGAGGTTTGTGGGGGAGACGGCGTCCGAGGTCCGCGAGGGAGACGGCGTCCGAGGTCCGCAGGGGAGACGGCGTCCGAGGTTCGCGGGGAGACGGCGTCCGAGGTCCGCAGGGGAGACGACGTCAGAGGTCCGTGGGGGAGACGGCGTCCGAGGTCCGCGAGGGAGACGGCGTCCGAGGTCCGCAGGGGAGACGACGTCAGAGGTCCGCGAGGGAGACGACGTCAGAGGTCCGCGAGGGAGACGGCGTCCGAGGTCCGCAGGGGAGACGACGTCAGAGGTCCGTGGGGGAGACGACGTCAGAGGTCCGCGAGGGAGACGGCGTCCGAGGTCCGCAGGGGAGGCGGCGTCCGAGGTCCGCAGGGGAGACGACGTCCGAGATCCGTGAGGGGCACGGCGTCAGAGATCCGTGAGGGACGGCGACGTCAGAGATCCGTAAGAACACGAAATCCCTTATGCCCTTTTCGTGTTCGTAGGGTGAGTGGGGTGAACGAGACCTCCCCCTCTCCTGTGGACGTCGTGCTGCCGTGCCTCGACGAGGCTGACGCCCTGCCCTGGGTGCTGCACCGGATGCCGCCCACCTGGCGCGCGATCGTCGTCGACAACGGCTCCACCGACGGCTCACCGGACATCGCCCGCGACCTCGGCGCGTATGTGGTCCACGAGCCGCGCCGCGGCTTCGGCGCCGCTTGTCACGCCGGACTGGCCGCCGCCACGGCCGACGTCGTCTGCTTCAGCGACTGCGACGCTTCCCTCGACCCCCGGCATCTGCCGGTCGTCGCCGCCGGAGTCCTCGACGGCTCCGCCGACCTGGTGCTGGGCCGACGCCGGCCGACCACCCTCGGGGCCTGGCCGGTGCACGCCCGCCTGGCCAACCTGGAACTGGCCCGTCTGCTGCGCCGCCGCACGGGTCTGCGGCTGCGTGACCTGGGTCCGATGCGCGCAGGCCGTCGTGAGGCGTTGCTGGGTCTGGGGTTGAGCGACCGGCGCTCCGGCTACCCGCTGCAGATGGTGGTCCGCGCGGCCGACGCGGGCTGGCGGGTGCGCGAGACGGATGTGCCGTACCACCCGCGTACGGGTCGCTCGAAGGTCACCGGTACCTGGCGCGGCACGTGGCAGGCGGTCCACGACATGCGGGCCGTCCTCGCCGAGCGACCCGCTCCCCGCCCGGCCGGGCCGGCTGCCGGGAGTACGCGATGACCGCGATCACGGGGCCGGCCACACTGCTGGTCATCGCCAAGGCGCCCGTTCCCGGACGCGTCAAGACCCGGCTCACCCCGCCCTACACCCCGCACGAGGCGGCCGCCCTGGCCGAGGCGGCCCTCAGCGACACCCTCCACGCCGTGCTCCTGACTCCCGCGCGGCGCCGGATCCTCGTCCTCGACGGAGCCCCAGGTCCCTGGCTGCCACCGGGCTTCGACGTCATCCCCCAGGTTGCCGGAGGACTGGACGAGCGCATCGCGGGAGCCTTCTCCCACTGCGTCGACGGGCCCGCACTGCTGGTCGGCATGGACACGCCCCAGCTCACCCCCGATCTGCTGGCCGACATCGGCGGGGACGGTCACGACGCCTGGTTCGGCCCTGCCGCCGACGGCGGCTTCTGGGCCCTCGGCCTCGCCGACCCTTCCCGCGCCGGATCCCTCGTACGCGGCGTACCGATGTCCACCGACCGCACCGGAGCGATCCAGCGCCGCAGGCTCGCCGAGGCGGGGTTGACGGTCCGTGACCTGCCACTGCTGAGGGACGTCGACACCGCGGCCGACGCCGCCTCGGTGGCCGGCCTCTGTCCACCCGGTTCGAGTTTCGCCACCATCCTGGCCGCGCTCGCGGAGACCGCCCGGTGAGCGGCGCGGCAACCGGCACCGAGACCCCCGCCGCGGAGCGGACCGACCGGCGTGTGGGGGAGGCCCAGGTGCGGGCCGGGGTTGTGCGGCCTGACCGGCCGACGGCACCGGCGCACCCCGTGGACCGGTCGGGGCGGCCCGAGGGGCCGGGCGAGCCCTGGACGAACGACCCCTATGACCATGCCGTGCGCACCGGCCGGGGCCCGCTGTACCTGCGGCGCCTGGAACCCCACGTCCACGGGACGGCGCAGCTGATTCCGCTGGACGTGGAGCACTGGTGCGCCGCCCCCGACGCCGCCGACACCCGTGTGCTGCTGCGCTGCACGGGCCCGGTGCTGGACGTCGGCTGCGGACCCGGCCGCATGGTGGCCGCGCTGACCGCACGCGGCGTACCTGCCCTCGGTGTGGACGTCAGTCCGGCCGCCGTCACCCGGACCCGGCGCCACGGCGCAGCGGCCCTGCGGCGCTCCGTCTTCGACCGCCTGCCGAGAGAGGGCCGTTGGGGAACCGTCCTGCTGATGGACGGCAACGTCGGAATCGGCGGCGATCCGGTCACCCTGCTCGCCCGCCTGCGGGACCTCGTCCGCCCCGGTGGCCGACTGCTGGCCGAGGCGGCCGCCGACGATGTGAACGAGCGTCTCACCGTTCGCGTCGAGGATGCCCACGGTTGCCACGGCCGTCCCTTCCCCTGGGCCCGCGTCGGCACCGCCGGCCTCCTTCACGCCGCCGAAGCCACGGGATGGATCCTCACCGGCCGATGGGACGCGGACAGGCGTCCCTTCGTGGAACTCCACCGCCCGAACCGGCGGACGTAGGTGGTGTGGTCGCCGGTCGCGTGAGGGCAAGACACCTCGCATGATGCGTCATGTGCGTCGAAACATTCGGAACCGGTTGGGGCTGGTCCGTCGGAGTCCGTTGTCCGTATGTGGCAGATCGATCTGACCTTTTCGGGCCATCGATGGTGGATGGCGGAGTTCGGGGACCGGATGGTGTTGACATGTTCGGGCGTCTCTCTAGGATCCGTCACGCCCCAACTTTCCGAATGATGTTCGAAATTTCGCACCCCCCTTGGTGTGGACTGTCATGAACCTGACATGCAAGGTGCGTCCCACCACCCACGGCGCTCTCCCCGAAAGGAGCCCAGGTGCCCACGCGATCAGGCAGGCGGCTGCTCCAGGTCGTCGTCGCCGCCGCACTGACGCTCACCGCGTCAGTGACGGCCTCCGCTCACTCCACCGCCACCGCAACTGCCCCCGCCGCGGCGGCCCCCAGGTCCCCGGCCGCGCCCGGCAGCCCGGCGCTCACCCCGCCCTTGGGGTGGAACAGTTGGAACAGCTTCGGATGCGGGATCACCGAGGCGCAGGTTCGCCAGGCCGCCGACGCGATGGTGTCCTCGGGCATGCGGGAGGCCGGCTACCGGTACGTGGTGGTCGACGACTGCTGGTTCGATCCCCAGCGTGACGCGGCGGGCAACCTGCGGGCCAACGGGACGAAGTTCCCGAGCGGGATGAAGGCGCTCGGGGACTACATCCACAGCAAGGGCCTGAAGTTCGGCATCTACCAGGTGCCGGGCGAGCGTACCTGCGCGCAGACCACCGGCGCCTATCCCGGGTCGACGGGAAGCAGGGGCCACGAGGCCCAGGACGCCGCCACCTTCGCGTCGTGGGGCGTCGACTATCTCAAGTACGACTGGTGCTCCTCCAGCGGCACCCGTGACGAGCAGGTCGCGCGCTTCACGCTGATGCGTGACGCCCTGCGTGCCACGGGGCGCCCGATCGTCTACAGCATCAACCCCAACAGCTTCCACGCCATCACCGGCGCCACCTACAACTGGGGTGAGGTCGCCGATCTGTGGCGGACGACCGAGGACCTGCTCGACATCTGGCAGAACGGCAACACCAACAGCTATCCGATGGGCGTCGGCAACGTCCTGGACGTCACCGCGCCGCTGGCCGCGCAGTCGGGCCCGGGCCACTGGAACGACCCGGACATGCTGGTCGTCGGCCGTCCCGGTCTGTCCCTGACCGAGTCCCGCTCCCACTTCGCCCTGTGGGCACTGCTGGCGGCACCGCTCATGGCCGGCAACGACATCCGCACCATGTCCGCCGACGTGAGCGCGATCCTGCGCAACCCGCGTCTGCTGGCGGTGAACCAGGACCCGCTGGGCGCGGGCGGGCGCCGGGTGCGCGACGACGGCGGCACCGAGGTGTTCGCCAAGCCCCTGGCCGACGGGTCCGTCGCGGTGGGGCTGTTCAACCGGGGAGGGAGCACGGCGACGGTCACCACCACGGCCGCGCAAGTCGGCCTCACCGGCGGGCCGTTCACCCTCACCGACCTGTGGACCGGCGCCACGTCGAGCACCTCGGGACAGATCTCCGCGAGCGTACCCGCGCACGGCGTGGCCGTGTTCCGGGTGAGTGGTGGCACCCGGCAGGCCGCCACCACCTCGCGGCTGCGCGGCACCGCCTCCGGCCGCTGCCTGGACGTGGACAACGCCTCCACCACCGCCGGGTCCACGGTACTGATCTGGGACTGCCACACCGCCGCCAACCAGCTGTGGACCACCTGGGCCGACGGTGAGATCCGGGTCTACGGCGACAAGTGCCTGGACGCCTACAACCAGGGCACCACCAACGGCACCCGGGTGATCATCTGGGCCTGCAACGGCCAGAACAACCAGAAGTGGACCGTCGGTTCCGACGGATCGATCCGCAACGTCCGGGCCGGGCTGTGCCTCGACGTCAACGGGGCCGGCAGCACCAACGGGACCCCCCTGGTGCTGTGGAGCTGCAACGGACAGGCCGGCCAGAAGTGGAGCCGCACATGAGGGACCTCGCGCACCCACCAACAGTCCACGCGTCGAACGGCATCCCCCGGAGGGCACGGTGACCGAAGCGCGGCCGTCACCGGCCACCAGGACGGGGCTCCTCCGGGCGGTCGCGTGGACCGTGGGCCTGCTGCTGGCGTTCGCCGTCGTTCCCGCCGTGGTGCAGCCCCCGGCGGCCAGCGCCGACAACCCCGTCGTGCAGCACGTCTACACCGCCGACCCGGCTCCGCTGGTCCATGACGGACGGGTCTACCTCTACACGGGGCACGACGAGGACGGCTCCACCTACTTCACCATGAAGGACTGGCGGGTGTGGTCCTCGGCCGACATGGTCAACTGGACCGACCACGGCTCCCCGCTCAGCCTGGCCACCTTCAGCTGGGCGTCCGCCGACGCGTGGGCGGGACAGGCCGTGCAGCGAGGCGGCCGGTTCTACTGGTACGTGCCGGTGAAGAGCCGGGCGACCGGCCGGATGGCCATCGGCGTGGCGGTGTCGGACAGCCCGACCGGCCCGTTCCGGGACGCCCTCGGCCATCCGCTGGTGGAGAACGGCGAGATCGACCCGACCGTCTTCATCGACGACGACGGCCAGGCCTACTTGTACTGGGGCAACCCGAACCTGTGGTACGTCAAGCTGAACGCCGACATGACCTCGTACTCGGGCAGTCCCGTGCGGATCCCGCTCACCGCCGCCGGGTTCGGCACCCGCACCGGCGACCCCAACCGTCCCACGCTGTACGAGGAAGGCCCCTGGGTCTACAAACGGAACGGTCTGTACTACCTGGTGTTCGCGGCCAGATGCTGCTCGGAGTTCATCGCCTACTCCACGGCGCCCGGCCCGACGGGGCCCTGGACGTACCGCGGGACGGTCATGCCCACCCAGGGCGGCAGCTTCACCAACCACCCGGGCATCGTCGATTTCAAGGGCAACTCGTATTTCTTCTACCACAACGGCGCGCTCCCGGGCGGTGGTGGCTTCACCCGCTCGGTCGCGGTGGAGAGGTTCTCCTACCGGGCCGACGGCACCATCCCGACGATCACCATGACGAACGCGGGCGCCCCCCAGGTCGGCACGCTCAACCCGTATGTGCGGCAGGAGGCCGAGACGATCGCCTGGGGGTCGGGGATCGAAACCGAACCGGCCGCGGAAGGAGGCATGAACGTCGGCTGGATCGAGAACGGTGACCACATCAAGGTCAAGGGCGTGGCGTTCGGGTCGGGCGCCTCCTCGTTCACCGCGCGGGTGGCCTCGGGCAGCGGCGGCGGCACCGTGGAGCTGCGCCTCGGCTCCCCGAACGGGACGGTCGTGGGCCGGTGCGGTGTGCCGGGCACCGGGGGCTGGCAGACCTGGACGTCGGTGACCTGCCCGGTCGGCGGAGCCACGGGAACCCAGGACCTCTATCTGCGGTTCACCGGCGGCAGCGGCTACCTGCTCAACATCAACTGGTGGCGGTTCGGCACAGCAGCAGCCCTGACCGCACCGCGATAGCTCGCCGAGCAGTGTGTCGTCGTCCCCGCCGTCTACGGCCTCGCGTCACGCCGGCGTACTCGGCGCGTCGGAGCCGAAGCGGACCACCCCGGGAGGGCCGTGCTTCGTGGGCGGGGGCGTACGGGCGGGGCGCGGGCGGCAGGCCGCCCCGCACGTCCCTTGCGCGATGCGGGCCGAGCCCTCATTATCAGGAAACCTGTTAGTCAAACTTTGGAAGAAGTGGGCACGGTCATGGCGTTCAGCTCAACAGCCCAGGCCAGAGGCGTCCAGTTGTTGCTCGGCGGCATGATGGCCCGTGTGCACAAGGACCTGCGCTTCACCGATGTCCCCAAGCGCACGGAGGCACTCCGGGTGGAGACCGGTGCCGGGCCGGTGAACTGCACCGTCTACCACCCGTCGACCCCGAGCGGCTCCCCCGCTCCCGTCTACGTCAACTTCCACGGCGGCGGTTTCGTGGTCGGCCGCCCGGAGCAGGACGACCACATCTGCCGCTACATCGCCGCCACGGCCGGCTGTGTCGTCATCAACGTGGACTACGCCGTCGCCCCGCAGCGGCACTTCCCCGTCCCCGTCACCCAGGCCTACGACGTCACCGCGTGGGTCGCCGAGAACGGCCCTGCGGGCGGCTGGGACGGTGCACGCCTCGCGGTGGGCGGCCACAGCGCCGGAGCCAACCTGACCGCCGCGGTCTGCCGCCTGGCCCGGGACCGCGGCACGTTCTCGCCCCGCCTGCAGATCATCGACTCCGCGCCGCTCGACCAGGTCGCCGACCCGGCCACCAAGCAGTCCCTCATAGCCAAGCCGCTGCTCAGCCCTCAGCTCATGCGGATCTTCACCGCCGCCTACGTGCCGGACCCCGGCGACCGTGCGCATCCCCTCGCCTCTCCGGGGCTGGCCGACGACCTCGCCGGACTGCCGCCCGCCCTGGTCATCACCGCCGAGAACGACCGCCTGCGCAACGAGGGCGACGCCTACGCCAAGGCCCTGGAAGCCGCAGGCGTCCCGGTCACCCACCGCGTCTTCGAGGGCGTCGACCACTACTTCACCCACACCGGCCCCGTGCCGGCGGCGAAGGAGGCCATCGATCTGATGGCCACCGCCCTGCGCACCGCACTCGGCGACTGAAGCCGTCCTTCCCGCCGCGTCGCCCGTCCGGTTTGCGAGGTCGCCCCGCCCGGAGACCGCGCTGAGATCGATGGGAAGCCCGCTGCGCCGCGTGCACGGGGCGGGCGCGGCCATCGCGGTCGACACAGGAGCCGAGTGGCCCCGGGACCTGGCCGATCCCGAGGGAGAGCGGCCTCTCCCTGCCGGACCACGCCGAACTGCCCGCCCTCATCGAGCAGGCTGCCGCAGCCTGCCGGGCCTTCGTCGCCGACCGAGTGGCCGATGGCGACCCGTCTCCACCCAGGTGCTGTCCGCGCGTGGTGGTGGACGACGCCGGGACCGCATACAGCGATGGCTGGTGGCTCACCACGAGAGGCTCACCGTGGTCCTGCCGGTCTGACAGGCGGAGGTCACCGCTCGGCGCTCCCGGATCGCTGTGCTGAACGACACCCCGGTGGCATGCATGAGGCCGTCGCGGGTACTGGCGCGGTCAAGGGGGAGTGAGGACGACACGTGGGATGCCACATGCTGACGGTGACGGCTGTACCTGCACGGACGAGTACCTGATGCGCGCCGGCTACGCCCTGGACGGAAACGACGGCTGCATCGCCGACGCCCGCCACCATGCCGTCGCCTTCCTCGACCTGGCCGACGGCGATCACCACCTGCCGGTGACCGCACGGGCGAGGGATCTCACCCAGCTGGTGGTCAGCGAGCTGGTCACCAACGCCTGCAAGTACGCCACCGGCCCCGTCCTGATGGAGCTGCGCATCAACGTCCGCGCCGTCGACATCGTCGTGTGGGACAGCGATCCGACGGTGCCCGCGGCCCGGGCCGCCGATCCAGGCAGGATCGGCCAGCACGGCCTGGAGATCGTCAAGGCCGTCACCGAGGACCTGTTCATGGAGCAGGAGCCGGTCGGCAAGCGCATCACGGCCCGTATCACCCTCTCCGACACCCCCAGCGACACCGCGGGCAGCCGCAGCCGCAGCCCGGCGTGACGCTCAGGCGATCCGGCTCACGCCATCACGCCATGGCCCGGCTCCGTCTGCCCTGACAGCGCCAGGACCCCCGCGCCAGGCCGAGAGCCGCCCCAGGCAGGCCACCGACCGCGTGCCGTCAGCGGGACACCGGCCGGAGGACCGCACCGGTCCTACTCGGCAGCCGGACTCTGCGTACCGATCACCCCCAGCAACCCCAGCTTCTCGGCGTCCTCAGTGCCCGGCCGCCGCGCCGCCCACAAGCCGATCTTCGTCCCGGAGAGCCGGGGAAACGGGCTCCTCCGCCCTCGACCCCACCGCCTCCTCACGCCACCGGGCCGCGGCGCGCGGCACACGGACACCCGGAAACACCGTGAACCCGCTCACCGGGGTCGAGGACCGGACGACATCCGTGGGCGGGGTCATCACCACCGAGGGGGCCCCTCCACGGTCCTGGTGGCGGCGGAGGGCGTCTTCGTGTCACCGGATCCCGACCTGCCCGCGCACGGGTCCCCAGCCCGCCGGGCGCGTGACCTCCGGTCCCGGCTCGAACACAAGCGTCGGGGCGAAGAGGATCGCGCCCCGTTCCGCCCGCGTCCGCTTCACCCGGCCGTCATCGCACAACCATCCGCAGTTTCCGGGTGTCTTGAAGGTGAGTCACATCCGTGCGACGCGTCTCGATGTCGCTCGCGCTTCGAGGAGGAGCAGTGGGAATCCGCCGACCTGCCGTATCGACCGCCGTGGCCGCCGCCCTGATCGGGTCGTTCGGTGTGCCGATCGTCGCGGGCAGCGCGTCTGCGAAGGGCGGCGTCACCACCGTGCGCGAGGACTTCAACGGCGACGGCTTCCAGGACGTCGCCGTCGCCGCGCCCGGCGCGAACGTCGGCGGGCATGCCCGGGCCGGCTACATCGCGATCAGTTACGGCTCCGCGCAGGGTCTCGACCCCAAGCGCACCACGGTCATCACCCAGGACACCCCTGACGTGCCCGGCGCCTCCGGCGACAACCACGTCTTCGGCTACGCGATGATCTCCCGCGACCTGGACGGCGACGGCCTGACCGACCTGGCCGTGGTCGCCCGCGACTACCGGCCGGAGGACAACGTCAACGGATCGGTGACCGTCCTGTGGGGCCGGAAGGCCGGGATGTCCGGCGAGGGGGCCGTCCGTGTCGGCGCACCGGCGAACGCCCAGGTCGGCGACGACATCACCGCGGGTGACTTCGACGGCGACGGGCACACGGACCTGTTCATGGGCAACGGGGAGGAGTACGACTACCACGACGTCCTCTACGGCCCCTTCGGCCGCGACGGCGTCCCCGCCCGCGAGCAGCAGGTGCAGGTGTACAGCACCGACAACTCCATCAACGCCACCGCCGCGGGCGACTTCAACGGTGACGGCGTCGAGGATCTCGCGACCTTCTACGTCTACGAGAACCACGCCGAGGGCGGCAAGCTGTGGCTGGGCTCCAAGTCCGGCCTGTCCACCGTCCCGCAGCGGCTGAACTCCGCGGCCGGCACCGCCGTCGCCGACTTCGACCGGGACGGGTACGCCGACCTCGCCACCCGGATCTTCCCGAACGGCGACACCGAGGGCACCGAGGAGGACCCGGGCACCGTCAAGGTCCACTACGGTTCGCCGTCCGGACCCAGCCAGACCCGTACGCAGACGATCACCCAGAACACGGCGGGTGTGCCCGGCGCGAGCGAGAAGGGCGACCAGTTCGGCGGACGGCTGCACGCGGGCGACGTGAACGGCGACGGATACCCCGACCTGGCCGTCGGTGTCCCCGGCGAGGCGATCGGCTCCGAGGCCGGAGCCGGCGCCGTGGTGCTGCTCAAGGGCGGCAGGGGCGGGCTCACCGGCAAGGGTGCGCAGGCGTTCCACCAGGACACGACGGGAGTGCCGGGTGCCGCGGAGTCCGGTGACGTGTTCGGCGCGGCCTTGCGACTGCTCGACATGACGGGTGACGGGAAGGCGGACCTGGTCGCGGGCGCGCCGGGCGAGAACCTGGGAAGCGTCGTGAACGGCGGCGCGGTATGGCTGCTGCGCGGCGCGGCCACCGGCGTGACGGCCTCGAAGTCGGTCGCCCAGAACCCGAAGGACATCGGGGCGTCGACGGCGAAGGCGCTGTTCGGCGCGAACCTGAGCGGCGACAACGGTTCCGGAGTGGTCATCCCTTAGCTGGGGCAGCTGGGCCCGACGCGAAGGGCTCAGAGCCAGTCCCGGCGTTTGAAGATCACGTCCAGGCTCACACAGACCACCCCCACCAGGCCGATCACCAAGGGGTGTCCGAGGCTCCAGCCCACCTCCGGCATGTGCTGGAAGTCTTCCGTGGCCACGGCCTACGGCGGCCTCGGCTGGACGGCAGCACGACGGTCAGGGGCAGACTCGCCGGTACGGCCGGTCCGGAACGTAGGTGCGCCACTGCGCCCGGGTCAGCTCCGTGTTCCCGGTACGGGCGCAGACAAGGGATACCGCTCGCTCCGGATCCACCACGTACCGCTGGAGCGGGACGTGCTTGCCGCCCGCGTACAGCATGGTGCTGTCCGGGCTGAAGGCGAGGGTGTCGATGCTTCCACCGGGGGTGGGCAGAGAAGGACCGAGAGGTTGCTGGGTCGCGATGTCCCAGAGTTGGACGGTCCCCGCGTCGCCGCCCACGGCAAGCGTGCTGCCGTCCGGACTGAACGCGAGAGCCCTGATCGCCTCGGCTGAGTCGGAGGACGGATCGACGGGCGCCAGGAAGACGTTCCTCAGGATGCCCGCCCGGTGCCGGAGGTCGCCGTCCCAGACGGCCACCCGCCCTGTCCAGTCCCCCGCCGCCAGGCCGGAGCCGTCGGGAGCGAAGGCGATGGCTCCGATGCCGTCGTGCTGGACGAGGTCATGGACGTGGGACCGGCCTGCTCGGACTACGCGGTTGTCGGTCACGAGGAGCCCGCCGTCCGGGCTGACGGCCAGCTCACTGCCGGCCGGGCCGGGGAGGAGCGCCGTCCTCCGCTGCCGCGTGGTGTCCCATGTCTCGTTGACGAAGCCGTCTTCGGTCGAACGTACGGTGAGGAGTGTACGACCGCCCGGTCCCAGGGCGATCGCGTCCGTAGGCGTCGCGGACGCCGTCGCCAGGTCCACAGTGGTCTTCGCGTGTCCGGCGGCCACGTCCCACACCGTCAGACGCTGAGGCGCCGTGTCCCCGAGAGAGACGGAGACTCCGTACGCGAACATGCCTCCGTCGGGGCTGAAGGACATCAAGGGCTCGGTGATCTCCGCAGGGACCGTCCGTATGCCGTTGCGGAAGGCCGGAAGTGACGGGGTCGGCAGGGTTCGCAGGAGACGGCCGTCGCGCGTGTTCCGCAGCTGGAAGACGTAGCGTTCACCGACACGTTCGGCGGTGGCGAGCGTCCTGCCGTCGGGGCTGAGCCGGACCCCGGCGAGCGGACTCTTTCGCCAGGCGCGGTCGAGCGTCGTGGTGAGGTCGAGGGTGTGGACCGTGCCCCCTTCGAGGTACCGCAGCAGGGGCCGCGAGGAGTCCCAGGCGAGACCGGAGAGCGACTCGCTGGCCAAGGAGTGCCGGAAGACGGGGGCGCCACGGTTGGGCAGACGCCACACTCTGATCTCCTGGCCGCCGCCGGTCGCCAGAAACGAGCCGTCCGCGCTCACGACGGCCGAAAGGACCCCCGGGTGGGCGACGTCGGCGAGCTCTCGTCCCGACGTGGTGTCCCATACACGCACCCGGTCCCCGGTGAGAGTGAGGAGCCGGCCGCCGGTGAGACCGAGGAGGGTGCGGTCACCATCACAGACGCCGCGAGCGCTCGTCCAGGCACCGGACCGGACGCTGCGCGCGGAGGTGTCCCAGACCTGCGGGACCCGTCCGCGCGGGCAGACGGCCAGCAGCCGGTCGTCGGCCGCCGCGGCGGCGCGCTCCCCGCTGCCGGCCGACGGGGTCCGGAACACCAGATGGCCGTCGGTGACGGAGTAGAGCCCAGCCCGGTCGTCGAACATGCTCATTACCAGGTAATTGCGGCCACTCGCCCCGAAGCTCACGGTGTTCCCGAACGACAGGGGACCCCCGATCCAACGCCTCGTTCGGGTGTCCCACAGCCGCTGGGTCTGCTGGGCGGTCCGGATGACGAGCACCCGGCCGCCCGGACCCGCTCCGAGCACCGACCCGTGCGGTAGCGGCCCCGAGGCGAGACGGCGGTGGGTGCCCACATCCCACGCCCGCCAGGCGGTCTTGTCGCTGATGCTGAGCAGAGTGCGCCCGGAGACGTCGAGGAACCGCGCCGGTTCGTCACCGGGCGCCGGGTCGGTGAAGTTGTCCAGTTCGGGCTGGGCCAGCGCGCCCAGCAGGGCTCGGCGGGACTCCGGCAGCTCAGAGGTGCGCCATGCGGCGACGCCGAGCAGCATCGCGGTGCGCGGGTCGGTGGTACGCAGCGCGTCGGCGACCGCGGCCACCCGGCGGGCCGCCGTGTCGGTGGTCTGCTTCTCGCTGTCCTGACGCAGTCGCACGGCGGCCAGACCGACGACCAGGGCCACCGCCAGCACGGCGCAGAGCGAGGCCGTGAGTGTGCGGCTGCGGCGCCGGGCCCGGGCGGCGGCCCGCTCCTCCGCCGCCCGCTGCTGCGCCGCGGTGACCAGGAAGGCCCTCTCCTCGGACGTCAGACCGTCGTAGCCGCCGTCGTCCGCGAACAGCTCCTCGGCCCGCGCCAGGCGGGTGCCCCGGTAGAGCGTGCCCGGGTCGCGGTCATGCTCCTGCCAGGTGCGGGCGGCGTCGGTCAGCTGCCGGTGGAGGCGCAGCCGCTCCCGGTCAGCGTCGATCCACTCGCGCAACCGCGGCCAGCAGCTGATGAGTGCCTCGTGGGCGAGCTGCACCCCGTCGTCATCGGTGGTCAGCAACCGCGCCCGGGTCAGCCGGCCGACGACGGCGCGCACTTCGGGGTTCTCCCACCCGGCCATCTCCTCCCAGCTGAGCGGCCGGCGCGTGTCGGCGTTGCCCTGCCCGGGCTCGACCATCCGCAGAAGCAACTGCCGGGCAGCGCGCTCCTGCGCGGGTGAGAGTTCCCCGTAGACCTCCTCGGCGCTGGCCGCGATCGCGCCGCGCACCCCGCCGGCCGCCTCGTACGCGGTCAGGGTCAGCATCCGTCCCTTGCGCCGCCGCCAGGTCTCCAACAGAGCGTGGGAGAGCATCGGCAGCCCGCCGGGCTCGTCGAGAACGTCCGCCACGATCCGCGCCGTCAGAGTCCGCTCCACGATGAGCCCCGCCGCCTGCGCGGGACCGACCACCGCCTCGCGCAGCTCGTCCGCGGTCATGGGACCGACCAGGAGCCCACTCCCGTGCAGCGCCTCCGCCAGCCGCGGGTGCTCGGCGCACCGCGCATAGAAGTCCGACCGTACGGCGATGAGCACCCGCAGTCGGCTTGCCGGATCACGCGCGGCGAGCAGAAGGTCGAGGAAGCGGTCCCGCTCGGCTGGCTCACGGCAGAGGGTGAAGACCTCCTCGAACTGATCCACCACCACCCAGCACTCCGGATCGTCGGCTTCCGGCGTCAGCAGACGTCCGTAGGTGGCGGCGGGCCGGTCTCCCGGAGTGAGGATGCGAAGGACGGCCGTACGCCCCTGCTGCGCGATCTTCTCCCGCAGCAGCGGGATCAATCCGGCCCGCAGCAAGGAGGATTTGCCGCTGCCGGACGCCCCGAACACCACGGTGAACGGGGACCCGGACGCCAGCTCGCCCAGCTTGTCGATCAGTCGGTCCCGGCCGAAGTACAGCTCACGGTCGTCCGGCTCGAAGCGCGCGAGGCCACGGTAGGGCGGGGCGGCGCCGGCATCCTCCTGCCTCTCCTCCCCGGCCAGGGCCTCGGCCTCCGCCCACCGTGCCTCCCACGCAGCGGGGTCGGCGCCGCACGCCTGGACGTACGCCTGGAGCACGGCCAACGACGGCAGTCGCTCACCGCTCGCCGCTTTGGCCAGCGTCGTCACCGAGAAACCGGCCTTCTTCGCCATGGCCCGGTACGACACGCCACCCGCCGAACGGCGCAGCTCCCGAAGATCATGGGCGAGTCGCTGCACCGGACCTGCCGCCGGATCGACCGGTAGTTCAGGACGCCCCATCGGCGAAGCCTCTTTCGCACACAAGAAAAAGCTGATCAGCAGGACAAGGTACTTTTCGCTTCCCGCGGGCGAAAACTCTTCCGACTGTGAGGTTGACGGCGTCCTTGGTGTCCTTGCGCTTCGCCGGGGCGGGGGTACCCGGTGGGGGAGAGGATGGCGCCTCGCGGCAGTGAGGCTTCTCGGAGGCCATGCCTGCGATCGCTGAGGCCGCCCGTCACGGGGTGCGTTGCCTTCTCCCCAGACTCTCCCCAGCGGCCTCGCGGGGTGTCTTCCGAGGCTGCGTTCGGGGGCTGCGCCCCTCAGGGTAGCCGCCCTCACGGCGACTCCTCAGAGCCAGTCCCGCCGCTTGAAGATGACGTACAAACTGGTACATACGATCCCCATCAAGGCGATCGCGAAGGGGTATCCGAACACCCAGTGCAGCTCCGGCATGTGCTGGAAGTTCATCCCGTAGACCGTCCCGACCAGCGTCGGGGCGAACAGAATGGCCGCCCACGAGGAGATCTTCTTGATCTCCTCGTTCTGTTCGAAGCCCGCCTCCGCCAGGGCCCGCATCTCGGCGTTCTGCTGCTGGGTCACCAGCGTCGCGTTCACCGTGAGGATGTCCGTGAGGGCCTGGCGGAAGCCGTCGACGCGTTCGCTGGTGTGGGTGACGTGGTCGGCGACGTCGCGGAGGTAGCTCTGGAGCTCGTCGTCCGTCTCGTACTTGGTGAAACCGGCCATGAGGCCGTGGAGCATGCCGACCAGGGGGCGGGTGGCGCGCTGGAACTCGACGACCTCGCGGGAGAGTTCGTAGATACGGCGGGAGACCTCGGGGTCGCCGCGGAACACCTCGGTCTCGATCTCGTCGATGTCGTTCTGCACTCCGGCGACGACGGGCGCGTAGTCGTCCACCACCGCGTCGAGGATGGCGTACAGCACCGCCTCCGGGCCCAGCTTCAGCAGTTCCGGTGTCTCCTCCATGCGTCGGCGGACCGCCGAGAGGTCCGGCGCCGCGCCGTGGCGGACCGTGATGACGAAGTCGGGGCCCACGAACACGTGCAGCTCGCCGAAGTCGACCTCCTCCGGGGCGTCGAGATAGCGGGCCGCGCGCAGGACCACGAACAGGGTGTCGCCGTAGCGCTCCAGCTTGGGCCGCTGATGGGCCTCCATCGCGTCCTCGACGGCGAGCGGATGCAGGTCGAACTCCGTCGCCAGCGACAGCAGTTCACCCTCTGTGGGGCGGGCCAGGCCGATCCATGCCATGCCCGACGGCGCCTCCCGCAGCTCGCGGTAGGTGTCGGCGAGCGTCGCGGGCGCGGAGACGCGTACACCGTCCTCGTACAGGACCGCCTGCACGACACTGGCCCGATCCGGCTGCTCCGGACCCGCCGGCTCGGGGCGGGGCGCCGGCGGCCGGGTCGCCGGAGCGGAGGGCGGGGTCAGGGCGCGGCGCCAGACGGACCTCCTGGCGCTCTTCGAGGCTGGGCGGGCACGTCGTTCGGCCATCGGTTCGCCTCCCGAGTCGCACATCTGTCTGTGTGATCTTCGAGCAGGATATCCGGGGCAAACCACGTGAGGGCTCCGGGAACCCCGAGCGCGCAGGGCGTCGCGGACAGAGGCTGTCCGCAAGGGCCGTTAGCGTTCCCCCATGACGAAGAAGGCGACCTCGACCGCACCCCTGCTCGGCGTCCGCGCCCTCAACCGGGCCACCCTCGCCCGGCAACTGCTGCTGCACCGTTCGCCGGTGGCCGAGCTGTCGGTGAGCGGCGCCGTGGAGCATCTCCTCGGGCTCCAGGCGCAGAACGTCAGACCGCCGTACTACGCGCTCGCCGCCCGCCTGGAAGGCTTCGCCCCCGAGCAGCTGTCGACGCTCATGGAGGAGCGAGCCGTCGTACGGATCGTCACCATGCGGTCCACCATCCACACCCACACCGCCGAGGACTGCCTCACCCTTCGGCCTCTCGTCCAGGCCGCCCGCGAACGGGAGCTGCACCAGTTCCGCAAGGGCCTCGTCGGCGTCGACCTCGACCGGCTCGCCGCCCTCGCACGGGAGTTGGTGGAGGACGAGCCGCGCACCCTCAAGCAGCTGCGCGAGGCGCTGCTCGTCGAGTGGCCCGACGCCGATCCGTTCGCCCTCGGCATCGCCGCGCGGTGCCGGCTGCCGCTCGTACAGGTCACCCCGCGTGGCCTGTGGGGCCGTAGCGGCCAGGTCGCGCTGACCACCGCCGAGCACTGGCTGGGCCGCCCCGCCGAACCCGCCCCGGCGCCCGAGACCGTCGTACGCCGCTATCTCGCCGCCTTCGGGCCTGCCTCCGTCAAGGACATGCAGACCTGGGCCGGACTGACCCGACTGCGCGAGGCGTTCGAGCGGCTGCGCCCGGAGCTGCTCACCTTCCGCGACGAGAACGGCGTCGAACTGTTCGACCTCCCCGACGCGCCCCGTCCCGACCCGGAGACCCCGGCCCCGGCCCGCCTGCTGCCCGAGTTCGACAACCTGCTCCTCTCCCACGCGGACCGCTCCCGCGTCGTACCGCCCGACCTCAAGGGCCGTAGCTGGCAGGGGAATCAGGCGTACCGCACCTTCCTCGTCGACGGGTTCCTGGCGGGGATCTGGAAGTTCGACGGGCCCGCCCTCGTCCTGGAGCCGTTCGGCCGCCTCACCGCGGAGCAGCGGGCCGTCCTCGTGGCGGAGGCCGAGCGCACCCTCAGGACGCTGCCCGGCGAAGGCGACGACTCCGGCGACGGCCCGTACGACATCCGCTTCGGCACGGTCGCCGGCTGACTCGACCGGGTCGGCCGCCGCGGCGGACGTCAATGGAGAGGGGGCGCTGCGAACCGCTCGTGGCAGGTTCGCAACGCCCCCTGCTTGCACCTGAGGACGTACCTCAGGAGTTCGCGGGCCGGCCTTCCCCGATCACGAGTTGACCTGCGCGGCCACCGTGCTGGAGAAGGTGGTCAGCCGGGTGTAGATACCGGGGTACTGCGCGTCGGCGCAGCCGTTGCCCCAGGAAGTGATGCCTGCCAGGACGCCCCCGGTGATCAGGGGACCGCCGCTGTCGCCCTGGCAGGTGTCCACGCCGCCGGACGTGTAACCGGCGCACACCATGTCGCTCGCAATGAATGCGGAGCCGTAGGAACTGGAGCTGCCACAGACCGAGTTGGCCACGGTGGGCACGGTCGCGGTGCGCAGCTGGTTGGAGGAGGAGCCGCCCGAGGAGGTGGTGCCCCAGCCGAGGATGCGGGCGGTGGTGCCGGCCGCGTACACGCCGGTCTGCGACGAGGTGACGTACGAGATCGGGGTGTACGGCATCGACGACGACAGGGTGAGCACGGCCACGTCGCTGCCGTTCTCGGCGGACGTGTAGTTCGGGTGGATCCATATGCGGCTGACGGACCGGACGGTGCCGTCCGTGCCGTTGCGGTAGGTGCGGCCGCCGACGACACGGGTGTTGCTGGTCGTTCTGCCGTCGACACAGTGGGCCGCGGTGATCACCTTGGTCGCGGACACCAGGGTGCCGCCGCAGAACTGGCTCTGCGAGGCGTTGGTGATCTGCATGACGTACGGGTACGCGCTCGCGGTGGTGGTCGTACCGCCGACGATGGGCTGGGGAGCCGCGACGGCGCCGGGGGCGGCCAGGAGCGCGGCCGCGGAGGCGGCGGCGGTCGCCGCGGCGGCGACGATCGTCTTCCTGGCACGGATGAACCCGAACATGGTTCTCCTCATGGGGGGAGTTGCCGGTGGGGGACGCGCGGGTGGGGGGTGGTGCACAGGGGCCTGCGGTACCGCCCCCGCTCGGGGGAGCCGAGCGGGGGCGGTGGGCCGGTCTGTGTGCCCTGGCGTGCGGCACGGCTCAAAACGTATGACTCCCTGTGATCGGCCCCCAATGGGGGATCCCCCTAAGGGAGTTGGGGAGGGAAAACCCTCGATGACCCGGCCCCGGGTTTGAGCCTAGGCTGGGGCCGCAAGGGCAGGGCCGCGTCCCAGTCGACGCGGAGCCTTCGCACACCGGTCCCCTGGGAGGGGGCGTACGCCGGTCCCGGGGAGGTCAGTTCGTACGGTGTCCCGCCGCAAGTCGCACGATGTCGACACGCGACCGGATCCCCAGCTTCCGGTAGACCCGCGTGAGCGTCGCCTCGACCGTCTTCACGCTGATGTACAACTTGCCGGCGATCTCCCGGTTGGTGGCGCCCTCCATCACCAGCTCGGCGACCTGCCGTTCGGTCGCCGCGAGCCCGGCGAGGGCGTCCAGCGCCGAAGGGGCGATCGCGGGCTGCGGCACGGGCGCCGGGGTGACCGCGGCCCGCTCCACCTGACGCAGCCACGGCAGGGCACGGCAGCGGCGGAACAACCGGGACGCCTCGTCGTACGCGGCCGGGCCGGGCGCAGGGGTCACCCCAGCGCGCGGAGGAACACCGAGTGCCTGGGGCATCACGCGCAGACAGGCCAGGGCATACGCGGCCCGCGCCTCCTCCAGCCCGCAGCCCAGCTTCGCCAGCCGGTCCTGGGCCGAGGTCAACTGCCGTACGGCGGCGTCGTGTTCACCGCGTGCCGCGCGCACGAGGGCCTCGGCGCGGTCGAGGGCCGCGAGGATGCTCTCGCGGCCCAGCCTCATCGCCCGCTGCCGGGTGACGTCGATGACGTCCTGCGCCTCGGTGATCTCCCCGACCCGCACCAGCGCCTCGGCGAGATCGGCCTGCCAGCGGCCACGGGCGGGATCGGTGACCCCGAGGCCCTCCTCCAACTCCCGTACCCGGCGCAGCGACTGCACGGTGCCCGCCGCGTCGCCGGCCACCAACTGGGCGTGGCCGAGAGCGCCCAGGGCACGCGAGAGATACATCAGGTCGCCGTCCTGCTCGGCGTGCTCGGCGGCCTCCCGGGCGAGAGCCTGGGCCCGCTCCACATCGCCGCCCGCGGCCTCCGCGAGGGAGGTGAGCATGGCGGAGGCGCCCTCGCCGATACCGGAGTCCCGGGCGAGCCCGTAGCCCTCACGGGCGAGGTCGAGGGCCCGGCCGCAGTGTCCGGTGCGCAGTTCGATCTCGGCGAGGAAGCGCACGTAGTGCACCTCGCTCTCGACCATGCCGCGACGCCGTACCTCGCGCAGCAGCGCGGTGGCCGTGGCCCGGGCGTCGCCGAACTGGTCGCTCATCATCAGCCAGCGGAAGCGGGTCGCGCCCGCCCCGTTGTGGTGACAGGCCAGCTGCGGGTCCTGCGGCTCCTTCAACGCCTTCTTGATCGTCGCGGGCGCGTCCGGGTGCCCCATCAACGTCTCGACCTGCGCCTGGTGGGCGAGCGCGAGCAGCTCGGTGCGGCGGTCCCCGGCCTTCGCGGCGAGTTCCGCGGAGCGCGCGGCCTCCTCGCGGCCCGCCGCGAAGTCGCCGTCGATGACCAGCGCGCGCCAGGCCAGCTGGTAGTGGACCAGGGCGAGCAGTCGGGGGTCGTCGCCCGCGTCCGCGAGGGCCTGCGGGTAGACGGCGTCGACCTCGGCGATCGACTGCCCGGCCGCCTCGATCACCACCATCCAGGCACGGACGCGCTCGGCGGGCTCGGTGGCCCGGCTCAGCACCTCGCGGGCGATGTCCCGGGCGAGGTCGTTCTCGCCGGCGGTCAGCGCGTCCTCGGCGGCCTGGAGCCGCCGCTCGTCCGGGGAGGGCGTCGCGTCGGCCGGGGTGTGCCGGGCCGCGAGCAGGCCCAGCTCGGCGGCGACGGAGGGCGCGCCCCGGTCCCGGGCCACCGCGGCGGCCTCGCCGAGCCGGGCGGCGACCTGCGGATCGGCGCCGGTGGTGGACAGGGCGAGATGCCGGGCCCGCTCGATGGGGTCGACGGCGGCGGTGGACAGCGCGGCGTGGGCGGCCCGCCGCTCCTGGGCGGTGGCCTCCGCGTACAGCGCGGCCGACACCAGGGGATGCGCGAAGCGCACGCCGGGGCTCTCCCGCTCCGGTGCCAGCAGGCCGAGCTCGACGGCCCGCGCGGTCTCCGCCTCGGCGTTCTCCCGTCCGGCGGCGCGCAGCAGGGCCAGGGTGGGCCGGGCACCGGCGCTGGCCACGAGCAGGGTGCGGCGGGCCTCCGCGGACAGCATGTCCAGCCGGTTCAGCACCAGGGTCCGCAGCGAGGTCGGCACCGGCAGCGGCTCGCCCGGGCGGGGCGGGGTGGGGCTGTCGGCGAGGGCGCGGCCCAGCTCCAGCGCGAACAGGGGGTTGCCGCCGCTGGTGCGGTGGATGTCCCGCACGGTGGAGCGGGGCAGACCGGTGTAACCGCGGTTCTCCAGCAGCTCGGCGACATGCGCTCTGGACAGCGGATTGACTCTGAGGGCCAGGGTGTCCGGCGGGGACGCGCGTAGATACCTGTCCTGCTCGTGGCCATGGGGGTCCGTCGAGGTGCGGACGGCGCACAGCATGCGGACCGGCATCTCACCGAGGCGGCGGGCGGCGAATCCGAGCAGTTCGACGCTGGCCGGATCCAGCCACTGGAGGTCGTCAGCGACGATCAGGACGGGGCCCTTGGCGGCCAGGGCGCGCAGGGTCGACAGCACCGCGAGGCGCAGGGCCAGGCCGTCACGCTGGAGGGTGGACTCACCACGGCCGGTGAGCGCGGATTCGAGGGCGGTGCGCTGAGGGGCGGGCAGCTGGTCGGAGACCTCGTCCACGACCAGGCCCAGCAGGTCGGTCAGGGCGAGGAACGGCAGGTGGGACTCGGACTCGGTGGCCGAGCAGCGCAGGACGGTGCGGGCCGTCGTGTCGTATTCAGCGGCCAGCGCGCGCAGGACGGTCGATTTACCGATACCGGCGGAGCCGTGCACGAGCACGCTGCCGCCGCGCGCGAGCTGCTCCCGCGCCGTGGTGAACAGCTCCTCCCTGCCTATGACCAGGTCGGGGCGGGGTCTCCCAGGCTCCTTGAAGTCCCGATGCACGGGCCACCGCTCCCCTCTGTGTCGTGTCCGGGCCAATATTAGGCAACCAGTCCTTGAATTTCGGAACGCAGCGTGGTGAGGGAAATAACAGGAAGGGTACGGCATAAGGAATTTCACACGCCCGAAACATGAATCCCCGCCCACGCCCGTCCCGTCCCCGACCCTCGGCCGAGCTGGCCGCCCCGGTGGTGTCTCACCTCCCGCCCTCCGCGCGGCAGCCGACCCGGCGCCGAGTCCCGTCGCCGTCCCACACGGCCACCCACGCCCATGGTCCCTCGCCACGCGTCCGTTGTCCGAGGCTGCGGCCCCACCGGCCTCGCCCGGGCCCCGGCATCGCAGGCTGGCTGCCGCCAGGTAATGGCCGCCCCCCTGCCGCGTGCCACGGCCGCCTGCCGACAACCGCCTGAGCCTGCCGCCATGGCCGTCGCTGCCGGTCGCGAGCCGCTGCGGTCGGCCGCTCGACACGCAGCGCGTGCCACCTTTCACGGCCCGGGACTGTCACCTGTGCCGGCCCCCCACAGGCCGCGAGCCCCGTCGCCCCTCTCGGGCGATGCAGCCGATGGGTGGCCGACCCTCCAAGCGGGCCTCCTGCCGTCTGCGCCCCCGCCCCCCTGTCGGCCGGCGGCTCCACCCCCTGTGGAGGCTGAGCGACTCTGCCTCCTGCCGCCTGGCGGCTTCGGAGGCGGGCGACGTGGGGTGCTGTGATTCGGGGGTTCGGCGCGTCGGCCCTAGTCGGGGGTGGGCGGCGTGGGGTGCTGTGATTCGGGGGTTCGGCGCGTCGGCCCCGGTCGGGGGTGGGCGGTGTGGGGTGCTGTGATTCGGGGGTTCGGCGCGTCGGCCCTGGTCGGGGGTGGGCGGTGTGGGGTGCTGTGGTTCGGGGGTTCGGCGCGTCGGCCCCGGTCGGGGGTGGGCGGTGTGGGGTGCTGTGATTCGGGGGTTCGGCGCGTCGGCCCCGGCCGGAGGCCGGCGATTCGGGAGTGCCGCCCTGCGTCGGCGGAGCCCTACGGCAGGAGTCCCGCTCGGCGGGCGGCCACCACTGCCTCCAGGCGCGTGTGGGCCTCCAGTTTTCGCATCGCGGAGCGAAGGTAGCCCTTGACGGTTTCGGGGCGCAGGCCGAGGCGGTCGGCGGCGATGGCGTTGGTCGCGCCGAGGGCGACGCAGGAGAGGATGTCCAGCTCGCGGGGGGTGAGGGCGACCCGTGGGCCGGCGGGCGGGGCGGGCGAGTCCGGGCCGGGGGCGTCGACGGCCGCGGCGCCTGCCAGGCGGCCGCAGACCTGGAGCAGCTCCTCCCGCAGCTCGGGGTCGTCGATGCGCGGAGCCAGCGCGCGCAGCGCCACATGCGCCTCTCTGACCTCCTCCCACGCAGCCGGCGACCCGTCCTCCGGCGGTCGCGCCGCCGCCAGCAGGTGCCGGACCTCGTCCCGCACCACCAGCGCCTGCTCCATGTCCCGCGCCGCCTCCAGCGCCGCCCCGACCGTACGGTCGCCCAGCGGATGGGCCGTGCGCAGGGCGCCGTACAGCACACCCCGCACCCGGCGCCGTACGACGACGGGGACGGCGAGCACCGAGCGGATGCCCTCGGCGGCGACGGCGGCGTCGTACTCGTGGCTGATCTGCCGCGACGAGGAGTAGTCGGTCACCCAGCAGGGGCGGGCCAGCGCCACCGCCTTGCCGCCGAGCCCGTTCCCGGAGTGCACGGACAGCCCGCTGAGCGAGGTCGTCCGGTTGCCCTGGAGTTCGCTGATGCGCAGTTGCCCGACCCCCGGCTCGACCAGCCCGGCGAAGGCCAGCGGCAGCCCGGTGGCCTGCCGCAACCGGTTCAGCGCGCCGCGCATGTCCGTCCTGCCGGATGAAGCAGTATCGACGGAACTGAAGGGATCCACTGCCACGAACTCGCCCTTTCCGCGCGGCGCACCCCCGTTCGGGGGTAGTGAGACGCGTATCACGCATTACACGATGTCAGGCGACGGTCCGGCAATGAGGAGGACACATGTCGGCGAGGACGAGCGCCACGGAGGAGTTCCGGGCGGCCAGGGACTTCCTGCTGGCCCACCGCGAGGACTACGCCACGGCCTGCAAGGGCTTCACCTGGCCGCGCCCCGACTTCTTCAACTGGGCACTCGACTGGTTCGACGAGATCGCACGCGGGAACGACCGCACGGCCCTGCACATCGTCGAGGAGGACGGCACCGAGACCCGGCTGACCTTCGCCGAGATGTCCGAGCGCTCCTCCCGCGTCGCGAACTGGCTGCGCGCCCAGGGCGTACGCGCCGACCACCGCGTCCTCGTCATGCTCGGCAACCAGGTGGAGCTGTGGGAGACCGCCCTCGCCGCCATGAAGCTGCGCGCCGTCGTCATCCCCGCCACCCCTCTGCTCGGTCCGGCCGACCTGCGCGACCGGGTCGAGCGGGGCCGGGTCCGGCATGTGATCGCACGGGCCGGGGACGCCGCCAAGTTCGACGAGGTGCCCGGCCGTTACACCCGCGTCGCCGTCGGCGGCACCGCGGACGGCTGGCGGCCCTACGAGGACGCCTACGCGGCCCCCGCAGACTTCGCGCCGGACGGCGAGACCAACGCCTCCGACCCGCTGATGCTGTACTTCACCTCGGGCACCACGGCCCGGCCGAAACTGGTCGAGCACACCCATGTGTCGTACCCCGTGGGCCACTTGGCGACGATGTACTGGATCGGCCTGAAACCGGGGGACGTCCACCTCAACATCTCCTCGCCCGGCTGGGCCAAGCACGCCTGGTCCAACCTCTTCGCCCCGTGGAACGCGGAGGCGACCGTCTTCATCCACAACTACACCCGCTTCGACCCGGCTCGGCTGCTGGCGGAGATGGACCGCGCGGGCGTCACCAGCTTCTGCGCCCCGCCCACCGTGTGGCGGATGCTGATCCAGGCCGACCTGACCCAGCTGCGCACCCCGCCCCGCGAGGTCGTCGCCGCGGGCGAGCCGCTGAACCCGGAGGTCATCGAGCAGGTGCGGCGGGCCTGGGGGGTCACCATCCGGGACGGCTTCGGCCAGACCGAGACCGCCGTCCAGGTCTCCAACAGCCCTGGCCAGGAGCTGAAGACCGGCTCGATGGGTCGGCCGAGCCCCGGTTTCCAGGTGGTCCTCCTCGACCCGGTCTCGGGCGCCCCCGACGCCGACGAGGGTGAGATCGCGCTCGATCTGTCCAACCGCCCCGTGGGCGTGATGACCGGCTACCACGGCGACCCCGACCGCACGGCGGAGGCCATGGCGGGCGGTTACTACCGCACCGGCGACATCGGCTCCCGCGACGAGGACGGCTACATCACCTACGTGGGCCGCGCCGACGACGTGTTCAAGGCCAGCGACTACAAGATCAGCCCGTTCGAGCTGGAGAGCGCCCTGCTGGAGCACGAGGCCGTGGCCGAGGCGGCCGTCGTGCCCGCGCCGGACGAGGTGCGGCTCGCGGTGCCGAAGGCGTACATCGTGCTGGCGGCGGGCTGGGAACCGGGCCCGGACACCGCGAAAGTGCTCTTCGAGCACTCCCGGACCGTCCTCGCGCCGTACAAGCGCATCCGCCGGCTGGAGTTCGCCGACCTCCCGAAGACCGTGTCCGGCAAGATCCGCCGTGTCGAGCTGCGCGAGGCCACGGCCGAGGGCTCGGACGCCGAGTACCGCGAGGAGGACTTCCGGTGAGCGGCAGCGGCGGGCCCGCGGGCGAGCCGTCGTACACGCACGGGACGAGCGGTACGGCCCTCCTCGGGGACACGATCGGCGCCAACCTCGACCGGGCGGTGGCGGCCTGGCCGGACCGCGAGGTGCTCGTCGACGTACCGTCCGGGCGGCGCTGGACCTACGCCCGGTTCTCGGCGGACGTCGACCGGTTGGCGTACGCGCTGGTCGCGAGCGGGATCAGCAAGGGCGACCGGGTGGGCATCTGGGCGGTCAACTGCCCCGAGTGGGTGCTCGTCCAGTACGCCACCGCGCGGATCGGCGCGATCATGGTGAACATCAACCCGGCCTACCGCACCCACGAGGTCGAGTACGTCCTCAACCAGGCCGGTGTGTCCCTGCTGTTCGCCTCGCTCAGCCACCGGACGAGCGACTACCGGGCGATGGTGGAGCAGGTGCGCGGGAACTGCCCGCGGTTGCGGGAGACCGTGTACATCGGCGACCCGGGCTGGGACGAGTTGATCGCGCGCGGGACCCCCGTCCCGTTCGAGGAGCTGTCCTGCGACGACCCGATCAACATCCAGTACACATCGGGCACCACGGGTTTCCCCAAGGGGGCGACCCTCTCCCACCACAACATCCTCAACAACGGTTACTTCGTGGGCGAGACGATCGCCTACACCGAGCAGGACCGGGTGTGCGTCCCCGTGCCCTTCTACCACTGCTTCGGCATGGTCATGGGAAATCTGGCGGCCACCTCGCACGGGGCCTGCGTCGTCATCCCGGCACCGTCCTTCGACCCCAGGGCCACCCTGGAGGCCGTGCAGCAGGAGCGCTCCACCTCCCTGTACGGCGTGCCGACGATGTTCATCGCGGAGCTGAACCTCCCCGACTTCGCGTCGTACGACCTGTCGTCCCTGCGCACCGGCATCATGGCGGGTTCGCCCTGCCCGGTGGAGGTGATGAAGCGGGTCGTCGCCGACATGCACATGGCCGAGGTGTCGATCTGTTACGGCATGACCGAGACCTCGCCGGTCGCCACGCAGACCCGGCGCGACGACGACCTGGAGCACCGCACCGGCACCGTCGGCCGGGTCCTCCCGCACATCGAGGTGAAGATCGTCGACCCGGCCACCGGTGTCACCCAACCCCGTGGCACGGCCGGTGAGTTGTGCACTCGCGGCTACAGCGTGATGCTCGGCTACTGGGAGGAGCCCGCGAAGACCGCCGAGGCCGTCGACGCCGGCCGGTGGATGCACACCGGGGATCTGGCGGTGATGCGCGAGGACGGGTACGTCGAGATCGTCGGCCGGATCAAGGACATGATCATCCGGGGTGGCGAGAACATCTATCCGCGGGAGATCGAGGAGTTCCTGTACGGCCACCCGGGGATCGCCGACGTCCAGGTGGTCGGTGTGCCGCACGAGCTGTACGGCGAGGAGGTCCTCGCCTGCGTCATCCCGCGAGACCGCGCGCGGACCCTCACCCTGGAGGAGCTACGGGCCTACTGCGAAGGGCAGTTGGCGCACTACAAGATCCCGAGCGCGCTGCGGATCATGGATACCTTTCCGATGACGGTGTCGGGGAAGGTCCGCAAGATCGAACTACGGGAGCGGTACGCGGCCGAGTAGACGCCCCGCGAGACGGCCCGCGTACGGCCCGCGTTCTCGCCGCGTGGGCCGCACCGCGCCCGGGCTTCGGGTCTTCCCCGGGTCACGCCCCGGCGCCGGTCGCGACCAGTTCCACCGCCGCGGCGTTCACCGGCTGCGGGGTGCCCGTGAGGTCCAGGACGAACAGGGCGACGCCCAGGCGGTCGGCGCGGTCGCGGGCGTCGTCCGCGTATCCGGCGAGCGAGAAGTGGACACCGTCGCAGGACTCGGCCAGGGCGGTCAGCCACAGGCATTCGACGTCGCGCAGCGTGGCGGGTTGGACCAGCGGGTGCACCTGCGCCAGGACGCCGCGGGCGGCGAGCCCGATGCCGTGGGGCTGGCGGTGGTCGGCCCGGCGGACGTCCCGGTAGCCCAGCCAGCGCAGATAGAGGGCGACGGCGGTGACGGCGTCGCGTGCGGTGCGGATGGTGACGGGCTGGAAGGTGGCGCGTGGCTCGGCGGGTGGTGGGGCGGGCGGTTCGGCCAGGTCGCCGGTCTCGGGGCTGGGGGGCTGTGAAGCGCGCGTCACGGGCACCCGCAGCACGGTCCCGCACGGGCAGCCGAGCTCCGGCTGGGGCCACTGGTCCGCGCGTCCGCAGCTCCCGCAGCGGACCGTGACCCAGTCCTCGTCCCAGGTGTGGTGGGTGAGGGAGACGGGGTTGGCTCGCCGGTTCAGGGGCGGGGCGACCGGGGTGCCGCACGCGCAGGGGAAGGCGGGCGCGGCGTACTGGTGCTCCCGCCCGCAGTCCGGGCATCGCACCGCCATGGTCTCGCTCATGTTCCACCCCACCACCGAGCTCGCCGGGTCCGTCGCACAGCCCCCTCATCGTCCTCCAGCCGGGGGTGCGCCGGCAGCAGAACACCGCGACGGGCGAGGAGCGATGCTCCTACCTGGGCCTCATCCGGCAGGCGCAGCGGGCCTTCGAGATCGACTTCCAGGTCAATCTGGAGTTCGAGAACATCAACTCGCCCGAGCTGGGCGTCTACGGCGTCGACCACGTCAAGGTCGCCGAGGGGCTTGGCTGCAAGGCGATCCGGGTGACCGACCCGGCCGACCTTGGCGCCGCCTTCGAACAGGCGAAGAAGCTCGCGGCGGAGTACCGGGTGCCGGTGGTCGTCGAGGTGATCCTGGAGCGGGTCACCAACATCTCGATGTCCACGACGAACGACATCGGTGCCGTCGTGGAGTTCGAGGAGCTCGCGACCGAGCCGTGGCACGCGCCGACGTCGATCAGGCCCCTGAAGGTCTGACCGGACCGGCCCCTGAGGGTCTGACCGGGAGGGGGCCGTGCGCCGGCGCGACCTCGCATGACGCGAGCCGCTTTGCCACGCCGCCGCACGGCCCCCCTTCCCCCCGGTGCCCCCCGTTTCCCCTGGTCTCGCGGCCCCGTTCCCCCGTGTTGACCGAACCCGCGAACCCGCGATCCCGCGATCCCGCGAACCCGCGATCCCGCGATCCCGCGATCCCGCGATCCCGCGATCCCGCGATCCCGCGATCCCGCGGACCCTGTTTCCCCCGTGTCCGCGGTGCCCGCGTTTCCCCGTACCCACGACGGAGCGTTCCCCCGTTGAGGCCCGCCGCCCCCGTGCCGGCGGGCCTCTTGTGTTGAGGATGTGCCCGCACCCAGGGGCAGTTGAAGCCCCCTGACAGGGGTTCAGAGGTTGATTTGAGGGTTCCGTAGCTGCTCTACGCACGCTTGCGTAGACGGGGGGCTGGCGCGTGCCCGTCGGCCATCGCGGTCCGCAACCGGTCGGGGGCGTCGCGGAGTTCCTTCGAGCCCCAGGGCTGTCCCGATCCGCGGTGGATCGGCGCACGGAGTCGGGTGCGGTGCGTCGCAAGGCGGAGGAGCGTCCCGATACTGGATGGATGCGGGCGTTCCGACAACGCGGCGAGGTGCCGTAGCCGGTGTCGTGCGCCGGCCGGGGATTACGGCACAGCCCTTGGACGGCCCGGTGGCTGGAACGCATACGCCGGGGCGGCCGTGTCGACCTCGAGGCGGGTCAGCATTGGATCTTCGGCGGCCGGTTCGTGGGCGGGGCCGTCCACGGCAGGACCGTGCCGGGCGACGAGGTCGCATCCCGCTGATACGGGAGGTGAATACGGGAGGACCGAGCGTGCGCTGGGCGGTCAGGAAGAGGAGCGGGCACCCCGGGGCCGCGGACGGGAGGGGAGTCGTTGTCGTTGCCCGCCGCTGGGACCGGCGCCTATCCGGTCGGCGGCCCGCGCGGCGAGCACCAGATTCTCCAGCGCGAGCGCGTCCTGTTCGGCGGGGTCCACGCCCTCGACGCGGTTGCCGTACAGGGCATTGAGGGCCGTGCAGCCCACCGACCGCGCGAAGTCGGCGACCACATCGATGTTGGCCCGGAACCTCTCCGACTCCTCGCCGGGGATGGACAGGGCGCCGCGGTCCGGGCCCGGCAGCTGCCCGGCGTAGAAGTTGAGCCCCGTCAGCCGGACGCCGGCGTCGTCGAGCGCGCCCTTCAGGGCGTCGAGCTCCGACTGCCCGGGGGTGGGGGAGTCGACCCAGGGCCACCACAGTTCGACCGCGGTGAAGCCGGCCGCGGCTGCGGCCGCGGGGCGCTCCAGGAGCGGGACTTCCGTGAAGAGGATCGACAGGTTGACGTTGAAGCGCTGCGCTGCGAATCCCATGGGCCCTCGGACGCTCCCTTCCGTGCCACTTCCAGGTCCAAAACTTCCACATTGCGGAAAATGTTTTCTGTGTAATGGAAGATTGTCGCTCGTAGTCGGAGCTTGTCAAGAGGGCTCGGCCGAAGCCACGCCGTGGGTGACCCTCGAACGGCTCACGGCGCTGCGCCGGAGGAGGCGGGAGAGCGTGAGCGGTGTGACGGTGGTGGAAGGGATGAGCCGGCGCACGCACAGGAGGAGGGCGCGATGGCGTACGGACCGGTCGACAGCGGCACGGCATGCCCGGCCAAGGGCATGGACACCGGCCTGCCACCGGACCCGTCCCCGGGGGCCTTCGAGCAGGTCACCGCCGTCGCCGACGCCGTCCTCTACGAGGGCTACCTCCTGTACCCCTACCGGCGGTCCTCCGCCAAGAACCGCGTCCGATGGCAGTTCGGGGTGCTGTTCCCCCGGGAGTGGGTGGAGGCGGACGGCCCTGTCGTTCCCGGTGTGTCCGGTTCCGCCGATTCCTGGTATCAGCGGACCGAGTGTCTGCTGCGCGTCCAACGGCCCGACGCGACCGTCCGGGTGAGGCTGCGTCACCTGCAGACGCAGCGCAAGCAGGTGGAGGAAGCCGACCGTGACGGCGGCCACCGTGCCGTCGAGTCGCTGCGGACCGACGACGGCACGGTGCATCTCACCTTCGACGAGGCGGTCCCGTGCGAAGTCGACGTCATGGTCCCGCTGGACGACCTGCTGCGCGACGAGAGGACCGTTCCGGTGGTGGCGGCCGCCGACGAGGACATCGAGCCGCTGCCTGGTCGCGCCGGGCGGGTGGTGCGGCGTCGCCAGGAGGTGAGGGCGAGCCTCACCCTGGCGGCGGAGCGGCTCGCGGGTGACGTCTGCCGGCTCCGCGTACGCACCGCGAACTCCGCGGCCGGCCTGGAGCCCCGGGCACCTCGCGACGAGGCGCTGCGCCGGGCGCTCGTCGCCACGCACACGCTCATCAGCGGTGACGGCGTGGAGTTCGTCTCACTGATCGATCCACCGGCGGACCTGGCCGACCACGCGCGGGCCTGCCGCAACGAGTTCACCTTCCCCGTCCTCGCCGACGAGCCCCCCGCCGGCCCCGTCGTGCTCTCCGCGCCGATCATCCTCCCGGACCACCCCCAGGTGGCTCCGGAGAGCCCGGGCGACCTGCACGACGCGGCGGAGATCGACGAGATCCTCACGCTGCGCACCATGCTGTTGACCGACGAGGAAAAGCGAGAGGCGCGCGCCACCGACCCGCGGGCTGCAGCGATCCTCGACCGGGTCGACACCATGCCCCCGGAGGTCTTCGCACGCCTCCACGGCGCGGTCCGCTCCCTGGCCCCTGTCACGATCCCGACCGCCGTCATGCCGCCCCCGGCTTCGGTCGCCGCCCCATTCGACCCGGCGTCGGCCGCCGGCATGCCGCCCCTGGCTCCGGGTATCGCCCCGGCAACTTCGACTTCGGCCGCGGCCATGTCGCCTCGGGCGCCGGGTGTCGCCCCAGCCGACCCGGCGCCAGTCGCTGCCTCGGACGCCGGTATGTCGCCTCTGGCTTCGGTCGCCGCCCCATTCGACCCGGCGTCGGCCGCCGGCATGCCGCCCCTGGCTCCGGGTATCGCCCCGGCAACCTCGACTTCGGCCGCGGC
>NZ_JBVIDX010000001.1:632876-767510 GCF_055572155.1 Streptomyces sp. NPDC030814
AGTCGCTGCCTCGGACGCCGGTATGTCGCCTCTGGCTTCGGTCGCCGCCCCATTCGACCCGGCGTCGGCCGCCGGCATGCCGCCCCTGGCTCCGGGCATCGCCCCGGCAACCTCGACTTCGGCCGCGGCCATGTCGCCTCGGGCGCCGGGTGTCGCCCCTGGCGCCCCGACGCCAGTCGCTGCCCCGGGCGCCGGCATGCCGCCCCCGGCCTCGGGTGTCGCCCCGGCAACTTCGACTTCGGCCGCGGCCATGTCGCCTCGGGCGCCGGGTGTCGCCCCAGCCGACCCGGCGCCGGCCGCCGGCATGCCGCCCCCGGCTTCGGGTATCGCCCCGGCAACCCCCACTCAGTCCGCCGCCACGCCGCCCCCGTCTCCGGTCGCTGCCCCGACAACCCCGGCCCCGGTCGCCACCCCACCGCCTTCGCCCCCCGAGCGCCCCGTCTGGTGGCAGGAAGGCGCCGACGACGGTCTCTCCCCGGCCACCGAGACCGTGCTCGTCGGCGGTGTCCCGCTCGGCGGCGGCAGTCGCGTACGGCTTCGGCCCCGTAGGAGCGCCGACGCCCAGGACATGTTCCTGGCCGGGCGCACCGCGGACGTGGCCGCCGTCTTCCACGACGTCGACGGCAGCGTGCATCTCGCCGTCACCCTCGACGACGACCCCGCGTCCGAACTGCACACCTGGTACGGCCGCTTCCTCTACTTCCGGCCCGACGAGCTCGAACCACTGGAGCCCGCCACATCCCCGGACGAGCCGTCGACACCGGCTCCCGCCGCAGCTTCGGCGCGGCACACGACAACCGACTCCGAGACCCACCGCAGCGGAGGCCGATGACATGACCACCAGCAGCAGTACCACCGAAGTCAGCGAGGAGCCCAGCCGAGCCGAGGACCGTGAGGGCTTCGACGAGATCACGATCCTCTGGATCTCCGAGGGCATGAGCTGCGACGGCGACACCGTCTCGCTGACCGCCGCCGGCCAGCCCTCCATCGAGGACGTGGTCCTCGGGTTGATCCCCGGCCTGCCGAAGGTGAACCTCGTCAACAAGGTCCTGTCCCCGAGCCTGGGCGGCGAGGACTTCCTCGCCCCCTACCGGGCGGCGGCGCGCGGCGACCTGGCCCCCTTCATCCTCGTCATCGAGGGCTCGATCCCCAACCAGAACATCATCGAGGGCGACGGCTACTGGACGTCCTTCGGCAACGACCCGGAGACCGGTGAGCCGCAGACCCTCAACTGGTGGATCGACCAACTCGCCCCCAAGGCCTGGGCGGTGGTCGCCGCCGGCACCTGCGCCACGTTCGGCGGCATCCACGCCATGGCCGGCAACCCGACCGGATGCATGGGCCTCGCCGACTACCTGGGCTGGGACTACACCTCCCAGGGCGGGCTGCCCGTGGTCAACGTGCCGGGCTGCCCGATCCAGCCCGAGAACTTCATGGAGACCCTGATCTGGGTCCTCTACCACGCCGCCGGTTCCGCGCCCCCGCCCCCGCTGGACCACATGCTGCGCCCGCAGTGGCTGTTCGGCAAGACGGTGCACGAGGGCTGCGACCGGGGCGCGTACTACGAGCAGGCCGGCTTCGCCAAGGACTACAACTCGCCCAAGTGCCTGGTGAAGACGGGCTGTTGGGGCCCCGTCGTCAACTGCAACGTGCCCAAGCGCGGCTGGATGGCCGGCATCGGCGGCTGTCCGAACGTCGGCGGCATCTGCATCGGCTGCACGATGCCCGGCTTCCCCGACGCCTTCATGCCGTTCATGGACGAGCCGCCGGGCGGAACCCTGTCCTCGCTGGCCATCAAGCCGTACGGGGCCGTCATCCGCCGACTGCGCGGCATGACGAACGAGTTGGTGAACCACGAGCCCAGGTGGCGCCACAACAAGCGCAAGCTGACCAGCGGCTACAACCCGCGCTACCGCCCCTGACACCGGGCGCACCGCGTTCCACCGCCGGGCCACCGGGCGCACCGCGTTCCACCGCTGCGACAACGACCCCCCAAGTACCACCAGCACCCCCACCACCCACCCACCCACACCACGCCGACAGCGAGGGGCATCACCGCACATGACCACCACCGAGGCCCGGCCCACTGAGCGCAAGCCGCCACAACTCGTGGACATGTCCTGGGATCCGATCACCCGGATCATCGGGAACCTGGGCATCTACACGAAGATCGACTTCGCCAACCGGGAAGTCGTGGAATGCCACAGCACCTCGTCGCTGTTCCGCGGCTACTCGGTGTTCATGAAGGGCAAGGACCCCCGCGACGCGGGCTTCATCACGTCCCGGATCTGCGGTATCTGCGGCGACAACCACACCACCTGCTCCGACTACGCGCAGCAGATGGCCTACGGCGTCAAACCGCCTCCGCTGGCCGACTACATCGTCAACCTCGGCGAGGCGGCCGAGTACATCTTCGACCACACGATCTTCCAGGACAACCTGGTCTTCGTGGACTTCTGCGAGGCGATGGTCAAGTCCACCAACCCCGGTGTGCTGGCCCGCGCCGAGGCCACGTCGGCACCGCGTGGCGACATCCACGGCTACCGCACGATCGCCGACATCATGCGGGCCTTCAACCCCTTCGAGGGCGAGGTCTACAAGGAGGCCCTGAAGGTCAGCCGGATCACCCGCGAGATGTTCTGCCTCATGGAGGGGCGGCACGTCCACCCCTCCACGCTGTACCCCGGCGGCGTCGGCACGATGCCGCAGCCGACCACCTTCACCGACTACCTCAGCCGGCTCATGCGGGTCATCGACTTCGTGAAGAAGGCCGTCGCCATGAACGACGACGTCTTCGACTTCTTCTACGAGGCGCTGCCCGGCTACGAGGAGGTCGGCCGCCGCCGTGTCCTGCTGGGCTGTTGGGGCGCCTTCCAGGACCCCATGACCGTCGACTACCGCTACGAGACGATGAACACCTGGGGCAAGCAGATGTACGTCACCCCGGGCGTCGTCGTCGACGGCGAACTCGTCACCAACAACCTCATCGACATCAACCTCGGCCTGCGCATCATGCTGGGCAGTTCGTACTACGAGGACTGGGTCAACGAGCAGCCCTTCGTCACCCACGACCCGCTCGGCAACCCCGTCGACATGCGCCACCCGTGGAACCAGACCACCGTCCCGGTGCCGCAGAAGCGGAACTTCGACGACAAGTACAGCTGGGTCATGAGCCCCCGCTGGCTCGACCCCCGTACCGGGGACCACCTCGCCCTCGACACCGGCGGCGGCCCCCTCGCCCGCCTGTGGTCGACGGCGCTGAGCGGCCTCGTCGACACCCCCTACGTCAAGGCCACCGGGCACAGCGTGCGCATCTCCCTGCCCAAGGGCGAGAAGCTCCCGGAGACGACGTTCGAGTGGCGCATCCCGCAGTGGAGCAACACCATCGAACGCGACCGTGCCCGGCCGTACTTCGTCGCCTACGCTGCCGCGATGGCCCTCCAGTTCCTGGAGGAGGCCATGGGGCTGGTGCGGGCGGGCGAGACCAAGGTGTTCGAGAACTTCGAGGTGCCCGACGAGGCGATCGGCTGCGGCTTCCACGAGGCGGTGCGCGGCGTCCTCTCCCACCACCTGGTGATCAAGGACAAGAAGATCGCCAACTACCACCCGTACCCGCCCACCCCCTGGAACGCCAGCCCCCGCGACATGTACGGCACTCCGGGGCCGTACGAGGACGCCGTCCAGGGCCAGCCGATCTTCGAGGAGAACGGTCCCGACGACTTCAAGGGCATCGACATCATGCGCACCGTGCGCAGCTTCGACCCCTGCCTGCCGTGCGGCGTGCACATGTACGTCGGCAAGGGCAAGACGCTGACCACGCTCCACTCGCCGACATACGGGGCGAACCATGGCTGAGGCCGCCGCCCCCGCACGGCTCGCTGACCCGGACGTCGAGGCCCGGCTCGCCCGCCTCGACGAGCTGCTGGAGGAAGTCGCGTCCGCACCCGGCCCGGCGACGCGCTCCGCGACCGAGGCGGTACGGCTGCTGACCGAGGTGTACGGCGAGGCGCTGGCCCGGGTCCTCGACCACACGGACCCGCCGCTGGCCGAGCGGCTCGCCGACGACGAACTGCTGGGCCACCTGCTGGTGCTGCACGACATCCACCCCGAGCCGCCCGAGGACCGGGCGGCCCGCGCGGTCGAACGCCTGCGCCCCGCCGTGCGGGAACGCGGCGGCGACGTCGAGTGGGCCGGTGTGGACGGCGACGTGGCCCGGGTGCGGCTGACGTCGGGCGGCGGATGCGGCTCCGGGTGCGGCGGCGGAGGCGGCGACATGAGCGCCGCCGTCCGGGAGGCGGTGCTCGCCATGGCCCCCGAACTGAGCGAGGTGGAGCCGCTGCCGGAGACACCGGCCCCCGCGTTCGTACCGCTGACCACGCTCAAGCGCCGGGGTGCCCCGTGACCAGCGGGGGCGCGCTGGCCCGCCTCATCCGGTCCTCGGCCGACCGCACCGCGGCGGCCGGGGCGGAGGTGTGCGACCTGTGCGCCGCTCCGGTCGCCGACGAGCACGCCCACCTCTACGACACCGGGCAGGCGCAGGTGCGCTGCGTGTGCGGCCCCTGCTCGGTGCTGTTCGCCGAGGCCAGTGCGGGTGACGGCCACTACCGGCTCGTGCCCCGGCGCAGGGTGAGGCTGCCGCACCTGGACACAGCTGTGCTGGGCGTGCCCGTCGGCCTGGTCTTCTTCGTGCCCCGGGCCGACGGCACGGTCACCGCCGAGGGCCCGAGCCCCGCGGGCGCCATGCGGTGGGAGGTGGACGCGGCCGCCTGGAAGGAGCTGACCGGGACGTGTCCGCAGCTCGCCGGCATGGAACCCGACGTGGAGGCCCTGCTGGTGAACACCGTCCACGGACTCGACCACCACTGGATCGTGCCGGTCGACGACTGCTACCGCATGGTCGCCGTGGTACGCCGCGAGTGGCGCGGCCTGTCCGGTGGCGGCCGGGTCTGGCCGGCCGTCGAGCAGTTCTTCGAGGACCTCACCGAGCGGTCATGAGCACGCACTCCGCAGGTCGGAGGCGAGGAAGGAGAGCACCCATGGGCAGCATCAGAGTGGGCCGGGCCCAGGCCAGGCCCGACACGCCCCGGCACGTCACGGGCATGCACCAGGGCAACCGGGGACCGTACAAGGACCAGAAGGGACACCACGAGGACGGCACCGCGGACGCGCGCCGCTCCACCGGGATCCACTGGAAGCGGCATGACACCCTCGCGGAGACCATGCCGAACATCTCACCGGGATGAGACAGCAGGGAGTCGCCGTGATGATGACGTACATGCGCGTACGAAGGCCGGCCGCCGTCAGCAGGCGGGGCGGGATGACCGGACAGCGGGTCCTGAAGGCCGAGGCCGCCATGGTCGGCGGTCTGGCCCTGGCGCTGCTCCTGTGGGAGCTGCCGAGCCTGCGGCGGGAGGCGCGGATCTGGCGGATGGCCGGCGGTTTCCGTGCCGGCCGCCGGTATCCGTGAGCGGATCGTGCACGAACTGTCGATCGCGACCGCGATCATCGAACGGGCCGATGAGCTGGCCCGGGCGGACGGCACGGACTCCGTCTCGGCGGTCACCGTCCGGGTGGGGGAGCTGGCGGGCGTCGTACCCGACGCCCTGAGCTTCGCCTTCGAGGTGGCCCGTGACGGCACCGCCCTCGCCGGAGCGCGGCTCCTGGTCGAGCAGGTCCCCGCACAGGCCTGGTGCGGGGAGTGCGCCGAGGAGTTCGCGGTGGGCATGCCGCCCTTCTTCTGGTGCCCGCACTGCGACCGGCCCTCCACCGAGCTGCGCAGCGGCCGCGAACTGGAGATCGCCGCGATCGAGCCGGCACCGGCCACCGCATAGCCGAGGGCCCCGCCGGTATACCGGTGGGGCCCTCGGACGTCACCTCAGCAGATGCGCGGGAGCTGCTCGCCGAGCGGCAGATCCACCACCCGCGTGCCGCCGAGACCGGTGGCGACCACGACCATGCCCGGATGCTCGGCGACGCACTCGCCGATCAGCGTGGCGCCGGCGCCCCGCGGGTGGGCGCGCATCGCCGCGAGCACCTCCTCCGCAGCCGAGGGAGGCACGAAGGCCACCAGCCGGCCCTCGTTGGCGACGTAGAGGGGGTCGAGCCCGAGGAAACCGCAGGCGTTGGCCACCGCGTCCGGCACCGGAACGGCGCGCTCCTGGAGCCGGACGCCGACCCCGGAGGCACGGGCGATCTCGTTCAGGGACGCCGCGAGGCCGCCCCTGGTGGGATCACGCAGTACATGGATGTCGGGCGTGACGGCCAGCATCGCCGCGACCAGATCCGCGAGCGGCGCCGTGTCGCTGGCGATGTCCACCCCGAACTCCAGGCCCTCCCGCACGCTCATGATCGCCACCCCGTGCAGGCCGATCGGCCCGCTGACGATGACCGCGTCCCCCGGCCGCGCCCGCTGGGGCCGGATGTCCACACCGTCCGGCACCAGCCCCACACCGGCGGTGGTGACGTACACCCCGTCGCCGTGCCCGGACTCCACCACCTTGGTGTCACCCGTGGCGACGACGACGCCGGCGGACTCGGCCGCCGTGCCCATGGCGCGCGCGATCCGCTCCACGACCGTCAGTTCCACGCCCTCTTCCAGGACGAAGGCGGCGGAGAGGAACGCGGGTCGCGCACCGCTCATCGCCAGGTCGTTGACGGTGCCGTTGACCGCCAGATCGCCCAGGCAGCCACCGGGGAAGAACAGCGGCCTGACCACATAGGAGTCGGTGGAGAAGGCCAGCCGCGCGCCGCCCAGTTCGACGACGGCGGAGTCGGCGAGTGACGCGAGGACGGCGTTGCCGTAGGCGGGGGCGAAGACCTGCTCCACCAGTTCCGCCGACAGCGCGCCTCCTCCGCCGTGCCCCATCACCACGACCGGCTGGTCGCGCAGCGGGGCGGGACAGGTCCACTGGGCGGGGTCGACCACATCGACGTGTTCAGGCAACGGGGTTCATCTCCTCCCGCGCGACCGGGGCGGCCTGCGGTGTCGGGCCGTCGTTCATCCGGCGGTACAGGTAGTAGGCCGCGCAGGCGCCCTCGCTGGAGACCATGGTGGCGCCGAGCGGGGTGCGCGGGGTGCACGTGGTGCCGAACGCGGCGCACTCCGTGGGCTTGATCAGTCCCTGGAGCACCTCGCCGCTGCGGCACTCGGCCGGCTCCTCGGTACGGATCCCCGTGACGTCGAAGCGGTGCTCGGCGTCGTACGTGCGGAAGGCGTCGGTCAGCCGCCAGCCACTCGCCGGGATGCGTCCGATACCCCGCCAGTTGCGGTCGGTGACTTCGAAGACCTCCTCGATCATGCGGACGGCGGCGGGATTGCCCTCCTCGCGCACGGCGCGCGCGTAGGCGTTCTCCACCCGGTGCTCGCCGCGCTCCAGCTGGCGGACCGCGCGGCGGATGCCCTCCAGGATGTCCAGGGGTTCAAAGCCCGTCACCACGATCGGAACGCGGTACCGCTCGGCGAGTTCCGGGTACTCGGCCGTGCCCATCACGCTGCACACGTGCCCGGCGGCCAGGAACCCCTGCACCCGGCAGGAGGGCGCCGTCATGATCGCCTCGACGGCCGGGGGCACCCGTACGTGCGACACCAGCAGGCTGAAGTTGGTCAGGCCCAGGCGGCGCGCCTGGTGCACGGCCATCGCGTTGGCGGGGGCCGTGGTCTCGAAGCCGATGGCGAAGAAGACCACCTCCCGGTCCGGGTTGCGGCGGGCCAGCTCCAGGGCGTCGAGCGGCGAGTACACCACGCGGACGTCACCGCCCCCGCCCTTGACCCGGAACAGGTCCCGGTCGGTGCCGGGCACACGGAGCATGTCCCCGAACGAGCAGAAGATCACCCCGGGGCGCGCGGCGATCTCCAGCGCCTTGTCGATGACCTCCAGGGGCGTCACACACACGGGGCAGCCGGGCCCGTGGATCAACTCCACCTCCTCGGGCAGCAGACGGTCGATGCCGTGCCGCACGATCGAGTGGGTCTGCCCGCCGCACACCTCCATCAGGGCCCACGGCCGGGTGGCGGTGGCACGGATCTCGTCCAGCAGCCGCCGCGCCAGAGCGGGGTCGTTGAACTCGTCGATGTACTTCACGCGGTTCCCGCCTCCTTCGCCGCCTGCTCCCAGGCGTCGCCGAACTCCTCCTCCAGAAGCCCCAGTTCCTCGAAGAGCTGCAGGGAGGCCAGGGCCGACTCCTCGTCCAGGCGCTGGAGGGCGAAGCCGACGTGCACGATGACGTACTCACCGACGCGCACATCGGGCACGTACTCCAGACACGCCTGCTTCTGCACACCGCCGAAGTCGATCAGCCCGGTGAGCGGGTCGGCGCTGGCGTCGATGGCCACGACCTTGCCGGGCACTGCCAAACACATGGGTCACTCCTCTTGTCGTCGGTGAGCCGCGACCACCAGTTGGCCGAGGGCCAGCCCGCCGTCGTTCGGCGGGACCTCGCCGTGCCGCAGCACCGCGAAGCCCGCCCCGGCCAGCAGCCGCGCGCACTCCTCCTCCAGCAGGGCGTTGGCGAAGACCCCACCGCTGAGGGCGACGACGGCCCGGCCGGTGTCCCGGCGCGCCCGCCGGCAGAGCTCCAGGACGGCCCGCGCGACACCACGGTGGAAGCGCGCCGCCAGCACGGCGGGCGGAGTGCCCCGGCGCAGGTCGGCGACGAGCGCGCGCAGCACGGGCGCGGGATCCCACACGTCGGCGGTGATGCCGAAGGCGTACGCCGAGGTGTCGGCGTCCCAGGCCGCGGCGGCCACCGCCTCCAGCTCCAGGGCGGCCTGGGCCTCGTATCCCGCGCGGTGGCACACACCTGCCAGGGACGACACGGCGTCGAAGAGCCGGCCCATGCTGGACGTCGCCACACAGGCCAGCCCGCCCGACAACTGCCGTTCGAGAAGCCGGAGTTCATCGGAATCGCAGGCGGTCACACAAGGCAGGTCCGCATCCCAACGCAGGCCCGCTGCCCACAGCCGGGACAGCGCGAGGCGGCAGGGGTTGGCCACGCCGGCGTCCCCACCGGGCAGCGGGGCGGGGGCCAGATGGGCGAAGCGCCGGTGGCCCGCGTAGTCGGCGAGCAGGATCTCACCGCCCCAGACGGTGCCGTCGTCGCCGTATCCCGTGCCGTCGAACGCGACGCCGATGACGGGCGTCGTGCCGTCGAGGCCGTGCTCGGCCATCGCCGAGGCGATGTGCGCGTGGTGGTGCTGGACGAGCACGGGCCTGCCCCCGGCCAGTCGGGCGGCCCACCGAGCCGAGTGGTAGCCCGGATGCCGGTCCGCGGCGACGAGCCCGGGACTGACGCCGGTCAGACACCGCATCTGCGTCTCCGCCCGCCGGGCCGCCTCCAGGGTGGCCAGGTCACCCATGTCGCCGATGTGCGGACCGAACCACGCCTGGTCGTCCTCGCCGACGCACAGGGCGTTCTTCACATCGCCGCCCACCGCGAGCGCGGGCCGCACCGCCACCGGCAGCCGCAGCGGGCGGGGCACATACCCCCGGGACCGGCGCAGCACCTGCTCGGTGCCGTCGGGGCGCACCCGCAGCAGGGAGTCGTCGCAGGGCGCGGAGACCGCCCGGTCATGGGCGAGCCAGGCGTCCGCGAGGCCGGCCAGCCGGGTCAGCGCCTGGTCGTCGTCCGTGACGATCGGTTCTCCCGAGCGGTTGCCGCTCGTCATCACCAGCGCGGGCGGGCCCGGCGGATCGCCGGGCAGCCCGAACAGCAGCGTGTGCAGCGGCGTGTACGGCAGCATGACGCCGAGGTGCGGGCTGCCGGGACAGACACCGGGCGCGAGGAGGTGCTGCCCCGCGCGCGGGCGCAGCAGGACGATGGGGCGCCGGGGGCCGGTGAGCGTCGCCTCCTCGGCCGTGGAGACGGCGGCGATCCGCCGTACGGTGTCGAGGTCCGCGCACATCACCGCGAACGGTTTGCCGCCGCGCGCCTTGCGGGCGCGCAGGGTGTCGACGGCGGTCGCGTCGGTGGCGTCGCACGCCAGGTGGTAGCCGCCCAGGCCCTTGACGGCGACGATCCGGCCGGCGGCCAGCAGCGCGCGTGCCGTCGCGAGGGCGCCGGCTTCCCGGGCGGGCCGGACGCCGCTGCCCGCCGCGGGCACCAGACGCAGCCGGGGCCCGCAGTCGGGGCAGGCGACGGGCTGGGCGTGGAAGCGGCGGTCGCCGGGATCGCCGTACTCCCGGGCGCAGGCCGAACACATGGGGAAGCCGGCCATGGTGGTGACCGCCCGGTCGTACGGCATCCCGGTGGCGATGGTGAAGCGGGGACCGCAGTGGGTGCAGGTGACGAAGGGGTGACGGTGCCGGCGGTCGCCCGGATCGGCCAGCTCCCGCAGACAGTCCGCGCAGGTCGCCACGTCCGGCGGCAGCAGGGTGCGGCCCTGGGACCGTTCGGTGGAACGGATCGTGAAGGCGTCGTCGGCGCCGGTGGCGGACAGGTCCTCGACCTCGACCCCGGTGACGGCGGCCAGCGGCGGTGCCTGGGCGGCCAGCCGGTCGCAGAAGAGGGCGATGCCGTCCGGCGGGCCCTCCACCTCGATGAGCACGCCGTTCGCCGTGTTGCTCACGTACCCCGCCAGGGCCAGGTCGGTGGCCAGGCGGTGGACGAACGGGCGGAAGCCCACGCCCTGCACCGTTCCGCGCACCGTGACCCGTCGGCGCACCGTCCGCTCGCCGCCGGTGCCGCGCGGAGCGCGGGTGGCGGGTGCCGTCACGAGACGCGGCCGGCCGCGAGGCCGGCCCCCGCGTCCTCATGGCTGTGCGGGTGCGGCGCCAGGGGAGGGCGATGGACGGGCGCCCCGTCCCGCACCGCGAGCACCCGTCCCAGGACGGTGTCGACGCCCTCGCCGCTGCGGGCACAGGACGGCACCACCTCCACTCCCGGGTTGACCCGCCGTAGATGGGCGTGGAAGGCGGACTCGTCGAACCCGGCGGCCTCGTCCAGATCGGTCTTCGTGAGCACCACGAGATGGGCGGAGCCGAAGGCAGCGGGGTACTTCAGCGGCTTGTCCTCCCCCTCCGTCACCGCCATCAGGACGATCCGCAGGCTCTCCCCGAGGTCGTAGGAGGCCGGGCAGACGAGGTTCCCCACGTTCTCCACGAACAGCACCGAGGTGTCCGGGGGCATCCAGCTCTCCACATGGCCGCGCAGCTGCCGGGCCTCCAGATGGCACAGACCGTCGGTCAGCAGCTGCTTCACCGGCGCCCCCGAACGGGCGAGCCGGCGGGCGTCGTTCTCCGTAGCCAGGTCCGCGGTCAGCGCGGCCACCGGGACACCCCGCTCCACCGCCCGCGCCAGCACCCGCCCGAGCAGTTCGGTCTTGCCGCTGCCCGGGCTGGACAGCAGGTTGACCACGGTCACTCCGCGTCCGGTGAGTTCGTCGCGCAGCCTCGCGGCCAGCCCGTCGTTCTTCGCCAGGACGGCCTGGGTGACGTCGTCCACGGACTCGCACATGGGCGCAGCTCCTCGCGAGGGGTCGGGTACGTCGGACCGCTGCCGATCCTCCGCGCCGTCGGCCGCCGGGCCCGGGAGACGGGCCGCGGACGGGCCTTCGGATTCCTCCGGGCGGCTCAACCAGGGATCGCCGCCCGAGGCGGCGGAGGCGTCGCCGCCGGGTCGGCGAGCAGCGCAGGGACCAGGGTGTGCAGCGCCGTGACGGCCCGTGCGACGGCGTCGCGCACCGTCGCGCTGATCCCCGGGGCGATGTCCTCGTCGCCCAGGGGCAGCACCTCCGGTTCGCAGGCGAGGACGAGGACGCGGGGGAGCGGCTCGTCACCCAGGTGGGCGGCGAGGGCCAGGACCTTCGCCGGATCCATGCCGTGCGCCTCGGGCGGGGTGCCGGCGGTGGCGCGGCCGGGGAGTTCGGGTTCGATCAGCGACAGGGTGCCGGGCCGGTGCCCCCGCACGGACGCGTCGACCAGGACGGCCGTGTCGTAGCCGCCGAGCAGTTCGTAGGCGAGGTCCATGCCCCGGATGCCGAAGTCCCGGACCCGCGCCTCGGGCGGCAGCGGGCGCCCGTCCAGGGCGCGGATGACCTCGGGGCCGAAGGCGTCGTCCGCGAGGAAGATGTTGCCGACGCCCGCCACCAGCAGGCGCGCGCTCATCGCGCGCCTCCCGTGGCCAGGGGCCGGGCGGAGCCGTGCGGGAGCTTCCGGACGAACGTCGACCGCAGGGCGTGGTACGGGGCGTGCGGATCGAAGAAGACGGCGTGCATACGGGCCAGTTCGGCGCGCCGGTACTCGGCGAGGGGGCGGCGCTCCTCGTCCGCCCGGCGTGCCGCGGCCTTCGCGGCGATCCGCGACGCGAGGTCCGGGGCGTCGGCCAGTGCCGCGGCCATACCTGTGACCTCGGCGGTGAAACCCTCGGGCGGGGCCGGCACCGCACGGTCCACCAGCCCGATCCGTGCGGCGGTCGCGGCGCTCACCGGCAGCGCCTCGCTCGTCAGCCGCTCGGCCGTCTGCGCCCCGACGCGACGGGGAAGGGTGTACGTCCAGTACTCCGACCCGTACAGGCCCATGCGCCGGTAGTGCGGGTTGAGGACGGCGCCCTCGCGGCACCACACCTCGTCGGCGGCCAGGGCGAGCATGACGCCGCCGGCCGCCGCGTTGCCGCCGAGCGCCGCCACCACCAGGCGGTCGGTGGTGCGCAGCACCGCCTCGACCAGGTCGTTCATGGCGTTGAGGTTGGCCCAGGACTCGGCCGCCGGGTCGGCCGACGCCTCGATGACGCCCAGGTGGATGCCGTTGGAGAAGAAGTCGCGCGATCCGCCCAGCACCAGGACCGACGTGGGACGGGCGAGTGCGTACCGGTAGGCGTCGAGCAGCCGGCGACAGTGGTCGGTGCCCATGGCGCCGCCGGGGAAGGAGAAGTCCAGGAACCCGACGGAGCCGTGCTGCCGGTACCTGATGTCGGTGAAGGTGCGCCGGCCCGGGGGCAGTTCGAGCGGGACGGTGCTCACCGGCAGCCGGTGCGGGCGGCCGTCGGGGTCCGGCGTCCCCCGGGCGGCGCCGGGCGGAGCGGGGAAGCCGGCGAGGACGGACACCGCCGGGCGGCGAAACGGCGCCGGGTCGCCGGAACCCTTGCGGGGGCGCAGCTCCGGGATCCACACCGCTCCGTCCCGGGTGGCCCGGCAGACCGCGCCGGCCCGCGTCGCCAGCAGTTCGCCGGGAGCGCCGCGGAGCCTGTCCTCGGCGTGTCCGCCGTGCAGGAACACCTCCCGGCCGAGGAGTTCGTCCAGGACTCCCGGCTGCGAGTCGGCCCCGCGGAGCTTTCGCAGCACCGTCTCCGTGCCGTCGCTCTCCCAGTCGATACCGCGCCGCTCCTGGCGGAAGACGTCGCGCCACACCACCCGAATCCCGGGATCGCTCTGCGTCCGCGGCTTGAAGGACCCGTCGGCGTACCGCTGGACGGCCAGCAGGACGGCGGCCGAGGCGGCGTCGGAGACCTCGCCCCGGTACAGGTCGCTCTTGCCGACCGGCGGCACCGGGAAGGAAACGGCGGCCCAGATGTCACCGGCGTCCATCCCCGCCTCTGCCTGGAGCACCGTCACACCCCAGTGGGGCGCCTCCTCGGCGATCGCCCAGTCCAGGGAGGACGGACCGCGGTCGCCGGGCGGCCCCGGGTGCACGATGAGGCAGGTGTGCTCCCGCCACACCTCCTCGGGCAGTGCCGTCCTCAGCATCGGGGCGACGATCAGTTCCGGGCGCGCCTCCCGCACGGCGGCCGACACCGCTTCGGTGCCGTGCGAGGCCAGAACGACGTCCACCCGGTGCCCCCGGTCCGACAGTTCCGCGTACACACGCTGGGAAAGGCTGTTGAACGCGCTGGCTACGAGCAAGATGTCCATGATGTGGCATGTTCGCCGGTCCGGGGAGGGGCGCGAAGGACCACGGCGGCGTTTCGCCGGGCTCCCGTCCCGAGGCGGGCGTGCTCGGCGGGGACCGGTCGCCGTCAAGGGGCCCTTTCACTATGAGCGACCCGGGCGGGCATAGTGAAAGGACCCCTGAGGTCGTGTCGGAGCGGCTGGGGCACACCGCCGGTGTGATGACAGAACATGCAGGTCAGAGCCAACATCATGGGGGCGTAGTGCGATTGCGAGTGGAGTTCACCACCGAGCCGTTCGATCTGGACGAGCCGCCCCGGCACGCCCTGGTCGCCCGGGACGTGATCGAGGCCGCCGAGCTGGACGCCGTCGACGTGGGCCCCTTCGGCAACACCGCCGAGGGCGGGTCCGACGCCGTCCTCGGCGCGGTCGACGCCCTGCTGCGCCGGGCCCTGGAGGCGGGCGCCACCCGGGTCTCGCTCCAGGTCAACGTGGTCAGGGAGGGGCAGGGGTGACCGCCGCCGGGGACGACCCCTTCGTCGCGGCCGTCAAGCCGCTGGTCGACGCCATGGGCGGGGTCCTGTTGCCGCCGGGCGAGGCGGGCCCCGACGACGTCGTGCTCTCCTGGCAGGGCGCCGACGTCGTCGCCGTACGTCTGCCGCAGCTCGCCGAGTCGCTGGATCACATCCTGGCGGCGCTGGAGCGCAAGCACGGCAAGGCCCTCGCCGACCTCGACCGCAAGACCAAGCAGGAGATCGTGCGGACGCTGGAAGCGCGCGGCGCCTTCTCCGTGCGGCACGGTGTGGAGACCGTCGCGAGCGCGCTCGGCGTCAGCCGCTTCACCGTCTACAACTACCTGAACAGGGAGAACGCGGCGAAGGGCCAGTGAGGGGCGGTCCCGCCGCCCCGGGATGCGGCCGCCGCGGCGTTTTTTCAACAAACTGTTGACGTGATGTCGTCGCGGGGCGTTAGCTTGCTGTAGCCAGTCCAGCACCACGGCCACGGAGGCTCCCGTGACTTCGCGTTCCTCGACGCCGGGCCTCACCCGGTTCAACACCCTGGAGAAGCAAGCCGCCGTCGCCGCGCTCCACGAGGCGTGCGCCTCGGCGGAATGGGGGCGCAGACTCCTGGCCGGCCGTCCGTACGCCACCGTCGACGACCTCCTCGCCGCCAGTGACGCCGCCATGGCCGAGCTGACCGCCGAGGACCTGGCGGAGGCGATGGCCGGACACCCGCCGATCGGCCGCCCCACTCCGGGCGACCCGACGTCCGCCCGGGAACAGCGCGGCATGGCCGGCGCCTCCGACGAGCTGAAGGCTCAGATGCTCGAACTGAACCTGGCCTACCAGGAGAAGTTCGGCCATGTCTTCCTGATCTGCGCCACCGGACGCACCGGCGAGCAGATGCGCGCGGCCGTCGCAGAGCGCATCGGCAACACGCCGGAGGCGGAACGCGAGATCGTCCGCGTCGAACTCGGCAAGATCAACCGCATCCGCCTCACCCGACTGGTCGAAGAGGACTGAGAGCAGCATGAGCACCAGCACCACGGCCTCCGTGTCCACGCACATCCTGGACACCAGCGTCGGCCGCCCCGCCTCCGGGGTCGCCGTCCGGCTCGCCGCCCGTTCGGGACGCGACGCGGGCTGGCGGGAACTCGGCGGTTCCGCGACCGACGCCGACGGCCGGTGCAAGGACCTCCCGGCGCTGCCGGAAGGGACGACCCATGTACGGCTCGACTTCGCCGTGGAGCCGTACTTCGAGAACAAGCAAGCCGAGACACAGCAGGACGCCCCCGCGCATCGGGACAGCGGTGTGTTCTTCCCCGAGGTGGTCATCACGTTCGGCGTCGAAGCCGGCGAGCACTACCACGTACCGCTGCTGCTCAACCCGTTCGGCTACTCCGTATACCGAGGGAGTTAGCACGCATGCCCATTCTTGGACAGAACCAGTACGGCAAGGCCGAGAACCGCGTCGTACGCATCACGCGGGACGGCGCCACCCACCACATCAAGGACCTGAACGTCTCGGTGTCCCTCTCCGGTGACATGGACGAGGTCCACCTCTCCGGCTCCAACGCCAACGTCCTGCCGACGGACACCACCAAGAACACGGTGTACGCCTTCGCCAAGGAGCACGGCATCGAGTCCGCCGAGCAGTTCGGCATCCATCTCGCCCGGCACTTCGTGACCTCCCAGCCGGCCATCCACCGGGCCCGCATCCGCATCGAGGAGTACTCCTGGGAGCGCATCGAGCACTCCGGGAACGGCGCGCACTCCTTCGTCCGCAAGGGCCAGGAGACCCGGCTCGCCCAGATCACCTACGACGGCTCGGCCTGGGAGGTCGTCTCCGGCCTCAAGGACCTCACCGTCATGAACTCGACCGACTCCGAGTTCTGGGGCTACGTCAAGGACAAGTACACGACCCTCCCCGAGGCGCACGACCGTATCCTCGCCACCGACGTCTCCGGCCGCTGGCGGTTCAACTGGACCGACGACGAGCAGCCGGCGCCCGCCTGGGACGCGTCGTACGCGCAGGTCAAGCGGCACATGCTGGAGGCCTTCGCCGAGACGTACTCGCTGTCGCTGCAGCAGACCCTCTACGCGATGGGCGCCCGGATCATCGACCACCGGAGCGAGGTCGACGAGGTCCGCTTCTCCCTGCCGAACAAGCACCACTTCCTGGTGGACCTCGCCCCGTTCGGCCTCAAGAACGACACCGCCGAAGGAGCTGTGTACTTCGCCGCCGACCGCCCCTACGGCCTCATCGAGGCGACCGTCCTGCGGGACGGCGTCGAGGCGCGCATCCCGGCCGACCTCACCAACCTCTGACGCTAACCCGGAACGTACACCGGGAGTTGGGACGAACAACGATGGCACAGCGCATCGTCATCGAGAACGCGGCGATCGCGACCGTGGACGCGCGGGACACCGAGTACGCGTCGGGCCATGTGGTCGTCGCGGACAACGTGATCGAGTCGCTCGGCGCGGGCCGGGCCCCCGAGGACCTGACGGACGTCGTACGCCGGATCGACGCCACCGGACACCTGGTGACCCCGGGCCTGGTCAACACCCACCACCACTTCTACCAGTGGATCACCCGGGGCCTCGCCACCGACCACAACCTCTTCAACTGGCTCGTCGCCCTGTACCCGACCTGGGCCCGCATCGACGAACGGATGACGTACGCGGCGGCCCAGGGCTCCCTCGCGATGATGGCCCGCGGCGGTGTGACGACCGCGATGGACCACCACTACGTCTTCCCGAAGGGCTCCGGCGACCTGTCGGGCGCCATCATCCGGGCGGCCCGCGAGACGGGTGTCCGCTTCACCCTCGCCCGCGGCTCCATGGACCGCAGCGAGAAGGACGGCGGTCTGCCCCCGGACTTCGCCGTGGAGACGCTCGACGGCGCGCTCGCCGCCACCGAGGCGACCGTGAACGCCCACCACGACGCCTCCTTCGGCGCGATGACCCAGGTGGCCGTGGCCCCCTGCTCCCCGTTCTCCGTCTCTACCGAACTGCTCAAGCAGGGAGCCGAGTTGGCCCGCCGTCTCGGTGTACGGCTGCACACCCACGGCTCGGAGACGGTCGAGGAGGAGAAGTTCTGCCACGAGCTGTTCGGCATGGGCCCGACCGACTACTTCGAGTCGACGGGCTGGCTCGGTGAGGACGTGTGGATGGCGCACTGCGTCCACATGAACGACTCCGACATCGACGCCTTCGCCCGGACGAGGACCGGCGTCGCCCACTGCCCGTCCTCCAACGCCCGGCTCGCGGCCGGTATCGCCCGCGTCCCCGACATGCTGGCGGCCGGCGTCCCGGTCGGCCTCGGCGTCGACGGCACCGCCTCCAACGAGTCCGGCGAACTCCACACCGAGCTGCGCAACGCGCTCCTCGTCAACCGCCTCGGCCCGCACCGCGAAGCCGCCCTCAACGCCCGCCAGGCGCTGCGCCTCGGCACCTACGGCGGCGCCCAGGTCCTCGGCCGGGCGGCCGAGATCGGCTCCCTGGAACCCGGCAAGCTCGCCGACCTCGTCCTGTGGAAGCTCGACACCCTCGCCCACGCCTCCATCGCCGACCCGGTGACCGCCCTGGTCTTCGGCGCGGCGGCCCCGGTGACCCTGTCGCTGGTGGGCGGCCGGGCCGTCGTGGAGGACGGCCGTCTGCTGCACGTGGACGAGGACGCGATCGCCCGCTCGACCCGGGAAGAGGCCCGGCGGCTGGCCCGGATCGCGGCCGGGGACTGACCCGCCGGTACCCCCGCCTCGTGGCAGCCGGAACCCGCCGGTGCCGTACGGCGATGGACTCCGGCCGAGGGGGACGGCCCCCGGCCGGAAGCCGTGGACCCGAGAGGGGGCGGCCGTCTCCGGGGCGCACACGAACGGTGCGCCCCGGAACGGTTTTTCCGGCCTTCGCGTCGAAGGCCGCCGTGCTCCCCTCAGGCGAGCGTCGTGAGCCGGTCCCACACCTCGGCGGCCACCGTGTACGTGTCGCCGGTCGGTTCGGTGGCGAGCGGCCCCGGGTTCCGGGTCCAGCGGTCCTCCAGCGCGAACCAGTCGATCTTCTTCGGCGCCCGCCCCTCGGCGAGCGCGGCCCGCAGCTCCTCGAAGTACGTCGACCAGCGCAGCCGGTACAGGCCGCCGACCAGGCCCGCCCACTCCCGGTTGGCGTAGTCGCGCAGCCCCGCGTCCGCGCCCGCGCGGGTGCCCCACACCGTCAGCAGCGACAGGTTGTCGTACGCCAGCCGTTCCCGCTCGGCGTCGCTCGCTCCCCAGGAACGCGCACCGGCGACCCAACGGCCCAGCAGATGACGGGCGTCGGTGGCCAGCAGCCGGTCCAGCAGCTCCATCAGGGACAGCCAGACCTCCGCCAGCTCCTTCAGCCGGGCGGAGTCCCGGGCGTCGTACGCCTCCTTGATCCGCGGCAGCAGGGTGCGGCTGCGGTTGGAGAGGGTCTGGCGGGCCACATCGAGGAGATCACGGCGGTAGGCGGACGAGGCGCGCAACCCCACCCGCACCCGCAGCAGCTCACCCAGCGCGGGCTCCAGGTCCGCCGCGGCGTACCGGAGCCGCTTGGGCGACCAGCGGGCCGCCCGGACGACACCCAGCGCCGGGCGGGCGCCGAACAGACCGTCGGCGCCCTCGCTCCACCTGTCGGCGCGGGTGGTGCCGTAGACGGTCCGGCGCAGGATGTCCCAGGCGGCCTCGGCGTGCGGATCGCGTGCGCCGTACCGTGCGTGCGCCCATGCGGCGAACCACTTCCGGAGGTCCAGCTCGCCCTCGCGCCAGGCGAGTTCGGAGAAGAGGGCGAAGGCCGCCGGGTTGTTGTCCGCCGCCTCCGGCAGCAGCGCGATCCCGCGCAGCCTGCTGCCGGGCTCGGTGCGCCACTTCTCGTACAGCTGCGCCCAGTCGCGGGTGTTGGCGCCGAGCGCGGTGTGACCGCCGAAGTTCCAGATCGAGCCGAATGCGTACGGGGTGCCGCCCCAGTCGGCCTCCCGGTCGGTGACCGTGGGGAAACGGTCGGAGAGGCCGTCGACGACGAGCATGTGCTTCTTGTCGACGGCGTCGACGAGCGCGCGGGGCGGGTTGTGCTGCCAGCCGAGGATCACCCAGGTGGCGTCGGGGTGGGCCCGCCGCAGTGCCCGCTCGACGCCCTTCGCCGCGGCGCCCACGGGCACGTCGCCCGGGTCGCCGCCCTCGTGCAGCAGGTCCATCTTGTACAGGGTCGACGCCCCGCCGAACAGCTCGTCCTGCGTGCGGTAGAAGGCCGCCGCCACCCGCGCGAAGGCATCCGTGCGCGGGTCCAGCCAGTCGGGGCGGGCGAAGCCCATCCACGTGCCCTGCGGGACCGTCCGCGCCCCCGGGACGCGCTCGGCGAAGCCCGGAGGGACCGTTCCGAAATAGCCGGGGAACACCGGGGTCATGCCCAGCTCGCGCACCCGGCCGGCGATCCGGCGGCCGAGGGCGGCGCGGGCGTCGAGCAGCTGACGGGAGACGGGGGACGGGAACGCCGACAGGTTCTGCAGCAGCCACCACGGCTGGTGTGCGGGGCCCGGGATCCACTCCCGCAGCTCCTCCTCCCCGTACCCGAACTCCTGGAACACCCGGTGATACAGCGCGTCCGCGCCCGCGTAGACGAGGATCTCGTTGTAGCCGTGCAGGGCCAGCACGTCCAGTTCGCGCTCCCAGTAGGACCAGTCGAGGTAGGCGCCCGTGTAGCCGTCGTTGGTGTCGTTCAGGGCGAAGCGGTGGGGGACGTTCGCGCGTCGGGTGACGGTGCCGTCGAGGCCCGGCAGGGCACGGGGAAGGTCGGTCTGCTCGCCCGCCCAGTTGATCTCGGCGTACGCGATGTGCCGCAGGTACCAGTTGAGGCCGGTGAGTTGGGTGGCCGGGGTGTCACCGGTGACGGTGACCCGCCCGGCGCGGCCCGCGACGCGGAAGGTGTCCCGCTCGTCGCCCTCGACGAAGCTGATCTGCCGCCAGTGGTCCGGAAGGAGCCGGCGGGCCGCCGCCGTGGCCGCCGCGTCCCGCGGCCCGTCCGCGCGGGACGCGTCGTCCGAGGGAGTCGCACGGGCGGGGGCGCAGGCGACCGCCGCCCCCGCCGGACCGGCGGCGAAGGCGGCGAGAAGGGCACGGCGGGCAAGCTGCATGATGTCTCCGGGTGCGGGTGGGGGTACGCCGTCGGAGGAATACCCCCTGAAAGCGCACTTCCGCACCGGCACGCGGCCACAAGGGGGAGAATCCGGTGTGAACGGCCGGAATCCCCTCAGGTGCCCGTGAAGCACCCGGGCCGGTGCCCGAGCCTCCCGTCCCACCGCAAGGGCCGCTTCGTGATGACGGACCTGCTTCTGTTCGCCGCCGAGAACGCCCCGAAGCTGCTGAACCCGCTGGGCTGAGCGGCCGGAGGGGCTGTCACCCGCTGTTCGGCCCTGGGCCGCGCTTCACAGCCCGAACAGCTCGGGGTCGGCGGCCAGTTGCCTGAAGTACTCACGCGGGTCGGCGACGAGCTTGCGTGCCTTGAGGTCCATCAGCCCGCCCACACCGGTGATCTCGGCCGCCACCGTGCCGTCGGTCCTGCGGATCGTCTGCTCCATCCGGAAGGTCCTGCCCTCGCCCCAGACGAACGCGCACGTCACCTCGACCTCGTCACCGGCGAGCAGCTCACGCCGGTAACGGATCGTCGTCTCCAGCGCCACGGGACCGACGCCCCGCTCCATCAGGTCGGCCTGGCGGATCCCGGCCGCCTGGAGCAGCGACCAGCGCGCATGCTCCCCGTACTGGAGGTACACGCTCTGGTTGAGGTGCCCCTGTACGTCTGTCTCGTACCCCCGGACGGTCACCGGGACGGAAAACGGCTCGGACACGACTACCCCTCGACTGCCTCAGCGGTGAACAGGACGTACGCAAGCTTACTGAGCGCTTGCTCATGCTTGGGTCAACAGTCCCGCTCTGCTCGGTCACACCTTCCTGGGCGAGGCCAGCAGATACCGCTCGCGCGTCCGCGGGTCCGTGTGCTCGCTCGCGTGCCAGCCCGCCTGCTGAAGGGTCTCGGCGCAGGCGCGCAGCGCCCCGGTGTCCGGCTCGTGCACGGCGACGGCCTCCGGCTGCGGGGTGGCCCGCACCCGGTAGCCACCACGCTCCGCCTCCGGGCCCGCAGGGCGGTGGCCCGCCGCTTCGAGGGCGAGCGCGGCGGCCCGTACGAGATGCGCGCGCTCCCAGGTGCACGGGCGGTCGGTGGCGCCGCCCGGGTTGGTCATCCGTCGCAGTTCGAGGAGCCCCTGCCAGGCGCTGTGCACCTCGCGGGACCGTGCCGGTCCGTCCCCGGTCGACTCCTCGCCTCCCACCCGGGCCGCGAACACACCCGATTCGGCGGGGGCGGACGGAGTCGGGGCCGGAACCGGTGCCGGGCCGGAGCCGCCGGGCGCGGTGGCCCCGGGCGGCGGGCCCGCCTCCCGTATGCGGTGCCCGGCCGGGGTCAGGAAGTGATCGTGCGGTGGGCGCGGGTGCCGGAACGCCAGCCCCCGCTTCACCAGCGCCGCCAACTGGGCCTCCGTGCCCGTGAGCCGTCCGGTCACGGGCTCGGCGGCGTCGATGATCCGCCGCTGGAGGGCGGTGGGCGGTCGGGTCACGGCGGCCTCCTTTCCCGTGGGAGCGCCGTCACACGGGGACGACGTCCACCCCTCGAAGACTACGAGGGGGGTCTGACATTCCACCCCGCCAGCACCGGACGACCGTGCTCCGTACCGAGCCGGCAGACCGTACCCGTGGCGAGCTGGAACAGTGCCCCGGCGGAGGCCGGCAGCCCGAGATAGCGCGCGGTGAGGACGCGCAGGAAATGCCCGTGCGCCACCAGCACCACACAGCCCTCCGTGTTCGCCAGTGCCGCGTGTGCCTTCGCCAGTATCCGGTCGGCGCGCGCCCCGACGTCCTCCGGGCTCTCCCCGGGGTGCTCGGGCGGCCCCGGCGCCACCCCGTCGGTGAACAGGAACCAGTCGGGCCGTGTCCGGTGGATCTCCTGGGTCGTCACCCCTTCGTACGCCCCGTAGTCCCACTCGGAGAGATCCGCGTCCACCTGCGCCCCGGCCAGCCCGGCCAACTCGGCCGTCTGGCGGGCCCGCTTCAACGGACTGACGAACACGGCGCCGATCCGGTGCGAGTTCAGCAACGGCCCGAGCCCACGCGCCTGTTCCCGGCCCCGGTCGGTCAGCGGGAGGTCCGTCCAGCTGGTGTGCTGCCCGGACAGCGACCACTCGGTCTCCCCGTGCCGCACCAGAAAGAGATCACCCATGCCTCACAGGCTACGAGCCCACCGCTCCAGTTCCTCGAACTCCCCCTCGCCCAGCCCCCGGCGGGGGTCGATCCGCAGGAGCAGCGCCGGTGTGTCGTGGTGCCGGGCGACATGACGGACGTCGAGGTCGGTGATCATGTCGTCGACCCAGACGAAGGGCCGGCCGGCCGCCCACTCCAGGACTCGGCGGGTCTTCCAGTAGAGGCCGTCGGGATCGCGCGCGAACAGGTCGGTGAACTCGATGACCGGCAGGTCGCCGGGGAGGCCGATCACCGGGCCGATCATCTCGTTCGCATCGTGCATCCAGGTCGTGGCCCAGGCCAGGTCGTACGGCAGGGCGAGCAGGCGCTGCCCGTGCGTGGGGTTGAGGCGGATCCGCAGCCCCCGGCGGAGCCTTCGGGAGCCGGGTCTCTGGCGGGCGGACCAGACGGTGGGGTGCACCCGGTGGGTGACGTACCCGCGTGGTCGCCACAGGCGGGCGCCGAACGGGTTGAGGGGGCCGTCGACATCCAGGAGGAGCAGCGGTCGCTCAGTCATGGGAAGGGTCTACCCAGGTCGTGCGGTCGGTCCGCCTGCGGATGGTTCCGTCCAGGGCTCCGGCAGGGCGCCTGGGCCGTCAGTCGGTACGGCGTGCCATGGCGGTGGCGTACGGAGACCGGGCTCGGGTCGCGTCAGAGCGCGACCGCGACGACGGCACTGAGGACCCTGCCGGTGATCAGCCCGTGAGCAGCCCTGTGAGCCAGTGGGCGAGGAGGGTGTTCCCGGCGGTCGCGGCCTCCGGCAGCAGGGCGACCTCCTGGAAGGAGACCCCGACCGCCGCTCCCGCGACCGGACCGGAGACGAGGAGCGACCTCGGGGCGCGTGCCGCGTGTGGAGCGCCCGCAGCCGGCTGTGGTCGTGCGGATGCCACTGCAGGAACTCGGGCAGCCGGCTCCGACTCCGGAACACTCATCCTCTGCTATTGCCGGTAGCCGCTCAGGAACCGTCCGATCCGGCTGATCGCCGCGTCCAGGTCGTCCGCGTGCGGCAGCGTGAGGATGCGGAAGTGGTCGGGCGTGGGCCAGTTGAAGCCCGTGCCCTGGACGACCTGGATCTTCTCGCGCAGCAGCAGGTCGAGGACGAACTTCTCGTCGTCGTGGATCCTGTGGACCTTGGGGTCGAGGCGCGGGAACGCGTACAGCGCGCCCTTCGGCTTCACGCACGACACACCGGGGATCTCGTTGAGCTTCTCCCACGCCACGTTCCGCTGCTCGTGCAGACGCCCGCCCGGCGTGGTCAGTTCCCGGATGGACTGGCGGCCGCCGAGCGCGGCCTGGATGGCGTACTGGGCGGGGGCGTTGGCGCACAGCCGCATGGAGGCCAGCATCGTCAGGCCCTCCAGGTAGTTGCGGGCGTGCTGCTTGGGGCCGGTGACGACGAGCCAGCCGGAGCGGAAGCCCGCCACGCGGTACGTCTTGGACAGGCCGCAGAAGGTGAGGACGACCAGGTCCGGGGCGAGTGCGGCGGCCGAGTGGTGCACGGCGTCGTCGTACAGGATCTGGTCGTAGATCTCGTCGGCGAAGACCATCAGACCGTGCCGGCGGGCCAGGTCGAGGATGCCCTCGACGATCTCCTTGGGGTAGACCGCGCCGGTGGGGTTGTTGGGGTTGATGATGACGACGGCCTTGGTGCGGTCGGTGATCTTCGACGCCATGTCGTCCAGGTCCGGGTACCAGTCGGCCTGCTCGTCGCAGAGGTAGTGGACCGCCTTGCCGCCGGCGAGAGTGGTCACGGCGGTCCAGAGCGGGAAGTCGGGCGCCGGGACGAGGATCTCGTCGCCGTCCTCGATCAGCGCCTGTACGGCCATGGAGACCAGCTCCGAGACGCCGTTGCCGAGGAAGACGTCGTCGACGTCGACCTCCAGGCCGAGTGTCTGGTAGCGCTGGGCGACCGCCCGGCGGGCGGAGAGGACGCCGCGCGAGTCCGTGTAGCCGTGCGCCTGCGGGAGCATCCGGATCATGTCCTGGAGGATCTCCTCGGGCGCCTCGAAGCCGAAGAGTGCGGGGTTGCCGGTGTTCAGGCGCAGCACGCTGTGGCCCGCCTCCTCCAGCGCGTTCGCGTGCTCGATCACGGGGCCGCGGATCTCGTAACAGACCTCGCTGAGCTTGCTCGACTGCCGGAACTCCATGCGCTCTCGCCCTCCGGTTCGCTATGTCGCTGGTTCGCTTGGTTTTACCAAGTAGGCGCTTGGAAAGTCCAACGACATGTCTAGACTGCGTCGCATGTCACCTCGCCGAAGCTACGACCAGTACTGCTCCGCCGCCCGGGCACTCGACCTCGTCGGTGACCGCTGGACCCTGCTGATCGTGCGCGAACTGCTCGCCGGGCCGCGCCGCTACACGGACCTGCACGCGGACCTGCCGGGCGTCAGCACGGACGTCCTCGCCTCACGGCTGAAGGACATGGAGCGCGACGGTCTGTCGACCCGGCGCCGGCTGCCGCCGCCGGGGGCCGCGTACGTGTACGAACTCACCGGCCGTGGACGTGGGTTGCTGCCGGTGCTCCAGGCGCTGGGGGAGTGGGGCGAGGAGGCGCTGGGGGACCGCCGGCCGACGGACGCGGTACGGGCGCACTGGTCCGCGCTGCCGCTGCTGCGGAACCTCGGCGGCTGCGCCGCCGGGCTCGTCGAAGTGCGGCTGGAGGAAGGGACGTTCCACCTGTGGACGGGCGCCGAGGAGGGCCCGGTCTACGGCGACGGCCCCGCCCCGGGTGAGCCGGACGCCCGGCTCACCCTCGACGAGGAGACCTGCGAGGCGGTCCGCCGCGGCGAACTGCCCCTCAGGGACGCCGTACGAGCGGGCCGGGTCGAGGTGTCGGGGGAGGGGGCCCTGGCCAAGGAGTTGCGGGAAGGGTGAGGACCCGTCCACGCCGAAGGCCCGCCGGACCCAGGTGAATTCCAGGGTTCGGCGGGCCTTCACGGGGGTGTCAGGCGCCCGGTGGGGGCACCCTCGTGGGGCGGCCCGAGCCGCGGGTGAGGGAGTAGCCGCCGATGCCCGCGAGGGCGGCGAGCACCGCGCCGAGCGCGGTCCAGACCCAGCGGTCGCTCCACCAGCCCGACGCCCAGCCGTCGTCGGGTTCGAGGGAGGACAGGACGGCCTCGGTCGAGGAGTCCTCGTCGTCCTGCTTCGAGGTCACCGCTATGCCGGGGACGAGCGGCTCCGCCAACGAGCCGTCGACCGCCGCCGCACCGCCGATGTCCTTGGACTCGGCCCGGACCTCGACGCCCACCGGCAACCCGAGGTCACCCGTGGCCAGCCGCGTCGTCGTCAGCCGGACGTAGTACGTGCCCGGCAGCGGGTCGCCGGACCACGGCTCCGACCAGGCGCGGACCGTGCGCAGCGTGCAGGACAGCTCCACGGAGGCCGCCCCCGCGTCGGCCGTGCGCGTCTGCGCCCCGTACTGGCAGGCCTGGCGGCGCCGCAGCCCGTCGTACACGTCGAGCTGCCAGGTCGAGGAGGACTCTGCCGCCTCGGGCAGCTTCACCGTCGCCTTCACGGTGGGCCGCTGGCCGGCGTCCGCCGGGAACGACCAGTACAGGTAGTCGCCGGTCGAGGCGCTCGCCGTCGCGGTCTCCCCCTGCTCGAACTCCGCCGCCGTACGGAAGGAGGTGCCCGCCTCGGTGGGCGCGTCACCGTTCTCCGACGGGCTCGCGGAGGGGGTGGAGTCGGCGGCCGCCGGGGTGACGGCCAGGGCCAGCATCAGCAGGGCGGCGCCCCACACACGTGTGATCCGCATCAGTTGGTCCTCCAGACCGCGACCCGCCAGCGGGACAGCCAGCCCCACAGCACACCCGCCAGGAACCCGACGAGCACCAGCACACCGAGCAGCCACCAGCCGCGGCCGAGACCGAAGGACGCCACGTCCTTCGCCGGGTCCGGACCGTCCACGATGTCGACGGTGATCTCCAGCGGCAGACCGGGCGTGGTCTTCACCCCGCCGGCCGGCGCGTACGAGTGGGTCACCTGGAGGCACACGGTCTCGGCGACGTCATCGTCCTCCTCGTCCTCGGCCTCCGCCTTCGGATAGCGCAGACCTGTCGAGATGACGTCCGTACGGCCGGTGCCGGCCGCCTCGCCGCGCACGATCTCGCGGTTCTTGACGGTGACCGCGCGCAGCAGCACCCCGTAGTGCGGGTTGACGTCACGGTCCGCCGCGACGCTCACCGAGGCCCGCAGTTCCTGGCCCGGCTTCACGTCCACCCGGTACCAGCGCTGCTGGTTGAACTCCTCGCGGTCGGTGAACAGCCCCGAGGTGAGCGTGGGCGCCCCGGCGCACGCGTCGGTGCCCTCGACGGCCTTCGGGACGACCACCGGGTCGGCCGCGCGGTCCACCAACTGGTTGACACGGTCGGTGAGTTCGTCGCGGTGCTCGATCGAGGTGTACGTGCCGCCGGTCGCCTCGGCGATACAGCTGAGCTGGACGCGCAGCTTGGCGTTCGGGACCAGGCCGAGCGTGTCGATGGTCAGGCCGATGCCCTTGGCGGCGATCTCGCGGGCCACCTCGCACGGGTCGAGCGGGGCGCAGGTGTCCTCGCCGTCGCTGATCAGGACGATGCGCTTGGTGCCCTCGCCGCCCTCCAGGTCGTCGGCGGCCTTCAGCAGCGCGGGGCCGATCGGGGTCCAGCCGGTCGGGGTGAGCGTGGCGACGGCCGTCTTCGCCTCGGTGCGGTCCAGCGGACCCACCGGGTACAGCTGCGCGGTGTCCTTGCAGCCCGTCTTGCGGTCGTCCCCGGGGTAGTTGGCGCCCAGCGTGCGGATGCCGAGCTGGACCTCCTCGGGTGTGGCGTCCAGGACCTCGTTGAACGCCTGCTTCGCCGCGGCCATCCGGGACTGCCCGTCGATGTCCTTCGCCCGCATCGAACCGCTGACGTCCAGCAGGAGGTTGACCTTGGGCGCGAGGGCCGTGGTCTCGTCGGCGACGGCCGTCGACGGGACGGCGATCCCGGCCGTCAGGGCGGCGAGCAGGACGAACACCCCTGCTGCCAGCCGTTGTCTTGTGATCATCGGCGGATCCTATTGATCAGGTGGCCCGCGCTTCAAAACGAGACCGCCCGTTCACCGGCCGGACAACGGCACCGCCGCGCACCCGAAGACCGGCTCCCGCGGCGGACCTCCACCCCGGTCGCCGGGCCGCCGACGAGCCCGATGAAGAGCCCGACCAGGGCCGGCCGTGCCTCACCGGAGCGGAGTCGGCAGTTCCGCCCAGATGTCACCCGGCCGCTCCGGCGAAAGACGCATCAGCGTCAACGCCTTCGTCGGTAGCGGCCCCTCCAGCAAGGTGGCCAGATCGTCGGTCCGCGGCACGTCCCGTACCACGGCGGAGAGCGCCTCGCGCAGCACGGGCGTCGAACCCGCCGTCGCGCCGAGCGTGCCCGTGATCAGCGCGCCGAACAGCTTGCGCCGCAGGGTCGTCTCGTCGTCCGTGATGATGCGACCGGTCATCGCGGGCGCCGCGACGCCGTGCCGGGCCAGCCGGGCCGGGCTCACCCTGATGTCCGCGAGGTCGCGGTAGACGAGCCGCACGGGGGCGCCCGACGGCGAGAGCACCACCAGGAGGTTCTGGCCGTGCGCCTCCAAAGCCACCCCCAGGGCGAGCAGCCGGAGGCATACCGTGAGCGCGAGTCGGCTGAAATCCGCCAGCCACGAGGGCGACCGGGGCAGTCCGGTCGCCGCCAGCGCGGCCACCGGGACGACCCGCTCACCGCTGGCCGTGTCCGCGTACCTGTCCGGCGACTCCCGCAGCACCGCCGCCAGATCCGGCGACCCGGCGGTGACCGCGCCGAGCGTACGGGTCACGTGCAGCAGCCCGTCCGTGCGGGCGGCGACCTCCGCCATGAAGTCCGACACGATCGCCGAGGTCTCGATCGAGTAGACCGAGATGTCCCGCACCGAGGACGTCAGCCGGGCGCTCAACGCGGTCTTCACATGCTCCCCGCCGCCCGCGAGGGCGAGGGTGCGCAACGACATCAGCGGATGGGCCTCGATCACCTCGCCCAGCGGGCACTTGAGCACATGCGCCGCCTGCCACGGATGGACCGGCACCAGCACCCGCCCGCCGTCCCGGAACCGCTCCGGCCACTTCCCGACCACCAGCGCCTCGTCCACGGGCGCCAGCCCCAGCCGTACCACCTGCCCGTGCTCGGGCCCGTACGCGAACTGATCGGCGGCGGAGAAACCGGGCCGGGAACGGCAGTTGGGGTGGAAGGGGTGCCCGTCGACGACCGACTGCTCCCACTCCCAGCTCGTCACCGGCGCCCCCGCCACCGCCGGCTGCCCGGCCCGTGACAGAGCCAACGAGGCCGTGCTGTGGTCGAGTTCGGCCGCGAAGGCGGCACTGTGCGGGACCGCCAGCGCGCTCATCAGCCGCGCCGGACGGTCGTACGGCCGCCCGTCGAGCCACACCTGCTCGACCGGCGCGTCCGTGGCGTACGGGTCAACCGGCGGGCCGTGCAGCCGGCGGCCGTCCGTCAGGAGGAGCGTGACGCCGTCGTCCCCGGCCGTCTCCCGGCGCGCCACCCAGGGCAGCGGCTCGTGCGCGAGGCCCCGCCACAGCCGCGCCAGCACGGCCGCCCGGGCGCCGGGGAGCGCCCCCGTGTACGGCAGCGTCAGATCGGGGCGTACGGCGCCCAGCTCGGCGCCGAGCGCCGCCTCGGCATCGGACATCGGGTGACGGTCCACGGGCGGGCTCCTGGGATGCGGGAACGGCGACGGTCGGATACGGGCACCGCGTCGGCAACGGCGTACGACCACTGCCCGCCCGCCTCCGCCGCGACGCACGACGGCGTCGGGACGGGCCCCCACGGGCAGACATACTGATCACACGTGCACCGTATGTGGAACGAATGGACTCCGTGGACGCCAACCCGCCTCGCGACGACGTCGGAACCGCCGCCGACACCCACGCCGCCGCACCGCTGCTCAACTGCCTCCTGCGGGAGGCGGGGGAGCCCGTCGAACCCGGTGTGCACCGCCTCTCGGCGAGCGGCCGCCTCCTGCGCGTCCGGGGCACCCGCCGCCCCACCGATCCCGAGGTGCTCACGGACGGCACCTGGCGTCGGCTGACCCACGCCGAACTGGTCGAACTCACCGCCGACGAACTCCGGCGCCGCACCGGCCTGGCCAACGCCGACCTGCCCGCCGAGATGCTCGACAGCCGTGAGGCGGTGGCTGCCTTCCTCGCGGCGCGCGCCCGCGCCACGGCACCCGAGGACCCCTACCGGCGTTCCGAGCAGTCGCTGATCACCGGACATCCGTACCACCCCGCCCCCAAGGCGCGCGGCGGCGGCCCGGTCGCCGCCTGGCTGCCCTACGCGCCGGAGGCGTACGCCGGTTTCCCGCTGACGCTGCTCGGGATCCGGGAGGACGTGCTGGTCGAGGAGGGCGACACCACCGCCCTCGACACCCTGGGCACGGCGCCGCCCGGCTACCGGCTCCTACCCGCCCATCCCTGGCAACTCGACCTGGTGGGCGAAGAGTTGGCCGATGCCTTCGCCGACGGCCGACTGATACGGCTGGGGACCACGGCGGGGGAGGTCTGGCCGACGGCCGCGATCCGCACGGTGTACGTCCCGGGGGAGACCCTTCGCGGGAACCCCGGCGGGGCGTCCGCCGAGGCCCCCGAGGGTCGCCTCTTCGGGGCGGACCTCTTCCTCAAGTTCAGCCTGGACGTGCGCATCACCAACGACGTACGCCGTCTGTGGCGCCACGACCTGCTCAAGCTGGGCCGCACCGACGCGGCGGCCCGCTCCGCCTTCGCCGCGCTGCCGGACAGCGCCTGGCTGAGCGACCGCGGCTACCGCACCGCCGCCTTCGCGTTCGAGGAGCTCGCGGTACTGGTCCGTGACGGGCTGGCCGGTCATCTGGCCCCCGGCGCGACCGCCGTCCTCGGTGCCGCCCTCACCGAGGACACCCAGGCGTTCCCGGACAACCCGCTGGTCCGCACCACCGCCCCCGAGACATGGTGGAAGGCGTATCTGCGCGCGGTCGTGCCCCCGGCCCTCGCCGCCTTCCACCACCACGGCGTCGTCCTCGAAGCCCACCTCCAGAACACCCTGGTCGCCTGCGACGCCACCGGCACCCCCGTCCAGGCCCTCTACCGGGACGCCGAGGGCGTGAAGCTCCTGCCGGACGTGACCGGCGAGGCGGGCTGGGAGCGGCTCGTGTACTGCCTGCTCGTCAACAACGTCCTGGAGGTCGCGGCGGCCGTGGCCGAACACCATCCCGGGGTCGACGTCCGGGCCGCCGTACGCGGGGAATTGGTCCGGCACCGCGAGGTCCCCGGCGTCGAGGACCTCCTCGCCGCGCCGACGCTGCCGGGCAAGACGAACCTACTGCTGCGCTGGACCAGGGCCGACGGTGCCGACGCCCGGTACCTCCCGCTGCCCAACCCGTTCCGGCATGCCGACCGCTCCGGGGCGGCGTAACGTCCTGCGTGAGGGGACTCGGGTACGTCCGGCCTGCCTGTACCGCCCGAGGGAGCCGACGGCCGCGTCCGCAGCCGTCCGCCGTGGCCTCTCCGCGACGCTGGAGGTGCCTCGTGACCGGCACGAGTGATCCGGCCACCGACGCCGATGCGCTGGAGGCCGCGTTCGCGGAGAGCGTGCGGGGAATCGGAGCGTCCATCGGCGCCCTCTATCTGCTCGCGCCCGACGAGGACCTGTTGCACCTCCATCTGCTGTGCGGTTCGCCGGCCGAGTTCGCCGCTCCCTGGGCGCGCGTTCCGCTCGGCGCGCCCGCCCCGGTCGCCGTCGCGGCCCGGGAGGGACGCCTGGTGTGGGTGGGCAGCCAGGAGGAGATGGCCCGCTCCTTTCCGCGCACCGCGATGGTGCTCCCGTACCCGCTGACGCTGGCGGCCGCCCCGGTCACCGGCGCGCGGCGCTGGGGGACGCTGCTGCTGATGTGGCCGACCGGCCGTCCGCCGTACATGACGGCCCGCGAACGGGGCCACATCGAGTCCCGGTGCCGACGCCTGGCCCGGCTGCTGGACGAGGCGGAGGAGCACGACGGCATGCCGGTGCCCGCGGCCCTGCCCCGGGTCGTCCCCGCGGGGACCGGCCGCCCGTCCATGAGCGAGGAGATGGCGCTGGCGGACTTCGTGGAGCGTCTGCCCGGCGGCAGCTGCGCCCTGGACCTGGAGGGGCGGTTCACCTACGTCAGCCGGGGAGCCGGCGAGCTGTTCGGCCGGGAACCCGACCAACTGCTGGGCACCCTGCCGTGGCAGGCGCTGCGCTGGCTCGACGAACCCCTCTACGAGGACCGCTACCGCGCCGCGGTGATCACCCGGGAGCCCGTCTCCTTCACGGCGTGCCGACCGCCCGGCCAGTGGCTCGACATCCACCTCTACCCGGACACCAGCGGCATCAGCGTGCGGGTCGTTCCGCGCGGCACCGCGCCCCCGCCCGTACCGGGGCACCCCCGGTCCACGAGCACCGCCACACCGTCCCGCGCGGGCCGGCTCTACCAGCTCACCCACCTGGCCGCCGCCCTCACCGAGGTCGTCGGCGTGCAGGACGTCGTCGACGTGGTGGCCGACCAGATCATGCCGGCCTTCGGCGCCCACGGGCTCGTCCTGTCCTCCGCCGAGGCCGGGAAGCTGCGCATCATCGGCCACCGGGGCTACCCGCCCGAGGTCATCGCGCGTCTCGACGGCCTGCCCCTCGACACCGCGTTCACCCCGGCCGGGCACGCCCTGAGCAGCGGTGTCCCCGCGTTCTTCGCCGAACCCGAGGAGATGGAGCGCATCTATCCCGAGGCCCCCGTCGTCAGCGGGAAGCAGGCGTGGGCCTTCCTGCCGCTGATCATCATCGGCCGGCTGGTCGGCATCTGCGTCCTGTCCTACGACAGCCCCCACGCGTTCCAGGCCGAGGAGCGGGCCGTCATGACGTCGCTCGCCGGGCTCATCGCCCAGGCCCTCGACCGGGCCCGTCTCTACGACACCAAGCACGAACTCGCCCACGGCCTCCAGCAGGCGCTGCTCCCGCGCACCCTGCCGACGGTCACCGGCCTGCGTATCGCCGCCCGCTACCTGCCCGCCACCCGCGGCATGGAGATCGGCGGGGACTTCTACGACCTGATCCGGCTCGGCGACTGCGCCGTCGCGGCCGTCATCGGCGATGTCCAGGGCCACAACGTCGCCGCCGCCGCCCTCATGGGCCAGGTTCGCACCGCTGTCTACGCCCACGCCACCCTCGGTACGCCCCCCGGCGAGGTGCTCGCCCGGACCAACCGGCTCCTCGCCGATCTCGGCCCCGACCTGTTCACCAGCTGCCTCTACGCCCACCTCGACCTCGGCGGCCACCGTGTGACGTTGGCCAGCGCCGGACATCCGCCGCCCCTGCTGCGCCGCCCCGACGGCGACACCCGGCCCCTCGTGGTCCCGCCGGGCCCCCTGCTGGGCATCGATCCCCACGCCGACTACCCCGTGACCGAGATCCCGCTCCCCCCGGGGACGACGCTCGCCTTCTACACCGACGGCCTCGTGGAGACACCCGGTGTCGACCTGGACGACTCCATCGCCGGCCTCGCGCGGCACCTCGCCGACGCCGACGAGCGGGACCTGGACGCGCTGATCGACGAGCTGCTGGAGAAGGCCGGTCCCGCCGGCCAGCGCACCGACGACATCGCCCTGCTCCTGCTGCACCATGCAGACAGCGGTTGACACCACAGGGGAGCCTGCGGTGTCAGAGAATCCGGTGCGCGTCGGGGGTGCCCCCCGCCAGATCGGCGTCGAGGGCCCCGTGCGGGTCAGCCGACCTTCTGCTCGCGCTGCTCGCGCTGCTCGCGCAGTTCGTGGACGGTGGCGGTCAGCGTGCCGTCCTGCTGTTCGTAGTGGGACAGGGCGAGGCCGAGACCGAAGAAGGTGGGCGCCCACTCGCCGACGAACAGGCCCCAGCGGTCGGCCCGGGCCAGCCCGGTGCCGGGCTCCATCTTCAGGGAACCCGCCCAGGCGGCGACGGTCAGACCGATGGAGGCCATGGCGGCCATGTAGGCGTGCTCGCTGCGGATGCCCATGTCATGCAACTTCTTGATGACCATGATCGGCTCCTCGGGGTGGGGGGATCCTGCTCGGCGGGCGAGTGCCCGTGGACAGGACACCCATGCGTCGATTTGCCGGAAATGCCCGTTGTTCGGAGGTGTCCACCACGGTGAATCCGCGGTCGCCCGTGGGGTGGCCCCACGGGTGGTCCCCCGGCCGCGCCGACGGCTCCCGAGCCGCCCACGGCGGCAGGGGAGCCGTGCGGGAGCGCGAGGTCAGGGTGGCCGGGACGGCCGGGCCCGCCCCGGCCCGAGGGGGCCGGCTCACTCCGCGACGTGACGCTCGATCCAGTCGGCCGCTGCCCGGCGGAAGATCCGCCTGCTGTCCGCGCGGAGGAAGTCATGACCCTCGTTGCGCAACAGCAGCAGTTCGGCCTCCAGACCCCGCTCGCGCGCCGCCCGTACGAACTGCTCGGACTCGCCGAGCGGCACATTCGTGTCGTGCTCGCCGTGGACGGCGAGGAGCGGCACCCGCAGCGCGTCGATCCGGGTCATCGGGGACAGCGCGCGCAGCAGTTCACGGTCGTGTTCCGGATGACCGTACTTGTGCGCGGCCGACTCCGCGATCCATGGCTCGGTACCGGCGTAGAAGGTCGCGAAGTCGGACATGCCGCACGCCGCGACCCCCGTGCGGAACAGCTCCGGGTGCCACACGAGCGAGGCCATCACCAGATAGCCGCCGTACGAGCGGCCCATGACGGCCAGCCGCCGCGGATCGGCGAGACCCGCCTCCACGATGTGGGCCGCGCAGTCGGCGACGTCCTCGATCGCGGCGAACCGTCCCGTGCCGAGGTCGGCGTCGACGAACGACCGGCCGTGCCCCGAGGAGCCGCGTACGTCCGGTGCGAAGATGTCGAGCCCGCGACCCGACAGCTCGTGGTACAGCGGGTTGAACACGGGCCGTTCCTGTTCCTCCGGACCGCCGTGCAGATGGATCACGCACGGCGCCGGCTGTCCCGGGGCGCGGCCCGGCGCACGGTAGTACCAGCCGCTCAGCGGCAGCCCGTCGCGCGCCACCGGCCGCAGCGGCACCGGACGCACGGGTGAGCGACCCGGCGGTACGGCGTCCTCGTCACGCGAGGACCACTCGGTGCGCCGGGCGGCGCCCTCGGAGAGCCACCACACACCGGGCCGCCGCTGCGACCCGGACAGTGCCAGCACCAGCTCGGGACCGCCGCCGGCCCGCACCAGCCGGGTCACCACCTCGTGCGGCAGCGACACGCCCCGCCGCACCCCCACCGAGGCGTCGCCCGCGGCTGCCGTGACGGCGGTGACCTCCAGCTCGGTGGCTCCCCGCACGTTCCACGCCAGGGCCGCCGTGGACCCGTCGTGGCCGAACGTCAGCAGCTCCAGGCCGCACCCCTCGCGCTCCGCGGCGACACTCACCCCCGACTGCTCGCCGCCGGCCGCCAGCCGCACGGCGAACAGCGCGGCGAACTCGCGCGCCGCGTCGCTGCGCAGCCACAGCGTCGTGGCATCGGGGGAGAACCGGCCGATCCACGGATCACCGTCCGCGACCGGCAGCGCGAAGGTCGTCCGCAGGTCGGAGGTGCGGACCACGAGGGCTTCACGGCGGCCGCGCGGGCCCCGGCGCACCAGGGCCAGCCGGCCGTCCTGGCTGAGGTCACACACCCGCAGCGTGGCGGCGCCGCGCTCGACCGCCAGCAGCGCGGGCGCCGCAGCGCCCGTGGGGTCGACGAGATATGCGGCGAGACCGCCGCCGGCCGCCGCCTCCTGGCCGGCCTCCCGGTCCTGTTCGCGAGCGGTGCCGCCCTCGCGTTCCGCCAGATGGGCGGCGGGTCCGGCGTCGCCGTAGTGCGGGCCCCCCAGCAGCACGGCCCGGCCGTCGCGGACGGCCCAGCCCGGCGGGCGGGCCGGTGTGTACGTGTGCGGGTCGGCGAGGCCCGGCTCCGCACGTGCGGGCGCCTCCTCCGCGTCGCCCCCGCCGGGCAGGAGGACCGGCTCGGCGACGGTGACGGCGACCGCCGAGCCGTCGTGCTGCCAGCAGCCCAGGTAGGCGGAGCTGCCGGGTTCGGCACCGGCGAGGAGACGTCGCCCGGTGCCGTCGGGCCGTACGCACAGCACCCGGGTGTGTTCGCCGCCCCCGGGGGCGGTGGTGTAGGCGATCCAGCGGCCGTCCGGCGACCAGGCCACCTCCTTGACCGGGTGGGGATCGGAGTCCAGCAGATGGACCTCGTGCCCGTCGACCGGACCGGTCCACAGCTGCGGCACCCCACCCCGGTCGCAGATGAACGCGACCTGTCTGCCGGTGGGATCCACCGAGGGGTACCAGCAGCCGTGGGACCGCAGTGGCTGCGGGGTGTCCCGCGTCCCGGCGGTCTCCGGCAGCGGCACCGGTACGGGCGCCGCCGACGCCGGGGGCGCGAGGGCGGTCGCCCCGGCCTGCGCGGTGGCCGGAGCGCCCAGGGCCGGGGACGCGGTGCCGTGGTCCAGGGGCAGCCACGGCCTCCCGTCGACGACGTCCTCACCGGCGCGGAGGGCGAAGGGGGGCGCCGCGGTGGGCGAGTCCGACGGGGCTGCCGCGGCCGGGCGCGAGGGGCCGCTCCCCGGCGCGCCGGTCAGCTGATTCCGTGCGTTTGCAGCCATATCTCCAGCAAAGCTACCTGCCACAGGGTGTTCGCCCCACGCCTGGTGCGGTGCTCGTCCGGCGCCGAGAGCAGCTTGGCCACGTACGCCTCCTCGAAAACACCGCGTGACTTGGCCTCGGGGGCCGAGAGGGCCTCGGTCACCCGGTCGAGTACCGGGCCCGCCATGTGCATGATGGCCGGCACCGGGAAGTAGCCCTTGGGCCGGTCGACGACCTCCGTGGGCAGGACCCGTCGACCCGCGGCCTTGAGGACTCCCTTGCCTCCGTCGGCGAGCTTCAGCTCAGGCGGACAGACGGCGGCCAGCTCCACGAGCTCGTGGTCGAGGAACGGCACCCGGGCCTCCAGCCCCCAGTCCATGGTCATGTTGTCGACGCGCTTGACCGGATCGTCGACCAGCATCACCTCGGCGTCGAGCCGCAGCGCCGCGTCCAGGGCGCTCTCCGCGCCCGGGCGCGCCATGTGCTCCCGCACGAAGCGGCCGGACACGTCGTGGTCGGGCAGCATGTGCGGCTGGACGATCCCCGTGAGATCGCCGTGCGCGCGGTCGAAGTACGTCTCGGCGTACGCCTCGTGGGCTCGCTGTCTGGGCACGGCGGCCATGTCCGGGTACCAGTGGTAGCCGGCGAAGACCTCGTCGGCGCCCTGGCCGCTCTGGACGACCTTGACCTCCTTCGCCACCTGCTCGGACAACAGGTGGAAGGCGACCACGTCATGGCTGATCATCGGCTCGCTCATCGCGTCGACCGCCGCGTCCAGGGCCGTCGACACCCGGTCCGAGGGCACCATCAGCTGATGGTGGTCCGTGCCGAAGTGCCGGGCGATCAGATCGGAGTAGCGGAACTCGTCGCCCTCGACACCGCCCTCGGACTCGAACCCCACGCTGAACGTCGCGAGGTCCGTCTGCCCCTCGTCGGCCAGCAACGCCACGATCAGACTGGAGTCGAGGCCGCCCGACAGCAGGACGCCCACGGGCACGTCGGCGACCATGCGGCGGCGTACTGCGGTGCGCAGCGCGTCGAGCACCGCGTCCCGCCAGTCGTCCGCGCCGAGCCGTGCGTGCTCCGGGTCGCGGCTGTACGACGGCTGCCAGTAGCGGATGTCCCGCTCGCGGCCGTCGGGCTCCACGACCCGCACGGTCGCCGCGGGCAGCTTCCGCACCCCGCTGAGGACGGTGCGGGGCGCGGCCACCGTGGCGTGCCAGCTCATGTACTGGTGCAGCGCGACGGGGTCGAGGGAGGTGTCGACACCGCCGCCCGCCAGCAGGGCCGGCAGCGAGGAGGCGAAGCGCAGCCGCCCCGGCGACCGGGCCAGGTACAGCGGCTTGATGCCGAGCCGGTCCCGGCCGAGCACCAGCCGCCCGGTGTCCTGGTCGACGATGGCGAAGGCGAACATGCCGTAGAAGTGGTCGACGCAGTCGGTGCCCCACTGCTGGTACGCCTTGAGCACGACCTCGGTGTCGGAGTCGGAGAAGAAACGGTGGCCCAGTCCGCGCAGTTCCTCGCGCAGCTCCCTGTAGTTGTAGATGCAGCCGTTGAAGACACCGGTGATCCGGCCCGCGGAGTCGGCCATCGGCTGGGCCCCGCACTCGGACAGGTCGATGATCTTCAGCCGACGGTGTCCCAGGGCGACGGCGCCCTGTGACCAGACGCCCCTGCCGTCCGGTCCCCGGGCGGCGAGCCGGTCGGTCATGCGCTCCACGGCCGCCAGGTCCGGCCGTCCGCCGTCGAAACGGATCTCTCCGCTGAGACCGCACATCAGGCCGCACCCCCTCGCTGAGTGACGCCGGTCGTGTCCGCAGACGAGGGAGCGCCGAGCGGACACGACCCGGTCTGATCGGTAACGGTCTTGCTGGTGGGCATGTCGAACTCTCCTTGATCGCAGGCAGCACCGGTGCCCCGGAGCGGACCTCGACCGCTCCGCGTGGTGGCGCCCCCGTCGCGGGGCGATGGCAGGTGACTGCCGTTCCGCATGGCTGCGCGCTTCAGGCCCGAACGGCTTGCACCGGGCCCGACGGCAAGGGCCCCTGTACGGCGGTACCGGCCGCCGTGCCGGACCGGTGCGGCGTGGCGGGCGCGGGACGCCGGCCCCGGTGGCCACGGGTCTCGGCGACCACGGTCTCCACGGCGGCGCGCAGGCCGTGGACCTCGGCGATCCCGCGCAGCCGGTGGGCGGCGCTGCCCTGGGCGAGGGTCTGCGCCATGAGCAGGCGCACGGTGTCCCAGTCGCCGCAGGACTCCAGGGCCGGGCGCAGCCGCAGGAGCATGCCCCGCAGGACGACGGGGGCGGGCGCGGCCAGCCGGGTGACCGGGTCGACCAGCGTGCCCTCCAGTCCGTTCCGGGCCGCCCGCCAGACCGCTGCCCGGAGCCATTCGTGCCGGCCGTCGCACACCGGAGCCCCGTGCTCCACACGGATCCGAGCGTCCTCGACGAGGGCCCGGAACAGCCCGGCGACGAGCACGACCGTCTCGATGCGCGGACAGGCGTCGCAGATCCGCAGCTCCAGGGTCTGCTGGTGGTCGGACGGCCGCAGGTCGTAATAGACCATCCCCGGGTCGCTGATCACTCCGCCGCGGATCAGGTCCGCGACGGCTGCGTCGTAGTCGGCGGCCGAGGCGAAGCAGCCGACCGGCCCGGCGGTGGGCCAGCGCTGCCACAGCATGGTGCGCCAGCTGGCGTACCCGGTGTCGGCGTCCAGCCAGAACGGCGAGCTGGCGGAGAGCGCCAGCAGCGGGGGCAGCCAGGGCGAGACGGCGCACATGATCCGGACGGCCGTGTCCCGGTCGGGTATGTCGACGTGGACCTGCGCGCTGCACACGAGGTGCTCGTCGGAGACCAGCCGGTATTCCTCGGCCATGGCCCGGTACCGCGCGTCCGGGGTGGCGTCCCCCGGCGTCACCTGTGCGAGCGGCACGGTCCCGGCGGCGGCGACGGCCAGCCCGAGGGGGGAGGCAGCCGCGTCAAGCTGTTGCCGGGCCCCGGCCAGATCGGCGCGCAGGGCCTCCAGCGAGGTGTGCACCCCGCTGTTCCACTCGACGGCCGACCGATGAAGCTCGGGCTTGAAGCCAGGTCTGCGCAGACGACCGAGGACCGCGTCTGCGCCCGGGACGAGTCGCCCGCTCTCCAGGTCCAGGACATGGAACTCTTCCTCAACGCCTACCCGAACGGCCACGATCTCTCCCTCTTCCGTTCCCGAGATCGCCCGCCGGGCAGGGGGCCCGCGGCGACCGTTGCGCCATGCGAGTTCCCGGCAAAAACGCAAATAAGCCTCGACTCTTGCACGTCTGTCGTGTATAGGGCCCATATGAGCGCGACCCCTGTCCCGGGAGCACCGAAGATCCGCGGGAGCACCGAAGATCCGCGGGAGCACCGAAGATCCAGGGGAGCACCGGAGATCCAGGGGACGAAGAGCATGATCGCGCCGACGATCAGCAGCAGCCCGACGATCTGTTTCCGTTGCACCTGTGCCGTCCCCGGCCGGGCATCCGACTCCCACGACCACTCGGCCGCGGCGGCATCCGACGGCGCGTGGCTCGGCCGCGTCCGCTCCCTGATCGGCCGCACGCCGTTGATGCAACCGCCGGACTTCGACCGCACCGAACGCTGGTTCCTCAAGCACGGCGCGAAGGCGGTGTTCCTCGGGCGGATGGTGCCCCTGTTCCCAGCCTCATCTCGCTGCCGGCGGGCGTCGAACGGATGCGCATGTGGCAGTTCCCGTCCCTGACCGCCCCCGGAAGCCTGATCTGGAACTCGGCGTTCGTCGTGGCCGGTTATGCGCTCGGCGACAAATGGCTGGAGGTGGACGAGTACGGGGGCACCTTCCAGAAGGCGGTCATCGCAGTCGTCGCCCTGGCGGTCGGCGTCCTCGTGACGGACCGGATCCGCGAACGGAGGCGGAGCACCACTCAGTAGGACGTCCAGGAGAGCCTTGCCCGGATCACGAGCGGGTGGAGCCGGGAGGGCACGCCATGACCACCAACCGGCCGGGACGGCCCTGGGACCCCCGCCGCCGGAGGTGCTGGGGGCGCGCTGGTCGCTGGTCGCCGTGCTGGAGGCCGGCACGGCGGACGAGGGGACGGGCCGGGTCATCACCGCACGGAAACCTGGGTGGTCGACAGGAACCCTTGGTCCCGTGTCTGTGCTGCTCGGCATTACGGAAGGTAGCTTGGGGGAGAAGACCCCTGCAGGAGGGCGATCCGATGCCGTGGTTCCTCTGGCTGCTCGCTGCCGCGGCGCTGGGTGCCGCGGAATTCTTCACCCTGACACTGGTCTTCGGGCTGCTGGCGGGTGCCGCGTTGGTCGCCGCCGCGGTCGCCGGAGTCGGCATCGGTCTTCTCGGCCAGCTCGTGGCTTTCGCGGTGACGGCGGCGGCGGGTCTCGTCCTCGTCCGTCCTGTCGCGCTGCGGCACATGGCACAGCAGCCCCTCACCCGAGAGGGCAGTGACGCCCTGATCGGCAGGCGTGCCGAGGTCATGCAGGAGGTCACCGCGACTCGCGGCCTGATCAAACTCTCCGGTGAGGAATGGTCCGCCCGCGCCCTCGACGAAAGCCTGGTCATCCCGGTGGGGGCGTGGGTGGACGTCATGGAGATCGAAGGGGCCACGGCCATCGTCTACCCCCGCGAACTCCTTCCGTGAACGGCTGAGAACACAGCAACGGAGGCACTGTGGATCCCGTCGTCATCCCCATCCTCGTGGCGACCCTCGTCGTCGTCTTCCTCGTGGCCTCCAGCGTGCGGATCGTCCCCCAGGCGCGCCGCTACAACGTCGAACGGTTCGGCCGGTACCGCCGGACGCTGCAACCCGGACTGAACCTGGTCGTGCCTGTGGCGGACCGCATCAACACCAAGCTCGACGTGCGCGAGCAGGTCTACTCGTCCGACCCCAGGCCGGTGATCACCGAGGACAACCTCGTGGTGAACATCGACACCGTCCTCTACTACCAGATCACCGACCCCCGTGCGGCCGCCTACGAGGTCGCCGACTACCTCCAGGCGATCGACCAGCTCACCGTGACCACCCTGCGCAACGTCATCGGCAGCATGGACCTGGAGGAGACGCTCACCTCGCGCGAGGAAATCAACTCCCGGCTCCGCGCCGTCCTCGACGACGCCACCGGCAAGTGGGGCATCCGGGTCAACCGCGTCGAGATCAAGGCCATCGACCCACCCGCCACCATCAAGGAAGCGATGGAGAAGCAGATGCGGGCCGAGCGTGACAAGCGTGCGGCCATCCTGCACGCCGAGGGGGAGCGGCAAGCCAAGATCCTCACCGCGGAGGGCACGAAGCAGAAGGACATCCTGGAGGCCCAGGGCACGCAACAGGCCATGATCCTTCGCGCGGACGGCGAGGCCAAGGCGGTCGAGCTGGTCTTCCAGGCCGTTCATCGCAACAACGCCGACCCGAAGATTCTGGCCTACAAATACCTCGAGACGCTCCCGCACCTGGCAAGAAGCGACAACAACACCTTCTGGGTGATCCCCGGAGAGCTGACCGAGGCGATCCGGACCGTCACCACCGCGTTTGGTGACCAGTCGACGTCAGGCTCTCCACAACCAGCCCAATCCGAGGCAGCGACCGGCGACGACGGCACGTCGGCCGGAAGCCGGGTTCCGGAGCTCGATGCAGGATCGACGGTTTCGCTCGACGCCGCCGCGGCTGCCGACGAAGCCGAGAAACAGGCCGCCGCCGCGGTGAGCGACGCCAAGGCGGAGGCGGAGGCGGCGATGTCGCCTCAGGTGCGCCGGGGGCAGACTGCCGGCGATTGAGCCCGCCCTCGGCTGCCGCCAGGCACCGCCATGAGGCTGCGGACCGGACGACGTCGTTGCTCGTCGGAGCGGTGCTCGCGCGCACGGCCCCGGCATACGCCTCGGCGATCGTCGGACGTGCCGAAGGCGCGTATCTGGTGCCGTGACCGGAAAGATCTGCCGGACGCCGCGAGCCGGTGAACCTTTCCGGTCACAGCCACGAGCGGAGGTGGCTGTCAGCCGGCGTACTGCTTGTCATCAGCGGTGCCGTTCGAGAGCTGACGGGACTGCCGCGCCCCGACTCGGGCGAGGGCGAGCGTGGCGGTCACGGTGAGGAAGACGAGGGCGGCGCCCGAGAGCAGGAAGGCACCCTCGACTCCGGTGAGGGCGATGGCGGTCGAGGCCACGAAGGGGGAGACCGCCAGGGCTCCCGCTACCCCGGCCTCCCACAGGCCCAGCACCTTCGCCAGATGGTGGCTCGGTATGCGCTGCTGCACCAGTGCAATCAGCGGAATGTCCGTGAGGGCCGAGGCGAGCCCGGTGGCGATCAGAAGAACCGCTGCCACGGCAGTGGAGGTGACCGTTCCCAGCGGCGCGCGGAAGACCCCCAGCGCAGCCCAGGCCAGCACCGCGGCCAGGGCGAGCCGACGAATGCGCAGGCCGGCAAGGAGGAGGGCACCCACCACCTCGGCGACCCCGGCGATGCCCAGGAGCAGACCGTACCGGCCGCCCTGCCCCACGACGGCGACCAGCCCGACAGTCAGGAATCCACTGGTCAAGGCGAGGGCGAGCACGAAGGTCACGATGACCACCAGCACGTCGGGGGCGGCACGTACGGCCCTGAGCCCGGCTGCGAGATCGGACCACAGCCCCGCCTGGCTGCCGATCGAGGCGGGGCGGGTCACGCGGATGGCTGCCACGGCGCCCGCCGAGGCCACGAATGTCAGCCCGTTGACCATCAGTGCCCACTGCAGTGAACCGTAGGCCAGCAGCGGCGCAAGCATGAGTGGACCGACGAAGAAGGCGGCTCTGAAGGCGACCTGGAGAAAGCCGTTGGCCTGCTGGAGGCGGTCGGCGGACACGATCTGCGTCACGATGGCGTTGCGCGCCGGAGCGAACGGGGCGCCGATCAGCGCCAGGATCGCCGTGGTCGCCACCAGTACCGGCAGGTTCAGCAGGTCAAGGAAGAGCAGCACCCAGGCCACCACCACCACGGCGACCCGGGCCAGGTCACTGGCGATCATCAGCTTGCGGCGGTCGCGCCGGTCGGCGTACGAGGCGACGACGAACGTGGCCACGAACGCGGGGGCGAACGCGGACACGCTGACCAGAGCGACGGCCGTCGGATCCTTCGTCAGTGACCAGGCCAGCCAGGCGGTCGCGGCGGTGTACAGGCCATCGCCGAAGCGTGAGACGCCCTGGCCGACGAAGAGAAGCAGGAAGTTGCGGTCCCTCAGCAGTGACATGCGGACACTGTCGGACCTCCTCGGATGCCTGATCCACTTATTCGGCAGATGGCTAATCAGTGCCCCTCGGTGCTGTTCAGGAAGCTCTCCAGGCTGGGGGCGAGGCCCGCCACCTGCCCGGGCACGAGCCGGTACAGGACGTAGTAGCCCTCGCGGCGGCGTTCGAGCAGGCCCGCGTCCGCCAGCACACGCAGATGCTTGGACAGAGCGGCCTCGCTGACACCGACGAGCGGAGCCAACTCCTGTGTGCTGCGCGGGTGTTCGGCGATCAGCCGCAGGGCGCGCAGCCGGGTGTCGTCGGCGAGCGCCCGGAGCGTGCCGACGAGCCTGGTCGGCGGAATCCTCGGGCGGGCTTCCCGGGCGATCGAGGAGATGGGGAAGACGAGTCCGAGGGGCCACGGACTGTCGCAGTTGACGCGTACGTGCGGCCACACGTAAGCGCTGGGGGCGAGTACGAGTGTGTCCTGCGGGCCGATGGCGACCTCGTGGTCGTGAGGTCGCTCCAGCCAGAAGCTCTCGGTCTGCGGATCGCTGCGTACCTCCGGCCACAGGCCGCGGAGCATCCCGTACAGTCCGCGCTGCTCGATCTGGTGCCCGGCCTCGCTCACCCCGGCGGCCAGTTCGGGTTCGAGCCGCGCCCATTCCTCCTCGAACGCCTCCCGCCAGTAGTGCTCCAGCATGCTGAGGAACCGTTCGAGCAGCGCGCGGGGGTCGTCGAGGAGCATCGCAGCCATCGCCTCGTCGCTTTCCCGAGCGGCACGCTCGCGCAGCAGGCGGCGTACGTCCGGTTCGTCCAGAACGTTCGGATGCCTGCCTGGGGCGTCGCCCGGCCACGGGGTGAGCAGCGGGACGGCGAACTCCAGACGGACCAGGTCGGGATCGGCTGCGCGCAGGCCGGCCAGTTCACCCGCGAAGTCGGGCAGCCCGCCTGTCGGCTGCGGAAAGAGGAACTCGGGAAAGTACGAGCGCACCGCGTAGGAGAACGCCTCGATCTCCCGCTTCAGTGCCGGGGACAGCCTGCGCATCGCACGCACCCAGCCGTGCTGGACGGGGTGGTGCTTGGGCTCCACCAGCACATGGAGACTCAGTACGGCTTCCATCGCCGGCGAGTAGGCGAACCCCACCCGCTCCGCGCCGTCGGCGGGAAGCCGGAACGTGATCGTCATGACTCGTCATCCTCGCCGCGCAGCGCCCGCCGCGGCACCGTACCGCGCGGATTGGTGAACACTTCAGCCACCCGAACCGATCAGCACCCTCCGGCCAGCTGTGAGGCTTGGGGCTGGGGGCGGCGTCGAGGGTGCGGACGGGCACGACGAAGCGCAGGCCCTCGACGGAGGCGAGCAGGCCCTTGCCCCCGAACTGCACGATCCCCAAGCCGGCCTGGGCCTCGATCAGCGCGGCGTTCGCCGTGGCGGCGTTGTCGGGCGGCTGCGGTTCCGGGCCTGTTCCGAATGCCGAACGGGCCGGATCACGGATGTGTGGCTCGACGACTGCCGGCAACGGCAGGGGCTGGGACGTGAGCTGATCCACCACGTGATCGAGCGTCATCCGGGCCACCGGCGGACCACGACCTCGCAGGCCCGGCGCGGGAAGGCGTTCTTCGCGGCGATGATCCGGGAGACCGCGGTGCCGTTTCCGCAGTGTGAGCCCTCGTGCCGCTACTTCACGGGGTGGCTCGGACGGGACCGCGCGAGCGTCATGGATCGGCTGTCGTCGAGGCGCGTACGGGTCTCGGTGAGGTGAGGCCGGAGCACGAGGAGAAACGCCCGCCGGCGCCCGGGACGGCACCGCCTTCATACGGCGCCCTCGGCAGGGACGGGGCGCCGCAGCGCGGATCTCCACGGGCTCCGTGGTCAGAGGGGCTTCGCGGGCCAGTCCAGCAGGCGGGCACCGATGACGGCGGTCTGGAGCATGTAGCGGTGGGCGGGGGCGGCGGGGTTGGCTCCGGTGAGCTTGTGGATGCGTTCGAGGCGGTAGGTCAGGGCCCGCACGCTGAGGTTCAGGCGTCGGGCGGCCTCGGCGGCGACACAGCCGCAGTCGAAGTATGCGGTGAGGGTGTCGAGGAGTGGCTGGGCGCCCCCGCGGGCCGTGGTGAGGGGCTCGAGGGCGCTCAGAACGAGGTCGGCCATGGCCTGGCGGTCACGGGCGAGGACGGGGTAGACGAGCAGGTCGGCGGCGCGCAGCACCGGATCCTCCAGGGTGAGCCGCTCGGCGAGTTCGAGGGTGTTGAGCGCTTCCTCGTACGACTGGACGACTCCGCCGGGCCCGGGCTGGGCGCGGCCGATCGCGACGCGGGCACCGTCGGTGGCCGCGTACGCCTGCTTGGCGAAGTGGGTGAGGACCTCCTCCTGATCGCCGGGAGCGATGCACAGCATCCGGCCGTCCTTGGTGGTGAGCAGGATGCTGCGGTTGCCGAAGCGGGCGATGAGGGACTCCTCCACCTGGCGCGGCACGGCGCCGCCCTCGTCGTAGGCGGTCCTGCCCTGGGCGACGGCGACGGCGTGCGCGTGGGACAGGCGCAGGCCGAAGCGTTCGGCGCGTTCGGCGAGGCGGCCCAGGTCGCTGCGGCCGTACAGGAGGTCGTCGATGAACTCGCGGCGGGCGGCTTCCTCCTGACGTACGGCCAGGCGCTGGGCTCGTTCGTGGCCCTCGGCGAAGGCGTCCATGACCTGTTGCACGGCGGCGAGCACGCTGTCGTACGAGCCGGGGGTGCTGGGCCAGGCGGCTCGGGTGGCTGCCAAATGGGCGCTTACGAGGGCGCGCAGCCCGTGTCCCGCCTCTGCGGCCTGCTCGCCAAGTGTGCGCCGGAACTCGATCTCGTCGCGGGTGAGCCGGCGCCCGGTGGCCGAGACGTCGGCCAGGATCCGGTCGTAGCCGTCCAGGTACTGCTCGGGAATCCCTCGGCCTGTCACGCTGCCCCCGTTTTCGTGACACGCCGGTGACGACTTGTTGGCGGTGCCCGGCATGCAGTCGTTCATGAATGCTGCCGGAATCCGGCAATGCGCTGATGTGGATCCGCGGCCATCATAGCTGCGGGGAGCACCGCGGATCGGTTCCGGTGCCGGATACCGGCAGGTCTCCGCACCGGAACCGGAGGGGAGCGGTGCGGAGACGCCGGTTGGAGGGAGCGGGGATGCGGACGTTTCTCATGGCCGCCGCCGGCTTTCCCACCATCCTGTTCACCGCCGCCTTCGGGGTCGTTGTCTGCTTCTGGTTGCTGGTCGGGTTGGGCGTTGCCAGGGCGGACACCTTCGACGCGGACGCCGACTTGCACGCCTGGGGGATGGGACGGGTCCCGGTGGCCGTCGCGGTCTCCCTGCTGACTGCTTTCGCCTGGTTCGTCAGCCTCGGTGCCACCGTGCTGCTGGACAGCCTCGCCCCGCCGCGCGCTGCGCAGGCCCTGACCAGCCTGGCGTTCCTGCCCACGGCGCTGTTGTTCGCCTGGCGGCTGACGCGCTGGTGCGTGCGGCTACTGCGCCACCTGATGCCCGGTGAACCCGGGCCGTCCCGGGTTGACTCCGTCGGGCCCACCCGCCTCTGGCCGGTGGATTCGGGATGCGGTCAGGCCGAGGTCACGGCCTGGGACGGTCGCACCGCGGCCGTGCAGGTCCGCGGGAGGGGAACCGATGCGCCGCCCAGCGGCACGGGACAGCCGGACGCTCACGGCGATGCCGGTGACCCCCTCCGGGGCGCGCCGTACGACAGGGCACTCGAGCTGCGACGTCACGCGGTCTGAGCCACCGGTTCGCGACCACCTCTCGCCTGCTGTACGCGCACCGATCGCCGTACGCCCACCACGCCCATTTCTCGTACGCCACGACTCGGTCATCCGGAGGGCGACGTCATCGTGGTCACCGGCAACACCTACGCCTCGATCATGCCGGTGGCGGGGGAGTCCGTGGTGACGCCGGCCCGATGGCTCGGGCACTCCTCCCCGGCTGTCACGCTTGGTTACTATGCTCACTTCATGCCGGAGGACGGAAGCAGGGGGCGCACCGCCATTGACGGACTGCTGGGAAGAACGGGAGACGAGCATGTCAGCCGTGACTCCCCGGATTCTCCCCAGGGCTGAGCGGGGATTTTTCCCGGATTGCACCGCTTTGGAGCTTGCCGTGACATGTAAGGCTGTCGAGCTGTGGGGCCTTTGAAGATGCTGAGAGAGGTCAGTGCCACCCGCTACATCGAGCCCCTGCGGTCCGGCGGCTCCGTCCCCGGTGTCGTCGAGGCCGACGACCTGGGCACCTATGTCGTGAAGTTCACCGGTTCCGCGCAGGGCCGAAAGGCGCTGGTCGCCGAGGTGATCGTGGGGGAGCTGGCGCGTGCGCTCGGGCTGCGGTTCCCCGAGCTGGTCCTCGTCCACTTCGACCCGGCGATCGCCGACGACGAGCCCCACCAGGAGGTGCGGGAGCTGCACGGCGCGAGCGCGGGGCTCAATCTCGGCATGGACTTCCTGCCCGGTGCGAAGGACTTCACCCCGGAGGTCGCCAGGACGTTCCCCGTGGACCCGGCCCAGGCGGGCAGGATCGTCTGGCTCGACGCCCTCACCGTCAACGTCGACCGTACGGTCCACAGCTCGAACCTGATGGTCTGGCCCACCCTCGGGACGGTGCCCCCGCGGCTGTGGCTCATCGACCACGGCGCCGCCCTCGTCTTCCACCACCGCTGGGACGCCTCGGACCCCGCGAAGGCGTACGACTTCCGGCACCACGCCCTCGGCCACTACGCACCGGACGTCCGCGCGGCCGACGCCGAGCTGGCGCCGAAGGTCACCGAGGAACTGCTGCGGCGGATCCTGGCGGAGGTCCCCGACGCGTGGCTGGCCGCCGAGGACGGGTTCGCGACGCCCGACGAGGCGCGCACCGCGTACGTCGACTACCTCCACGCGCGGGTGCGGACCTCCGCGTCCTGGCTGCCCACCGACTTCCCCTCCCGGGAGGAACTCGCCGCCGAGGAGGCGCTCCGCGCGGCGAGGACACAGCGAGGCCGCCCGGACTGGCTCAAGCGGGTCCCCGACCTGCACGGGAAACCGGCGGCGGAACAGGATTGGTCGGTGCACCTCGGATGACCCAGACCGTGCAGATCGAGTACTGCACCCAGTGCCGCTGGCTGCCCCGCGCCGCCTGGCTCGCCCAGGAACTGCTCACCACGTTCGAGGCCGAACTCACTGAGCTGTCCCTCAAACCGGGCACCGGAGGGGTCTTCGTCGTCCGGGTCAACGACGAGGTCGTCTGGGACCGCCGGGAGCAGGGCTTCCCCGAGCCGACGGCGGTGAAGAAGCTCGTACGCGACCGAGTGGCCCCGGGGAAGTCCCTGGGCCACTCGGAACGGTGAGGCCTGTCGGGCTCAGCCGCGCAGCCGCTCGTACGCCGGCAGCGTCAGGAAGTCCGCGTAGTCCTCGTCGAGGGCGACCTGGAGGAGCAGGTCGTGGGCCTGCTGCCAGTGGCCGGCGGTGAAGGCCTCCTCGCCGATCTCCTCGCGGACGGCGGCCAGTTCCTCGGCGGCGACCTTGCGGGCCAGCTCGGGCGTGGCCTTCTCGCCGTTCTCGAACTCGACGCCCGCGTTGATCCACTGCCAGATCTGCGAACGCGAGATCTCCGCGGTCGCCGCGTCCTCCATGAGGTTGAAGATGGCCACGGCGCCGAGGCCGCGCAGCCATGCCTCGATGTAGCGGATGCCGACCTGGACGGCGTTGACCAGCCCGTCGTAGGTGGGCCTGGCGTCGAGCGAGTCGACCGCGATCAGGTCGGCGGCCTCGACGTGGACGTCCTCGCGCAGCCGGTCCTTCTGGTTCGGCTTGTCGCCGAGGACCTTGTCGAAGGACTCCATGGCGATCGGCACGAGGTCGGGGTGGGCCACCCAGGAGCCGTCGAAGCCGTCGTTCGCCTCGCGGTCCTTGTCGGCGCGGACCTTCTCGAAGGCGACCTTGTTGACCTCGGGGTCCCTGCGGGACGGGATGAACGCCGCCATGCCGCCGATCGCGTGCGCGCCGCGCTTGTGGCAGGTGCGGACGAGGAGTTCGGTGTACGCCCGCATGAACGGGGCCGTCATCGTCACCGCGTTGCGGTCCGGGAGGACGAACCTGGCGCCGGCGTCACGGAAGTTCTTCACGATGGAGAACAGATAGTCCCAGCGGCCCGCGTTCAACCCGGAAGCGTGGTCGCGGAGTTCGTAGAGGATCTCCTCCATCTCGTACGCGGCTGTGATCGTCTCGATGAGCACGGTGGCGCGGATCGTGCCCTGCGGGATGCCGACGTACTCCTGCGCGAAGACGAACACGTCGTTCCAGAGGCGGGCCTCCAGGTGCGACTCCGTCTTCGGGAGGTAGAAGTAGGGGCCCTTGCCGAGGTCGAGCAGCCGCTGGGCGTTGTGGAAGAAGTACAGGCCGAAGTCGACGAGGGCGCCCGGCACGGGGGTGCCGTCGGCGTCGACGAGGTGGCGCTCGTTCAGATGCCAGCCGCGCGGGCGCATGACGACGGTCGCCAGTTCCTCGCTCGGGCGCAGCGCGTACGACTTGCCGGTGCGCTCGTCGGTGAAGTCGATGTTCCGGGTGTAAGCGTCGGCCATGTTCACCTGGCCGAGGACGACGTTCTCCCAGGTCGGGGCGGAGGCGTCCTCGAAGTCCGCGAGCCACACCCGGGCGCCCGAGTTGAGCGCGTTGATGGTCATCTTGCGGTCGGTGGGGCCGGTGATCTCGACTCGGCGGTCCTCCAGGGCGGCGGGCGACGGGGCCACCTTCCAGGAGTCGTCGGCGCGGATCGCGGCCGTTTCCGGGAGGAAGTCGAGCGTGGAGGTGCGGGCGATCTCCGCGCGGCGCTCGGCGCGGCGGGCGAGCAACTCGTCACGCCGGGGCGTGAACTGCCGGTGCAGCTCGGCCACGAAGGCGAGGGCCGCGTCGGTGAGGATCTCGTCCTGGCGGGGCAGGGGCTCGGCGTCGACGATGGCCAGCGGGGACGGCGCTGGTGCGGACATGAGCTGTCACTTCCTTCAGCGGGCGTGGCACCGGGTGTCAGTCGACCCGGGTGGGGCTGGGAAGCGCCCTCGGACTCCAGGGACGCTTCTGAAGAGTGGATAGTAGTTTCCTCATGGTGGAAGTTCAATGTTTTGTTGATGTCGAGATTCTCCGGGTCGAGGCAAGGCGGCGCGGGGTGCCACTCCGCTCGGCACCGCTCATTCGAGATGGGAGAGGTCGGCCTCGGTGTCGATGTCGTACGGTCGTGCCACGTCTCCGCACTCGACGAGAGTGATCTCCTCGGCGTGCGCCTTCAGGTAGGCCCGTGCCCCTCGGTCGCCGGTGGCGGTCGCCGCGACGCCGGCCCAGTGCTCGGCTCCGAAGAGGACGGGGTGGCCGCGTTCCCCCGCGTAGGCGGCGGCCACGAGTGCCCTGCCCGCTCCGGCGGACTCGTACGCGGCGAGCACCCGGGCCACGGCCTGAGGCCCGATGCCCGGTTGGTCCACGAGCGAGACCAGCGCCGCCTCGGTGCCCGTCCCGGCCAGCGACTCGAGTCCGGCCCGCAGGGACGAACCCATGCCGTCGGCCCAGTGCGGGTTGTCCACCAGGACGCAGCCGGGCAGTTCGGCCCGGGCGCGTACGGTCGACGCCTCTGCCCCGAGGACGACGTGGATCCGCGAGCAGCCGGCCGCCCGCAGTACCGCGACCGCGTGTTCGACCAGAGGGCGCCCGCGGTGGGGGAGCAGCGCTTTGGGGCGACCGCCGAGGCGCCTGCCGCCGCCCGCGGCGAGGAGCAGCGCGGCGATGCGGGGCGTGTGGCCGCCTCGGCCTGCGGTCTTCCGGTCGCCTCGGTCTGCGCTTTTCCGGTGGTCGTATGTCATGTGCCCTGCATACCTGAACGGGTGTGGATGCGCCCGCGAACGGGGCGTTGAGGTCGTTCGTCCGGTGAGGAATCCTTGGGGCTGAATTTCGGTCCCCGGTGTGGCGCCGGCCACACCGTTGGCGTTTACTGTCCCGCGCCACTCCCGGCGGACGGCCTACGCGTGGGAGCGGCCGGTCGTGCTACGGGGTGCGGCCGGTGCGAGTGAGGGGGGAGAGCTGGGTTGCGGAGCCTGGGGCAGATGCCGGTGACCGGCAGTGGCGAGGATGCGAGGGTGGCGGAGCTGCGGTCCGCCGTGTCCCGGTTGCGTCGTGAACTCGCCGCGCATCCCGCCGAGTTCCCGGACCGGGGGATCGCGGAGGACGAGTTGGCCGCGCTGGCGGCGATGATCGTGAGCGGCGTCCCCGAGGTCCCGCGCCTGCGGCGGTCCCTGCTGCTGATCGCGGGGGCGATCGGTTCGGTCAGCGCGCTTGCGAGAGGGGTGGCGGAGGTACGGACGGCGGTGGACCTGTTCGGGGAACCGCCGGGCCGGTGACGCGGGGGGTCCTTCGGGGCGCCTGACAGCTCGGGTGCGCCTGGTGTGCGGCGGGTACCGGTGCGTTGTGGTTCCGCGGGGAACTGCGCCGACAACGCCCGCCCGCAGCCGCCGAAGCATCCGCACCCCCGAGCCGGCAGCGCACCAGGCCCTCAGCCACCCGTGCTGGCGAGCGCCTCCGACAACTCCGAGGCCACCTGCTGCAGCACCGGCACGATGCGTTCCGTCGCCGTCTCCGTGACGCGGCCCGCGGGCCCGGAGATGGAGATGGCCGCGGCGGTGGGGGAGTTGGGGACGGAGACGGCGAGGCAGCGGACGCCGATCTCCTGTTCGTTGTCGTCGACGGCGTAGCCCAGCTCGCGCACGTCGTCGAGCGCGGCGAGAAAGCCGTCGGGCGTCGTGATCGTCTTCTCCGTGGCGGCCGGCATCCCCGTACGGGCCAGCAGGGCCCGGACCTCGTCGGCCGGCAACTCGGCGAGCAGGGCCTTGCCGACGCCCGTGGAGTGGGGAAGCACGCGGCGGCCGACCTCAGTGAACATCCGCATGGAGTGCTTGGACGGCACCTGCGCGACGTACACGATCTCGTCGCCGTCGAGCAGTGCCATGTTCGCCGTCTCGCCCGTCTCCTCGACCAGTCGCGCGAGATAGGGGCGCGCCCAGGTGCCCAGAAGCCGGGACGCGGACTCGCCGAGACGGATCAGGCGCGGGCCGAGGGCGTAGCGCCGGTTGGGCTGCTGGCGTACGTAGCCGCAGACCACCAGGGTGCGCATCAGACGGTGGATCGTGGGCAGCGGCAGCCCGCTGCTCGCGGAGAGCTCGCTGAGGCCGACCTCGCCGCCGGCGTCCGCCATCCGCTCCAGCAGATCGAAAGCGCGCTCGAGGGACTGGACGCCGCCGCTGGACGAGGACGACTTGGCGGAGTCGGTGGTGCTGGCGCTGGACGTCGGCACGGGCGCGGGTCCTTTCACGAAGGCAGGCGGAGACGCAGCCTACCGGGCAGTTCGTTGACTGCCCGTGTGTGCGTCATTATGTTCTGCCTGATGGAATTCTTATTCCGAGTGACGAAAATGTCCAGAAGTTGGGATGGGGGAGCAGGGTGGAAGGGGTCGCCCTTGACGGGGTCCGACCGGGAGTGAAGACTCCTTCAACAGAACGTTGAATTCCGTTACGCGGAAGTAAATCCCGTGGCGGCGGAAGTGAACGACGGCAGGACGAGAGGGGTCCGGGTGTCCGACGCTGAACTGGTGCTGCGCTCGACGCGGGTCATCACACCCGAGGGATCGCGCCCCGCCGCGGTCACGGTCGCGGACGGCCGGATCACGGCCGTTCTCCCGTACGACGCCGCGCTGCCCCCCGGAGCCCGACTGGAGGACCTCGGGGACGACGTCCTGCTGCCCGGTCTGGTGGACACCCATGTGCACGTCAACGATCCCGGACGCACCCACTGGGAGGGCTTCTGGACCGCTACGCGCGCCGCGGCGGCCGGTGGCATCACCACCCTCGTCGACATGCCCCTCAACTCCCTCCCGCCGACCACGACGGTCGACCACCTCCGTACGAAACAGGAGGTCGCCGCCGACAAGGCGCACATCGACGTCGGCTTCTGGGGCGGCGCACTGCCCGACAACGTCAAGGACCTGCGCCCGCTGCACGACGCCGGGGTCTTCGGCTTCAAGGCGTTCCTGTCCCCGTCCGGCGTCGACGAGTTCCCGCACCTCGACCAGGAGCGGCTCGCCCGCTCCCTGGCCGAGATCGCGGGCTTCGGCGGGCTGCTCATCGTGCACGCCGAGGACCCGCACCACCTCGACGCCGCCCCCCAGCGCGGCGGCCCCCGGTACGCCGACTTCCTCGCCTCCCGGCCGCGCGACGCCGAGGACAGCGCCATCGCGGCCCTCATCGACCAGGCCCGACGGCTCGACGCCCGGGTACACGTGCTCCATCTGTCCTCCAGTGACGCGCTGCCGCTGATCGCCGCCGCGAAGGCCGAGGGGGTGAGGATCACCGTGGAGACCTGCCCGCACTACCTCACGCTGACCGCCGAGGAGGTCCCGGACGGGGCGAGCGAGTTCAAGTGCTGCCCGCCGATCCGGGAGTCCGCCAACCAGGACCTGCTCTGGCAGGCGCTCGCCGACGGCACGATCGACTGCGTGGTCACCGACCACTCCCCGTCCACGGCGGATCTGAAGACCGACGACTTCGCCACCGCCTGGGGTGGCATCTCGGGCCTGCAGTTGAGCCTCGCCGCGGTCTGGACGGAGGCCCGCGGACGCGGCCACTCACTGGAGGACGTGGTCCGCTGGATGTCGAGCCGCACGGCCGGTCTCGTCGGCCTCGACCACAAGGGCGCCATCGAGGTCGGCCGCGACGCCGACTTCGCCGTGCTCGCCCCCGACGAGACGTTCACCGTCGACCCGGCGGCCCTCCAGCACCGCAACCGGGTGACGGCGTACGCCGGCAGGACGCTGTACGGCGTCGTCAGGTCCACCTGGCTCCGCGGTGAACGCATCGTCACGGACGGCGAGTTCACCGCACCGAAGGGACGGCTCCTCACCCGCACCCCCTGATCCACCCGCGCACCCGCGGCGGCCCGCAACCGAGAGGCAGACCTGATCATCGTGACGGCGATCGTGCACTTCACCGGCGACGCGAACCCGTATGGCGGCGGTGACCCGTACGGGGACTACCGCACCGCGGACTTCCCCTTCACCCATTACGCCGACCTCGCCGACCGCAGGCTGGGCGCGGGTGTCATCGCCGCCAACGACGAGTTCTTCGCCCAGCGGGAGAACCTGCTGCTGCCGGAGCGGGCCGAGTTCGACCCGGAGCACTTCGGGCACAAGGGAAAGATCATGGACGGCTGGGAGACCCGGCGCCGCCGGGGCGCCTCGGCCGACCACCCCTGGCCGACGGCCGAGGACCACGACTGGGCGCTGGTCCGCCTGGGCGCGCCCGGCGTCGTCCGGGGCGTCGTCGTCGACACCGCCCACTTCCGCGGCAACTACCCGCAGGCGGTGTCGGTCGAGGCCACCTCGGTGCCGGGCACCCCGTCACCCGAGGACCTCCTCGCCGCCGACGTCAAGTGGACGACGCTCGTGCCGCGCACCCCGGTCGGCGGCCACGCGGCGAACGGTTTCTCCGTCTCCGTCGAACAGCGCTTCACCCACCTGCGCGTCAACCAGCACCCCGACGGCGGCATCGCCCGTCTGCGGGTGTACGGCGAGGTCGTCCCCGACCCCGCGTGGCTGGACGTCCTCGGCACCTTCGACGTGGTCGCGCTGGAGAACGGCGGCCAGGCGGAGGACGCCTCCAACCTCTTCTACTCACCGGCCACCAACACCATCCAGCCCGGCCGCGCCCGGGTCATGCACGAGTGCTGGGAGACCCGTCGCCGCCGTGACCAGGGCAACGACTGGATCCGCTACCGTCTGGCCGCGCAGTCCGAGATCCGGGCCCTGGAGATCGACACGGCCTGTCTGAAGGGCAACGCGGCGGGCTGGGCCAGTGTCTCGGTGCGGGACGGCGAGGACGGCACCTGGACGGAGATCCTCCCGCGCACCCGCCTCCAGCCCGACACCAACCACCGCTTCGTCCTCCCCGGGCCCGCGGTGGCCACCCACGCCCGGATCGACATCTACCCGGACGGCGGCATCTCCCGTCTCCGCCTCCACGGCTCCCTGACCGAGGAGGGCAGGACGAGGCTGGCGGCGCGCTTCCAGGAACTCGGCGCCTGAGAACCGAATCCTGGCCGCACCGATGAGTTGCGGGGCTCCGCGGGGTCTGAGGTGATGACAACAGACCCCGCACCAGGAAGCAGGCGATCGCCATGGGCAAGCTCGTCTCGACCGTCTTCGTCACCCTCGACGGCGTCTACCAGGCTCCCGGCGGCCCCGAGGAGGACACCCGCGGCGGCTTCGAGCACGGCGGCTGGAGCTTTCCGTACGCCGACGACGACTTCGGGAAGTTCGTCGACGAGAGCTTCGGCAGGGTCGGCGCGTTCCTCCTGGGCCGCCGCACGTACGACATCTTCGCCTCGTACTGGCCGAAGGTGACCGACCCGGCCGACCCGGTCGCCGGCAAGCTCAACACGCTGCCCAAGTACGTCCCCTCCGCGACCCTCACCGACCCCGCGTGGTCCGGCACGACGGTCGTCCGCGGCGACCTCGCCGAGCAGGTCACCGCCCTCAAGCAGCGCACCGACGGCGAACTCCAGGTGCACGGCAGCGGCGCGCTGGTCGGCTCCCTGCTCGCCCTCGACCTCGTCGACACCCTGCACCTGCTGACCTTCCCGGTGGTGCTCGGCTCCGGCCTGCGGCTGTTCCGCGAGGGAGCCCTGCCCACGGCCTTCCGGCACGCGGGGGGCCGGATCACCGGCAAGGGTGTCTCCATCCAGACGTACGAGTGGGCGGGGCGTCCCACCTACGGCAGTTTCGCCCTGCCCGAGGACGCCTGACGGACGTCGTATGTGAAGAGGCCGGGCCGTCCGTGAACTCCGGTTAACTCCCGGAAAACTTACCGGACGTGCCCGGAAAATCATCCAACTTGTCATTGACATGCCATCGTCTACGCGCGTCATCATGAGGCCATGAGATTCCCCCCACGCACAGCGCGCGCCACGCGTGTCGGCGCCGCGGCCGCCCTGATGTCCGCCCTCCTCATGGGCGGCACCGTCACCGCCAACGCCGCGGACACCTCGGCCGCCGCGGTCGGCAGCATCTGCCACAGCGACCTGCCGTCGCAGGCGTACACCACGCTGAACCTCATCGAACGGGGAGGCCCGTTCCCCTACGCGCAGGACGGGAGCGTCTTCCAGAACCGGGAGCGCATCCTGCCCTCGCGCTCCGGCGGCTACTACCACGAGTACACGGTGAAGACCCCCGGCTCCTCCACCCGCGGCGCCCGCCGCATCGTCACCGGTCAGCAGAGTCAGGAGGACTACTACACCGCCGACCACTACGCGTCCTTCGACCTGATCGACCACGACTGCTGACCGCCGCCGGGACACCCGCCGGGCCGTCCGTCCTCCCCCCACGGGACGGACGGCCCGGCGGGCCCGTCACTTGACCTTCCGGCTGTCGGCCGCCGCGAACAGCGCGAGCCCCAGCACGATCAGCGCGATGCTCACATAGATCTCGTAGCCGTCAAGGACGCCCCACCGCTGGGTCACCCCCCACCGCAGCTTGCCGGTGAGTTCGTAGACCAGACCGCCCGAGCCCTGCAGCAGGGCGAGAAACCCGAGAAACTCCAACAACTGCTTCATGGGAGGGATCCTCGGCCCGATGGCCCCTCGCGCTCATCGGCCGCGGGGCGCGACCCGTTCGACCGCGGTACCGATCCGCGCGGCGGCGGACCACCGAAAGTCGACGAGGACGCGACTTTGGTCGCGATCTTCGGCATCAGGGACCGGCAGGGGGCGACTCTGCGTAGATTTGTCGACTGTGAGTGGTGACAAACCGGTGCCGGAACCACCGGCCTTCCCCGGGCGGCGCTGGCTGTTTCCGTCAGCCGTCCTCGACCCCGCGCCCGACCCCGGCCGGTTTCCCGCCACCGGGCGGCCGGAGCGGCGACCCCGGCGCACCGCGCGCGACTGGGTGGTCGACTTCACCTGCTTCCTGTTCGCGGTGGGCATCGGGCTCCTCGGCCTGGACACGGTGAACCAGGAGGTGGACCTCCCCGAGGCGTACGCCGCCCTCGACCAGGTGCTCGGCGCGCTCGCCTGCGCCGCGGTCTGGCTGCGCAGGCGCTGGCCGACGGGGCTCGCCGCGGCCATGGTCCCGGTCTGCTTCATGTCCGCCACCGCGGGCGGAGCCGGCCTGGTCGCCCTGTTCACGCTCACCGTCCACCGGCCCTTCCGGTACGTGGCCTGGGTGGGCGGCGTCTCCCTCGTGCTGAACCCGCTCTTCTACTGGCTGCGCCCCGACCCCGACATCATCTATCCCTGGGCGGTCCTCCTCTCCGCCGTGCTCACCGCCGCCACCGTCGGCTGGGGCATGTTCGTGCGCTCCAAGCGACAGCTCGTCCTGAGCTTCCGGGACCGCGCCCGGCGGGCCGAGACGGAGGCGGCGCTACGGGCCGAACAGGCACAGCGACTGGCCCGCGAGGCCATCGCCCGGGAGATGCACGACGTCCTCGCCCACCGGCTGTCCCTGCTCAGCGTGCACGCGGGCGCCCTGGAGTTCCGGCCCGACGCGCCGCGCGCGGAGATCGTCCGCGCGGCGGGTGTCATCCGGGAGAGCGCTCACGAGGCGCTCCAGGACCTGCGGCAGATCATCGGCGTCCTGCGCGCGGGCGACGCCGACGACGCCGGGCGCCCCCAGCCGACGTTCGCCGCGCTGGACGGCCTCGTCGCCGAGTCCCGCGTGGCCGGCATGAAGGTCGTCCTCGACAACCACGTCACCGACCCCGCCGCCGTCCCCGCCTCCGTGGGCCGCACCGCGTACCGCATCGCCCAGGAGTGCCTGACCAACGCCCGCAAGTACGCTCCCGGCGCCGAGGTCACCGTCACGGTCTCGGGCGCCCCGCGCGACGGACTCACCGTCCGCGTGAGCAACACCCCGCCGCCAAGGGAGGTCCCGCCCGTCCCCGGCTCCGGGCAGGGGCTCATCGGCCTGACCGAGCGGGCGACCCTCGCCGGTGGCCGCCTGGAGCACGGCCCCGGGGCGGACGGCGGCTTCCAGGTGCGGGCCTGGCTGCCCTGGGAATGAGAACGGGCGTGCGCGGCGTGTGGGAGCTCGCGGCGATCGGGCCGGCCATGGGCGGGCTGCCGCCCGGACCGCCGGTGGTGCGGTTGGCCGCTTTCGTCGGCGGGCCCGTGTCGGTGACGGCCGTGGCGTGGTGGGAGATCCGCCGGCTGCGAATCCGGTACGGGGTGAGACTGCGGGACGCCTGATGGCTCGGGGGCGGGTGCGCCGTTCGTTGGCGTCTGCGGTGGTGCGTGGTTTCTCCCGCAGTTCCCTGCGCCCCCGAAGGGTCGGGCCTGCGCCCACCCTTCAGGAAAGGCACGGGGCGCGACCACGGTCGCCTTTCAGGGGCGCGGGGAACTGCGCGACAAGCCCCCACCCGCCCGCAGCCGACCCACCCACCCGCACCCCTGAGGTGCCAGGCGCGCCTCACCCACGGCGGGGCACCACCCGCTGCCCCGCCGAGCCGTACACCCACGCCGACGCCTCGTCGATGAAGTCGCCGGGGAAGCCGACGCGGAAGCTGGTCGTGTCCTCCAGCCGGGCCAGCACCTCTTCCGGCAGCACGAGCCGGGCCGCGCCCAGGTTGTCGGTGAGCTGTTCGGCCCGGCGGGCACCCAGGATGGGGTGGACGGCGGGGGAGCGGGCCATGGTCCAGGCGATGGCGACCTGCGCGGGCGTGGCGCCGAGTTCGTCCGCGGCGGACTGCACGGCCTGCGCGACCGCGTGCTCGCGCCGCCCGATCGTCTCCGCGGACAGCCGGGTCGCCGTGCCCGGCGCCGGCCCGCCCGCACGGGTGTACTTACCGGACAGGATGCCGTTCTGCAGCGGACTCCAGGCCGCCACCGACATCCCGAACGCCTCCGCCATCGGCAGCAGCTCACGCTCGATGTCCCGGTTCAGCAGGCTGTACGGCACCTGGAGCGCCGACAGTGAGGACCAACCCCGCCATTCGGCAAGGGTGTTGGCCCGCGCCACCACCCACGCCGGGGCGTCCGAGATCCCGACGTACAGCACCTTCCCGGACCGTACGGCGTCGTCCAGCGCGCGCATCGTCTCCTCGACCGGCGTGTTCCGGTCCCAGATGTGCACCCAGTACAGGTCGATGTAGTCGGTCTCCAGGCGCCGCAGACTGGTCTCCAGCGACAGGGCCAGGTTCTTGCGGTGGTTGCCCGCGGCGTTGGGGTCGGTGCCGTCGCGCGAGACGGTGTACTTGGTGGACAGCACGAACCGGTCACGTTGCCCCTTGAGCAGCTCACCGACGATGCGCTCGCTCTCGCCGCCCCGGTAGTTGACGGCTGTGTCGATCACATTGCCGCCGGCCTCCGCGTACGCGTCGAGGATGCGCGCGCACTCCGCCCGGGGCGCCCCCACCCCACCCTGCTCACCGAACGTCATGGCGCCGAGGAACAGCTCGGAGACACGGAGCCCGGTCCGGCCCAGGAGTCGGTAACGCACCCAAAACCTCCGTCAGTTGAATGCCGTACCGGCCGACACTAACGGGTCGGCCCGGCGGAAGGCGGCGGTCCGTGACACGCCGTCATTACGGTAGGGGCCATGACCGACATCCGAACGGTGGGCCGATGACCGCGATCCGACTGCTCCTCGTCGACGACGACCCCCTCGTCCGCGCCGGGCTCTCCTTCATGCTGGGCGGCGCGGACGACATCGAGATCGTGGGGGAGGCGGCCGACGGCGCCGAGGTGGAGGCCCTGGTCGACCGCACGCGCCCGGACGTCGTCCTCATGGACATCCGGATGCCGACCGTCGACGGTCTCTCGGCCACCGAGCGGCTGCGCCGTCGCGCGGACCCGCCCCAGGTCGTCGTCCTGACCACCTTCCACGCCGACGACCAGGTGCTGCGGGCTTTGCGCGCCGGGGCCGCCGGGTTCGTCCTGAAGGACACCCCGCCCGCCGAGATCGTGACGGCGGTGCGCCGGGTCGCCGCCGGAGACCCCGTCCTGTCACCTGCCGTCACCCGCCAGCTGATGGAGCACGCCGCGGGCAGCGCCCCCGACGCCCGCCGCACGACCGCCCGATCCCGGGTCGCCACCCTCAACGACCGGGAACGCGAGGTCGCCGTCGCGGTCGGCCGGGGCGCCTCCAACGCCGAGATCGCCGCCCACCTCTTCATGAGCGTCGCCACCGTGAAGACCCATGTCTCCCGCATCCTCGCCAAGCTCGACCTCAACAACCGCGTGCAGATCGCCCTGTTGACGTACGACGCCGGGTTGCTGGAGGAGGACGGGTCCTAGTGCCGTGACCGGAAGGGTTCACCGGCTCGAACCAGCGCCGGCCGGGAGCGGCGCTCCCCGCCGGTGGCGGTCGCCCGGCGGGAGGGGAACCCGGTGCCGGACGCGGGCACCCGCGCGGGGGCTCGTGCGTTGTGCGGGTGAGGGGGATTCATGAGGAACACGCATGTGATCGATCTGGGGCAGTACGGAACGCGGTTCACCGAGAACCCGTATCCCGTGTACGCCGAGCTGCGCGCCCTCGGCCCGGTGCACCGGGTCCGCCTGCCGGGGCCCGACGCGCACCACGAGACCTGGCTGGTGGTGGGGTACGAGGAGGCGCGGGCCGCGCTCGCCGACCCCCGACTGTCGAAGGACGCCTCGAAGATCGGGGTCACCTTCCTCGACGAGGAGCTGATCGGCAAGTACCTGCTGGTCTCCGACCCTCCGCAGCACACCCGGCTGCGGAGGCTCGTCGCCCGCGAGTTCACCGCCCGCCGAGTCGAGCGACTGCGGCCCAGGATCCAGCAGATCACCGACTCGCTGCTCGACGCGATGCTGCCGCTCGGCCGCGCCGACCTGGTGGGGTCCTTCGCCTATCCGCTGCCGCTCACCGTCATCTGTGAACTGCTCGGCGTGCCCGAGTTCGACCGCGCCGCCTTCCGTGAGCTCTCGACGGAGACGGTGGCACCCACCAGCGCGGAGAGCGAGTACGACGCCTTCGTCCGACTCGCCGCCTACCTGGGCGAGTTGATCGAGGACAAGCGATGCTCGCCGCCCGCCGACGACCTGCTGAGCGCGCTGATCCGCACGACCGACGAGGACGGCGACCGGCTGTCGCCGGACGAACTGCGCGGCATGGCCTTCATCCTGCTCATCGCCGGCCACGAGACCACGGTCAACCTCATCACCAACGCAGTCCACACCCTGCTCACCCACCCCGGCCAACTCGCCGAGGTACGGGCCGACCCGAGCCTCGTGGACGCGGTCGTGGAGGAGACCCTGCGCTATGAGGGCCCCGTGGAGAACGCCACGTTCCGCTTCGCCGCCGAACCCCTCGCCATCGCCGGTACGTCCATCGCGGCGGGCGACTCCGTGCTGGTCGGCCTGGCCGCCGCCGACCGCGACGAAAGCCGCTGTCCCGCCGCCGACCGTTTCGACATCCACCGCGACACCCGCGGCCACCTCGCCTTCGGCCACGGCATCCACTACTGCCTGGGCGCACCCCTGGCCCGGCTGGAGGCACGCGTCGCCCTGCGCACCCTTCTCGACCGCTGCCCCGACCTGGCCCTGGACGGCCCGCCGGGTGCCTGGCTGCCGGGGATGCTGATACGTGGCGTACGGAGCCTGCCGGTCCGCTGGTGACTACGCTCCCACCGCCCGCGCACGCCGCCCCGAGCCCCGTAGGAGAACCCGACCATGCTGCGCACCGCGGAGATCACGGCGGCCCTCACCCGTCCGCCAGGCGGCAAGGAGAGCCACCAGCTGTACTGGGGCCGCGCCCTCGAATTCAGCCTGGACTGCTTCGTCTGCGAGCGCCTCGGCCGCACCACACTCTTCGAGCGCGGCGCCGAGAAGGCCCTGTGCTCCGGCACCCGCAGCGGCCTCGGCCGTCATCACGCGCCGGCCCGTATCGCCGCGTTCGACAGCACCACCGGGGACGAACGGCTCGCGGTCCGGATCGTGGTCGACTTCTGGTGGGCGCCCTTCGAGGACGGCCGCGACGGCCGCCGCTCCGCGGCACCCACCAGCCACCCCTGGGTGCGGCTGCACCTCGGGTACTACTGCCACGAGACCAGGGAATCGGGCAAGCCCAGCATCCAGACCAACGTGAGCCGGCCGTGGGACCTGCGCTGCGGCGACTGCGACCAGATCCTGGCCACCGACACCGAGGCCCCGGCGGTACGGCTGCTCGTGTGAAGGGCGCCCGCGCGCACTCTTCCGACGACAGGACCCCCACGCTCCCCCGCCTGGCCCTTCCTCGCGCCGCGGGCCGACCGCTTCAGTCGCGGCCGCCCGGGATCTCGCCGAGGTTCACCGGCCGGTGCTCCTGCCGGGACAGCTCACAGGCCTCGGCGACACGCAGCGCCTGCAGGGCCTCGCGGCCGTCGCAGGGGTTGGCCCGCTCACCGCGCACCACCTCGACGAAGGCGGCGACCTCGGCCTCGTACGCGGCGGCGAAACGCTCCACAAAGCCGGTCCACGGCTTGTCGGCGGGCGGCGGCCCGGTCGGCTCGGTGGACGCGACCGGCGTACGGTCGTCCAGCCCGACCACCACGGTGTCCAGCTCCCCGGCCAGCTCCATCCGGACGTCGTAGCCCGCCCCGTTCACCCGCGTCGCCGTCGCCGTGACGAGGGCGCCGTCCTCCAGCGTCAGCACGGCCGCCGCGGTGGCGCAGTCGAAGGCATGCGCCTCCCGGAACATCGGGTTCCCGGCGTCCGACCCCGTGGCGTACACGGTGGCGACCTCGCGCCCCGTCACCCATCGCACGGCGTCCAGGTCGTGGATCATGCAGTCCCGGAAGATGCCCCCGGACACCGACAGGTAACCGGCCGGCGGCGGCGCCTGGTCGGCGCTCAGTGCCCGCACGGTGTGCAACCGCCCCAGCCGGCCCGAGCGCACGGCCTCACGGGCGGTGACGTAGCCGGAGTCGAAGCGTCGCTGGAAGCCCATCTGCAGCACGGTTCCGGCGGCGTCGACCTCGGCGAGCGCGTTTAAGGTGCCCTGCATGTCCACGGCGATGGGTTTCTCGCAGAACACCGGAAGGCCCGAGCGTGCTGCCCGACCGATCAGTTCGCCGTGGGCCGAGGTCGCGGCCGTGATGACCACGGCGTCCACGCCCCAGGTGAAGATCTCGTCCACTCCCGGTGCGGCCGTCTCGCCCAGGCGGTCCGCGAGATCATGGGCCCGAGCCCGGTCGACATCAGTGATGATCAAGGAGCCGACGTCGCGGTGACGGCTGAGCGTGGTCGCGTGAATCGTCCCGATTCGACCCGCTCCGATGAGTCCGATGCGCATGAGAAACAAAGTGCGGGCGCACCCGCCACCGTGTCAATGGATTGTCCGGACAACCGAACGACGCGGCTTCCCGTCATCCTGCACCGGGGCTACGCTCGGCCCGTGCCGAAACCAGAAGTGGATCCGACCGTGTCGCTCCAGCTCAGCGTCGACCGCAGCAGCCCGGTCCCGCTCTACTTCCAGCTGTCGCAGCAACTGGAGGCCGCGATCGAGCACGGCGAGCTGACCCCGGGCAGTCTGCTGGGCAACGAGATCGAGCTGGCCGCCCGCCTCGGCCTGTCCCGCCCGACCGTCCGCCAGGCCATCCAGTCCCTCGTCGACAAGGGCCTCCTCGTCCGCCGCCGCGGCGTGGGCACCCAGGTCGTCCACAGCCAGGTCAAGCGCCCCCTGGAACTCAGCAGCCTCTACGACGACCTGGAGGCCGCCGGCCAGCGCCCCGCCACCCGGGTCCTGCTCAACACCACGGTTCCCGCCTCCGCCGACGTCGCCGCCGCCCTCGCCGTCGCCGAGGGCAGCGAAGTCCACCGCATCGAGCGACTCCGTCTGGCCCACGGCGAACCCATGGCCTCCCTCTGCAACTACATCCCCACCGGCCTGCTGGACCTCGACTCGCCCCAGCTGGAGTCCACGGGCCTCTACCGCCTGATGCGCTCCGCGGGCATCACCCTGCACAGCGCCCGCCAGACGATCGGCGCGAGAACGGCCACACCGGAGGAGGCCGAACGCCTGACCGAACCCGTGGGCGCGCCCCTCCTGACCATGCAGCGCACCACCTTCGACGACACGGGCCGAGCGGTCGAATACGGCACCCACTTCTACCGGGCATCGCGCTACTCGTTCGACTTCCAGCTGCTGGTGAGGGCGTAGGGGTCTCCGCCCCGCGCCCCTGTGGAGCAAGGGGCGCAACCCTTGCTCCACAGGGGCGCGGGGAACCGCGCGAGAAGCCCCCACGCACCCGCACCCGAAAAACAAGGGGGCGGCACTCCCCGCCCCCACGCCGCACCAAGCGGAGCGCTAAGGCAGAATCGGCCCGATGAGCACTTACCGCGACTTCACCCACCGCGGCTCCGCGCGGGCCACCGTCCTGCGTACTGTCGGCACGCGCGAGCGCCGCTCGCACCTGACGGCGCCCCGCGTCCCCACCGTCGGCATCGACATCGGCGGTACGAAGGTGATGGCGGGTGTCGTGGACGCCGACGGCAACATCCTGGAGAAGCTCCGCACGGAGACCCCGGACAAGTCCAAGAGCCCCCAGGTCGTCGAGGACACGATCGTCGAGCTGGTGCTGGACCTCTCCGACCGGCACGACGTGCACGCCGTCGGCATCGGCGCCGCCGGGTGGGTCGACGCGGACCGCAACCGCGTGCTGTTCGCCCCGCACCTGTCCTGGCGCAACGAACCGCTGCGCGACCGCCTCGCCGGCCGTCTCGCCGTGCCCGTGCTGGTCGACAACGACGCCAACGCCGCCGCCTGGGCCGAGTGGCGCTTCGGCGCCGGCCGCGACGAGGACCACCTGGTCATGATCACGCTGGGCACCGGCATCGGCGGCGCCATCCTGGAGGACGGCCAGGTCAAGCGCGGCAAGTTCGGGGTCGCCGGAGAGTTCGGCCATATGCAGGTCGTGCCCGGCGGACACCGCTGCCCGTGCGGCAACCGCGGCTGCTGGGAGCAGTACAGCTCCGGGAACGCCCTGGTCAGAGAGGCCCGCGAGCTGGCCGCCGCGGACTCCCCGGTCGCGTACGGGATCATCGAGCACGTCAAGGGCAACATCGGCGACATCACCGGGCCGGTGATCACCGAGCTGGCCCGCGAGGGCGACGCGATGTGCATCGAACTGCTCCAGGACATCGGCCAGTGGCTCGGCGTCGGCATCGCCAACCTGGCCGCCGCCCTCGACCCGTCCTGCTTCGTCATCGGCGGCGGTGTCTCGGCCGCCGACGACCTGCTCATCGGCCCCGCCCGCGACGCCTTCCGCCGCCACCTCACCGGCCGCGGCTACCGCCCCGAGGCCCGTATCGCCCGCGCCCAGCTCGGCCCCGAGGCCGGCATGGTCGGCGCCGCCGACCTCGCACGCCTCGTCGCCCGCCGCTTCCGCCGCGCCAACCGCCGCCGCGTCGAGCGGTACGAGCGGTACGCGCGGTACGTGGAGGCCCGCCGCACCACCCAGGACACCGCGTGACCGCCTCCGTGCCCCGTCAGGGCACCTCCCCCGAAGAACCCGAGCAGCCCGCCGAGGACCGTCGCCACAAGATCCGCCGTCGTGCGCTCACCCTGGCGATCATCGTGCTGCTCATCGGCGTCCCCGCCGGCTATCTGGTGATCTCCGCCAACCAGAGCCGGGACAGCGGCAAGGACAAGGAAGCGAAGTACTCGGCGACCGGCCTCACCGCGCACTGGCCCTCCCGGCTCCAGCAGCGCCTCTACCAGGTCCCCATCCCGCCGTACTCCAAGCACGTCGCGTACTACGAGACCAACAACTGGCGGACCAGCCGCCTGTACGTGCAGTTCTACACGAGCAACGAGGGCCTCGAACGCTTCCTCAACCAGATCGGCACCGGCACGGCGGCGCTGGAGGAGGGCGAGATGGCCGTCCACGCCCGCGACCGGCGGATCGTCGGCTGGGACTTCAGCGGCCCCGGCCCCTGGTACGGCCTCGTCAACAGGCAGAAGGATCCCGCGCCCACCCACGACATCCTCGTGAACCGGTCCAACCCGGACCATCCGATGGTGTACCTGGTGTCGCGAACCGTGCCCTGACCGGCGCCTCTCCCGGCCCGTGCGGGCTCACGCACGGCCGGCGGGACCGAAAGTCAGACCCTGCCCGCGGCAGCGAACGCCCCCGGGCGACGAGCCGCAGCCCGTGCAGGGCGGCGGCACCCGGGGGGCGCGCAGCGTGAGCGCGGGCGCTTGTCGGTGCGGTTCCTGAAGCCGAGGGCGTTGCGTGCCTCGAGCTCGATGAGGCGGTTCTTGCCTTCGGAGGCGGTGTTGATGAGGCCGGTGGTCAGGTAGGTCTCGATGCCGTCCCACCATCGCTCGACGGTGGCGGTGAGGGTGACGAGTTCGGGCAGGCGGGCTCGGTCGGCGGCGTGGGCGCGGCCGTAGGCGCCCATGTGGTCCAACTCGGCTTTGAGGAGGGCGCGTTGGTCTTCGGCGAGGTCCTCCTTGGCGCGGCACGGGAGTTTGCGGACGGTGTGGATATCGGCGCCCTTGCGGGCCCGGCGGCCGTGCTGCCGCCTGGTGGGCCGGCGAGGCGGGGGCCGGTGAGGTGGCGCTGGGCGAGTTGCGCGATGTGGAAGCGGTCCACGGCCAAGGCCGGGCGAGGCAGGGAATCACGGTGGACGGCGGCGCGGAAGGCTGAGCACAGGTCGACGGCGACATGGAGGACCTGCCCGCGCCAGGAGGCGGGTCGGGAGGTGAGCCGGTCGGCGGCCGACGCCGCGTCGCGGCCCTCGACCCGGCTGAACGGACCTTGCCCGCTGATCGCGTCGACGAAGCCGATGTGCCGGGCGTCCGCGAGGAGTTCCCACTTGCCGGTCGCCGGTTCTGCTTTCACGGCGTGACGATACGTGAATACGCGGAAAATGCCGGCCCGTAGGGACTAAGGGCTGTCCCGTAATCCCCGGCGGGCGCACGACGCCGGCTACGGCACCTCGCCGCGTTGTCGGAACGCCCGCATACATCCAGTATGCGGACGCCCCTCCGCCTTGCGATGCTCCCCCACTGCCTGAACGGCGTGGGAGGTGCCCCCAGCATCCGACGCCGTGCGCTGATCCACCGCGGATCACGGGACAGCCCTTAGGCCGGTTGCGTCCCCTGGCTCGTCACCGTTCCTGTGCGAGCTGGGCAAGTAGTTTCCGCAGGTCCTTCAGGCGGATCGATATCTCGCGGTAACCCCGGCTTTCACCTTCTATATTCCCGCTCAACGGGAAACCCCTAGAGTTTTCTTGTCGGATCCGCGCGTGATCCCCTTGCCCCACACTGCGCCAGCGGCGAAGATTTGGACGAAGACCGAACCCACCACATCGTTCACATCCGTCCCGGTCTGCCCACTCCAACCCACAGGAATGCGCGCAGGCGTCCTCCCCCCTCCCCCCGCACAACTCCCACACCCCCCAGGGTTTTTGCGGCATCAGCACTGATCCGCTGACCGCCCGCGCCGCTCGGCGTCAGAGGCCGTGCCCCGACGCGCGCGGCGCCACCTCGCGCCTGCCCCCTTCCGCACCTTCACTCGCCGCATGGCGGCATTGCCGTGTCCCCTCACCTTTCCGGAAACGTCGGCCGGCCGAGTGCCCCCTGACGCCTTCTGCTCCCCATTACTCGCTGATGAACGACGTTTCCCGGCGCGTCGGCACCCCACGCCGGCTGATGACGGAGGCTCCCATGAACCAAGGTCCGACTCCCACGCACAGGCGAGGAAAGGCCCCACAGACCGTTGCCGCCCTGCTGCGAAGACACCTGGAGCAGCGCCCCGACGCCCTGGCCTTCCGGTTCCTCACCGGCTCCGGCGGCACCGCCGGCGATGTGGAGGCCACGTCGGCGAGTTACCGCGAACTCGACCTGCGGGTACGCGCGGTGGCCGCACTACTCCAGCACGAGGGCCTTGCAGGCAAGCCGGTCCTGTTACTCCTGCCGCCGGGGCTCGACTACATCGCGGGCTTCCTCGGTTGTCTCTACGCCAACGCCGTGGCCGTACCGGCGTATCCGCCGGACACCATGCGCTTCGGCCACAGCATGCCCCGTCTTGCCGCGATCGCCCGGGACTCGCAGGCCACCCACGCCCTGACGACGCGGGAGTTCGCCCTCTTCGCCGCCACCAAGACCGCTGAGCTCGCCGCGCTGGGACTGGGCGGCATGCGCTGGCTGGGTGCGGATGATCTCGGCACCTCCGGTGCCGACGACTGGCGGCCGACCGATGCCACGGGCGACACGCTCGCGTTTCTCCAGTACACGTCGGGCTCGACGTCCACGCCCAAGGGCGTCATGGTCTGCAACGGCAACCTGCTGGACAACCTCCGTTCGATCCACAGCAGGTTGCAGCACAACGAGAGTTCGGCCCTCGTGTCGTGGTTGCCTCCGTTCCACGACATGGGGCTCATCGGCGGGATCCTGGAGCCGCTGTACGGCGGGTTCCCCTCGCACCTGATGGCCCCCATCTCCTTCGTGCGCCAGCCGCTGCTGTGGCTGGACACGCTCTCCAAGACCCGGGCGTCCACAAGCGTGGCACCCAACTTCGGGTATGAGCACTGTTTCCGGAAGATCACCGACGAGCAGCGCGACGGTCTTGACCTGAGCCACTGGAAGCACGCGCTGAACGGTGCCGAGCCGGTCCGTGCCGACACACTCCGGCGCTTCGCCGAGAGGTTCGCGCCCTGCGGTCTGGACCCCCGTGTCCTGCTGCCGTGCTACGGCCTCGCCGAGGCGACGCTGATGGTCACGAGCCTCGGCCCCGGCGAACCGCCCGCTGCGGACACCTTCGCGTCGGACGGTCTCAAGTCGGGGATCGCCGAGCCCGTGACGGGGCGAGGGGACGGACCGGTCACGCAGGTCGTCGGCTGCGGTCGGCCCGTGGACGGGGTGGACGTGGCCATCGTGGACGCAGCCACCCGCCGGCGGGTCGCCGAGCCGGGCCGGATCGGGGAGATCTGGGTGGCGGGCGCAAGCGTGGCGCTCGGCTACTGGCGCCGCCCGGAAGCCACCGACGAGACCTTCCGAGCCCGCATCGAGGAAGAGGACGCCCGGCACTACCTGCGCACCGGCGACCTGGGCTTCATGACCGACGGTCAGTTGTACGTCGTGGGCCGCACCAAGGACGTCATCATCGTGCAGGGGCGCAACCACTACCCGAACGACGTCGAGCTCACCGTGGAGAAGGCGGACACCCGCATCCGGACCGACGGCGTCGCGGCCTTCTCGGTCGAGGTGGACGGCGCCGAGGAGATGGTCGTCGTCTGCGAGGTCTCCAGCAGGCGGCTTGAGGACGCCCCGGAGCTGCTGGCCAGAGTGCGCTCGGCGATCGCCGAGGCACACGAGATCACCCCGCACGCCGTCGTTCTCCTCAAGCGTGGTGCCGTCTACAAGACCACCAGCGGGAAGATCCAGCGCCAGGCCTGCCGGGCCGGCTTCTCGGACCTCTCGTTCGACGTCGTCGCCGCGAGTGTCACCCGCGACGGCGGGGCGGAACCGCGGACCGGTGTGCTCGCGGGCCTCCCGGCCGACCGCCGTCCGCAGCACGTCCTCGACCACGTGGTCGAGGTCCTGTCCGGACTCACCGCGGACCCCGGCACTCCCGTCGTGCCCACCGCGACCTTGTCCGGGCTCGGCATCGACTATCCGAGGCTTCTCACTGCCGTCACAGAGCTGGAACGGCGGCTCGGCACGGATGTCGTGGTGGGTGAGCTGCTGGTACGGCCACGGGTCGACACTCTGATCGCCCTCCTTCTCGGCGAGAAGGTCCCCGAGGGGACCGAGGGCGACAGGGCCGCGGAAGAGACGGCCACGTCCGACGGGGCACGGCCCTCAGAGTCATCGTGGGACGCGGAGACGATCGAGGCCTGGCTCGTGGCGAAGGTCGCGGCACGGCTCGGCCTGCCGACGGCGGCGGTCGACGTCACGAGGCCGCTCGCCGCACTGGGCCTCGACTCGCAGCGGACCGTCTCGATCCTCACGGAACTGGGTTCCGCGATGGGCCGCGATGTGCCCCTCGGTGTGGGCTTCGACCACCCGACCATTCGAGCCGCCGCGATCCGCCTCGCCGACCCGGACGAGCCCGACGTCGACGAGCCCGCCGTCGACGAGCCCTCACGAGTCACGGCGGTCGGCGGCGACAGCGGGGAGAGCAGGCTCGACGAACCGGTCGCGATCATCGGGCTCGGCTGCCGATTCCCGGGCGCGCCCGACCCGGAGAGTTACTGGCGCCTGCTCGTGGACGGTCGTGACGCGGTCACCGAGGTTCCCCGGGACCGCTGGGACGCCTCCCAGGTGAACGCGCCGGGGTTCGGCGGTTTCCTCGACCGGATCGACGAGTTCGACGCCCGCTTCTTCGGTATGTCGGCCAGAGAGGCCGTCCGGACCGACCCGCAGCAGCGGCTGCTCCTCGAAACCGCCTGGCAGACGGTGGAGGACGCGGGCCTCGACCCGACCGGCCTCGCGGGCAGTGCCACCGGTGTCTTCGTCGGCATCAGCAGTCACGACTACGCCGAACGCCCGATGAGCCGGCCGGACGCGGTCGACGTCCAGTCAGTCACCGGCAACGCGCACTCCATCGCGGCCAACCGGCTGTCGTACACGCTGGACCTGCGCGGTCCGAGCCTCGCCCTCGACACCGCCTGTTCGTCGTCGCTTCTCGCGGTCCACCTGGCCTGTGAGAGCCTGCGCCGCGGCGCGTGCGACACAGCGCTCGCCGGCGGGGTGAACGTGATGCTCGACCCGGACCTGGGCGTGGCCTTCTCGGCGAGCAACATGTTGTCGCCGCAGGGGAGTTGCCACACCTTCGACGACTCCGCGAACGGCTACGTGCGCGGTGAGGGTGTGGGCCTGGTGCTGCTCAAGCCGCTGTCCGCGGCGCTCGCCGACGGCGACCGGATCCACGCTGTGATCAGGGGAGCGGCGACGGGTCACGGCGGCCGGAGCAACGGCCTGACCGCGCCCAGGGGGTCGGCGCAACAGGACGTCATCCGACGGGCACTGGTCCAGGCCGGGCTGCGCGGTGAGGAGATCGACTACGTCGAGGCCCACGGTACCGGCACCTCGCTCGGCGACCCCATCGAATGGGAGGCACTCGCAGCTGCCTACGGCAGCCGTCGCACCTCGGGCAGCCGGTGCCTCGTAGGGTCGGTCAAGACCAACATCGGCCACCTGGAGGCGGCCGCAGGAGTCGCCGGACTCATCAAGGCGGCTCTCGTCGTCCGCAACCGCCAGGTGCCTGCGACGCTGCACCTGCGCACACCGAGCCGGCACCTTGACTGGGAGGATTCCGGCCTCGCGGTGCCGACCCGGCTCACCAGCCTGCCTGCCGAGACCACCGTGCGGGCCGGGGTCAGTTCCTTCGGCTTCGGTGGCTCGAACGTACACGTGGTGCTGGAGTCGGCCCCCGAACCGGCGCGGAACGGGGCCCTTCCCCCGCGGCGTCCGGTGCACGCGCTGGCTCTCTCCGCGCACACCCCCACGGCGCTCACCAGCCTGGCTCAGCACTGGCGCACGCACCTGACCACCCACCGGGACGTGGCCCTCGGGGACCTGTGCCGAACGGCGAACACCGGCCGGGCCCGGCTCTCCCACCGAGCGGTGGTGATCGGCAGCTCGGCCGAGGCGCTCGACAAGGGCCTCGAAGCGCTGGCGCTCGGCGAGGCATCGACCGCCGTGGTCCGCCACCGGGCCGAGGCCGGCCGGGTGCCGAGGGTCGCGTTCCTCTTCAGCGGGCAGGGCACCCAGTACACCGGCATGGCCAAGGGGCTCTACGACACCCACGGCGGGTTCGCCCGCACCCTCGACCGCGCGGACCGGGTACTGCGCCCGCAACTCGGTGTGTCGTTGCCGAGTCTGCTCTTCAGCGAGGAGCACGCGGACCGGCTGCGAAGCACCCGCTACTGCCAGGCCGCTCTCGTGGCACTGGAGGTCGCGCTTGCCGAGCTGTGGATGTCGCTAGGCGTGCGGCCCGCCGCCGTGCTCGGGCACAGCATCGGGGCCTACGGCGCCGCGTGCGTGGCCGGGGTGATGTCCTTCGAGGACGCGCTGGGACTGGCGGTCCTGCGTGGCCGGCTCATGGACGAACAGCCCGGCGACGGCGCGATGATCTCATGTGTCGGAGACGCCGAGACGATTCACGCCGTGGCGGCAGGCGTCGGTCCGGTCTCGGTGGCAGCCGTCAACGCCCCCGACCATCTGGTGCTCTCCGGGCACCGCAAGGACATCGACGAGGTCGGTGACGTGCTGCGGGGCCGGTCCGTCACCGTGACCTCGCTGGCCGTGTCGCACGCCTTCCACTCCCGGCTGATGGCGGGCGTGGTGCAGCCGTTGCGTGAGGCGGCCGAGGTCCTGGACTTCTCGAAGCCGGAGATCCCCTGGGTCTCCGACTCCACCGGTGAGCTGGTCACGGGGCGGATCGGCGCCGCCGACCTGGCGGCCCACGTGGTGGACACCGTCCGCTTCGCCGACGGATTCGCCACGCTCCGCGGCCTGGGCTGCGACGCGTTCGTGGAGATCGGCCCGCACCCGACCCTGCTCAACATGATGCGATCCACGCCGGCCCCGGACGACGTGGACCCCCTGCTGTGGCTCCCCTCGCTGCGCCGCGGCAAGGGCGACGCGGAGGGGGACGACTGGAAGACGCTGCTGCAGTCGCTGGGGCGTCTGCACTGCGTCGGCGCCGAAGTGGACTGGGCCGCTCTCGACGAAGGGTTTCGCAGGACGCGCGTCCCCGTGCCGCACGCTGTCTTCGAGCGTCAGTCGTACTGGTTCACGCGGTCTGAGGAAGGGCGCGGTCGACCGGAACCTGCACCCCTGCGGACGTCCGCGGTGCCGGCGGTCCGGGAGGCCGTGGCGCAGGGACCCGTGGGACTGGAGGCCGTGGGACACGAGCCCGTGGGACAGGAGCCCGTGGGGCACACCGCCGCCGCGGCCGACACGGGATCCGTGCGCGCTGCGGTCCTCCACCAGGTCGCGCGGGTCTGCGCCTTCCCCGTCGACCAGATACCCCTGGACGCACGTCTGACCGGCGACCTCGGGTTCGACTCACTGATGCGCACGGAACTGCAGCGTTCGCTCTCCCGGCAGTTCCCCGGTCGCCTGGAGGGGAACCCGGAAGCCCTCGCCGAGGACCTCACCGTCCGGCAGTTGGTGGCGATGGCCGGTGCCGCGGGGGCGGCGACACCGGCCGTCCGCACCGACCCCGCGAGCAGCGAGTCGGCGGCCCCCCAATCCACGCGGGCGACACCCGCACCTACGCCTGTTCCGGCCGACGGAACCGGGCGTGCGGTGAAGCAGGAGCGTACGTTCGAGGACTGGCCCGAACACGCGGAGTTGCACGACCGGCTCCGTCAGGCGACGTCGAGCGGCGCCAACCCGTACGGCCGGGTGCACGAGGGCTTCAACTCGGGCAGCGCCACCATAGAAGGCCGCACGGTCATAAACTTCTCGTCCTTCAACTACCTCGCCCTGTCGAACCATCCGCGCGTCCGCAAGGCGGCGAAGGACGCCATCGACAGGTACGGCACCTCCAGTTCGGCGACACCGCTGCTGTTCGGCGAGACACCGCTGCACCACGAACTGGAGGCCGAGATCGCCTCGTTCCTCGGCACCGACGCGGCCATCGTCTTCGCGGGTGGCCACGCCACGAACGTCGCGACCATCAGCCACGTCCTGGGCCCCGACGACCTGGTGCTGCACGACGAGTGGATCCACGACAGCGCGGTACGCGGCGCCGTCCTCTCGGGGGCGCGGCGCAGGCCTTTCCCACACAATGACTGGCGGGCCCTGGATTCGATGCTCGGCATGCTGCGTGCGCAGCATCGCCGCGCGCTGGTCCTCATCGAGGGGGCCTACAGCCAGGACGGTGACCTCCCGGACCTGCGCAGGTTCATCGAGGTGAAGAAGCGCCACGGTGCGCTGCTGATGGTCGACGAGGCGCACTCCCTCGGTGTCCTGGGGCACGCCGGCCGTGGAGTCGGAGAGTACTTCGGCGTCGACCGTCGTGATGTCGACCTGTGGATGGGCACGTTGAGCAAGGCGATCGGCAGCCTCGGCGGTTACATCGCGGGCCAGGAGCCGCTTGTCCGGTACCTGAAGTTCACCGCCCCTCTGCACATCTTCAGCACGGGCATCTCGCCTGCGAACGCCGCGGCGGCCCTCGAGGCGGTCCGGGTCATCCGGGACGAGCCGCACCGCGTGGCCCGGGTACGGGCCCTGTCCGAGCACTTCCGCGACTCCGCCCGGGCCCGCGGCCTCGATGTCGGCGTCTCCCGGGCCTCCGCGGTGGTACCGGTCATCGTCGGTCAATGGGAGAAGGCCATCGAGGTCTCCAACCGGCTGCTGGACGAGGGTGTGAACGTGATGCCCATCGGCTATCCGGCGGTCGCACGCGACGAGTGCCGGCTCCGGTTCTTCATCAACGCGGACCACACCGAAGACGACCTGGATCACTCCCTCGACCTAGTGGAAAGGGCCATGGCCGAGAACGCGGAGAGCACGGAAGAAACGCCTGTGGCGACGTCCCCGGCCGGTGCGGACCGGGTACCGCGGACCAAGCCTCGCGCCGGATCGCGGAGCGGCACTCAGCCCGATCCGGTGGGTGAGCCGGAGTTCCGCGCGGACGAGGGTGCCGTCGTCCTGGTGGCGGGCGCGAGCGGGTTCATCGGCGGTCATCTCGCCCGTCGGCTGGCCGAACGGGGACACCGTGTCAGGGCGCTCGTGCGCGAGGGCAGCGACCGCACCGCCCTCGAGGGCGTCGACGTCGAGATCGTCACCGGTGATCTCGGTGATCCGGAGAGTCTGGACCGGGCCGTCGCAGGTGCGCGACATGTCTACAACTGCACGGGCATGTCGGCCGACTGGGGCCCCTGGGAGGACTTCCGACGGATCAACATCGACGGCAGCCGGAACCTGGTCGAGGCCGCTCACCGGGCCGGCACCGTTGAACGCTTCCTGCACGTCAGCACAACCGATGTCTACGGTTACCCGGTCACGCCGTGCGACGAATCCACCGGCTTCAACGACATCGGCCTGCCCTACAACCGCAGCAAGGGGCTCGGCGAACAGGCCGTGCGGGAAACCGCCCGACGGATCGGCCTGCCGTGCACCGTCGTACGCCCGGTGAGCGTCTACGGGCCGCGCAGCCGGGACTTCGTCATCGAGATAGCGACCCAGCTGCTCAAGAAGCAGATGATCTACATCGGCGGGGGCGACGTCCCGGCCGGGCTGATCTACGTGGACGACCTCGTGGACGGAATGATCGCCGCGTGCGGGTCCGAGGCCGCGGTGGGCAAGGTGTACAACCTGCGGAACCCCGACCTGACGACCTGGCGCGAGTACATCGACGCCCTGGCCGAGGGGCTGGGGGTGAGGAAGCCCGCGGTCAACCTGCCGTCTCCGGTGGCGCGTGGTCTGGCCACGGTCTCCGAGCGGCTGTACGGCGTGCTCGGGGTGAAGAGCCGTCCGCTGCTCACCCGGCACGCGGTGAGTCTGTTCGACCGCGACCAGTCCTACCCGGTCGACCGCGCCGGCGACGACTTCGCCTTCAAGTGCGAGGTCGGCTTCCGCGAAGGTGTCGCGCGCACACTGGCCTGGCTCGATTCGCCGGAAGGCCGCCGGTATGCCATCCGCTGAGCGCCGACCGCCGGGGCTGCCCACCAGCCACTGGTTCCCGGGCCTGGTGCCCGGGGACCCGGCCGAAGCGGAAACCTCGCCACTGCACCTGATCTGCTTCTCGTACGCGGGCGGCACCCCATCGGTCTACCGAGACTGGGCGGAACACCTCGATGCCGGGACACAGGTCGTGCCCGTACTGCTCCCGGGTCGGGCACTGCGTCGACGGGAGAAGCCCTACACCGTGCTGCGGCAGCTGGTCTCCGACCTCACGGAGGCCCTGCTCGACCACCGGCTGACCGGGAACTACGCGCTGTTCGGTCACAGCATGGGCGCCCTGCTGGCCTACGAAGTGGCCTGTGCGCTGCGCGAGGCCGGCGAGCCCGAGCCTCGGCACCTCTTCGTGTCGGGCAGCCGGGCGCCGCAGCTGTACGGCGGCCGCTCCCACCACGCCCTCGACGACGCGGGTCTGCGACAGCTGGTCCGGGACCTCGGTGGACTGGGCGAGGACCCGGAGATCGGGAACGTGTTCCTGCGGGGGCGCCTGCCCGTGCTGCGCGCCGACCTGGCCCTCTACGACACCTACCACTGGACCGCCCGGCCCCCGTTGAACTGCCCCATGACCGCGTTCTCCGGCACCGAAGACCCCCTCGCATCGGCGTACGAGGTGGAGGCATGGCGCGCCTACACGACCGGTTCGCTGCTGCACCGGCGCCTGGAGGGCGACCACTTCTTCCTCAACGGGCCGTCGAAACGCCTGCTGCTGCAGGCCGTCCGCGGCGAACTCGTCCGCCTCCGCCGGCCCGCCCTGGCGGGCCGGGCGTAGCGCCGGGGGCCGGCGGGCCCCGCACCATCCGTCAACCCACGCCACGAACCGGCCAGACCACCCTTCTCTTCCACAGGAGTTGACTGCGTGTCCTACCATCGTGCGCTCATCACCGGCGCCTCCGCGGGCATCGGTGAAGCCTTCGCGGAACGCCTCGCAGCACAGGGATGTGCACTTGTTCTCGTGGCACGCAGGACCGATCTGCTCACGATGCTCGCACAGCGGCTCACCGAACGGCACCGCGTCGACGTCGAGGTGATTCCCGCCGACCTGGCGGACCCGGCACAGCTGCGCCTGGTGGAGCAGCGTCTGCAGGACGAGGAGAGACCCGTCGACCTCCTCGTCAACAACGCCGGTATCGGCGAGACCCGGCCCTTCGCCGACTGCCCGGTGGACAGCGAGGAACGGACCGTTCTGGTGAACGCGCTGGCACCGACCAGGCTGTGCCACGCGGCGCTGCGGACGATGGTGCGGCGCGACCGAGGCGGCATCATCAACATCTCCTCCGTCGCCGGCCAGCTCATCGCTTATCAGAACAGCACCACCTACGGGGCGTCGAAGGCGTACCTGTGCTCGCTGAGCGAGAGCATCCGGCTGGAAACGAGGAAAGCGGGCGCGAAGGTCGCCGTCACACTGGTGTGCCCGGGCTATGTGAAGACCGATATGACCACGAAGGACAAGGTCCCGGCGTATGCCTGGGTACCCAAGGAGAAGGTGGTCGAGGAAGCGCTTCAGGGCCTGGCGCGGAACAAGCCGCTCGTCGTACCCGGCACGCTCTACAAGCTCGCCGTGTTCGCAGCGAAGTACCTGCCCAGGCCAGTGGTCAGGATGTTCGCCGCGGACGCGCCCAAGGACGGCTGACGCACGCTCGGCTTCCGCCCCTGGCCCTGGTCCCCGGGCGCCGGCTTTCGTACGGGGTCCTCAGGCCGGCGGACCGCTCCGGCCGCGACGGGATCCCGGGCCGCGGTGGCGCACCAGGTGTGCGAACTCGTGCTCCAGTCGAGCGCAGGCGGGCGGTGCCGGTGAGGACGTAGGCGCATACCGGGCAGTCGGGGAAGCCTGCCGGTCCGGGCAGACCCGCGGTCACAGGCCGGCCAGGGCCGGCTGCCGCGCTGCTGGTGGGCGCGCCGGAGGTCGGCTGCCCGGCCGAGGCGGCCGGTGATGTCGCCGGAGGCGGTGACCAGGATCGCCCGGTCCTCATCGAGCGTCCTCCTGGTCCGGAGCTGGGTGTCGGCGAGGGAGCGCGCCCACCCACGACATCGTCGTGAACCGGTGCCACCCGGACCGTCCCATGGTGTGCCTGGTGTCGCGAACCGTGCCCTGACCAGCGCCGTCCCGTCCCGTGCGGGCTCGCGCAGGGCCGCCGGAACCCGGGTGCCGGCGTCGATGTCAGACCCCGCCCGTAGAGTCGGAGACAGCTGATCGGAGCCGGGGACGGCTCATCCGACCATGGGCGGGGAGGTGACCGGACACATGCGGGACCTGGCTGTTCCCGAGGCCGCCACGGCCGTGCTCGTGACACGGGCCGTCATCGGGCCCCCGACCGTCCCGGTGCGGCTCGCCGCCGTCTTCCTGCCGGCGCCCCTCCCCCGCCACGGCCGGGTCGCGTTCTGGGACCCGGAGAGCGGCACACCGCCGCCCGGCGGCACCGAGGACCTCACGGTCGTCCGACGGCACGGCGCCACGGGCGTCCGCAGAGGCACCGTCCCCGCCCTGTCCCTGCCCGTCGCCGAAGCCCTGCCCCTGCTCGCCCGGGCCCGCCGCGACCCGGCCGCCCACCCCGCCACGGCCTGCTGGGGTGCCGCCGCCCTGCACGCGCTGCGGCTCGTCGCCCGGGGGCGCCTGCTGCCGGGGCTCACCGCCGACGGGTTCGACGCCTGGCGGGCCGGACCGCTCGACCCGGACGACATCGCCCACCTCAGAGCCGTCGCCGCGGCGCTGCCGTACGAGGGCCACGCCGTTCCGCTGCCCGGCAAGGGCCCCCTCCGGCTGCCCGAACCGGAAGCACTGATGCGGTCCTTCCTGGACGCCGTCGCCGACACCCTGCCCCGCGGCCCGGCCGCGCCGCATGTCTGCGGCAAGCCCTTCGCGGCGAGCACCGGCCAGCGGCTCCCCGGCGCCCGCGACTGGGCCGCCGAGGTCGCCGCCGGCATGGACGCGGGCGTACGGATCTCCCTGCGCCTCGACCTGTCGGCGTACGACCTGTTCGACGACAGCGAAGGGGGCCGCCGGGCCGGCGCGGCGGTGGTCCAGGTGCACAGCCTCGCCGACCCCACGCTGGTCGTCGACGCCGCGGCGCTCTGGGCGGGCGACGCGGACGAGGCGTTCGGGCCGCGCGCGCGGGTGGACGCCGCCCTCGCCGTACGCCGCGCGGCCCGCGTCTGGCCGCCCCTGGACCGGCTCGCCGAGCAGGACGTCCCCGATGTCCTCGCGCTCTCCGAGGACGAGCTGTCCGACCTCCTCGGCGTCGCCGCGACCCGGCTGGCCGCGGCTGGGGTCGCCGTGCACTGGCCCAGTGACCTCGCCCAGGACCTGAGCGTTCGGGCCGAGGTGCGCCCGGCGCCCGGCTCGGCCACGGACGGCACCGGCTTCTTCGAGAGCGAGGAACTGCTGCGGTTCCGCTGGCAGTTGGCCCTCGGCGGCGATCCGCTCACCGACGCCGAGATGGACGCCCTGGCCGAGGCGCACCGTCCGATCGTCCGCCTGCGCGACCAGTGGGTCCTCGTCGACCCGGCTCTGGTCCGCAAGGCCCGCAAACGCGAACTGGGCCTGCTCGACCCGGTGGACGCCCTGTCCGTGGCCCTCACGGGCACCGCCGACGTGGACGGGGAGACCGTGGAGGCGGTCCCGGTGGGCGCGCTGGCCGCGCTCCGTGACCGGCTGACGGCCGGCGTCGGTCCCGTCGACCCGCCCCCGGGCCTCGCGGCCACCCTCCGCGACTACCAACTCCGGGGCCTGGCCTGGCTGGACCTCATGACCTCCCTCGGCCTCGGCGGCTGTCTCGCCGACGACATGGGCCTCGGCAAGACCATCACCGTCATCGCCCTGCATCTGCGCCGGGCCCGCCCCGAGCCCACCCTGGTGGTCTGCCCCGCCTCCCTGCTGGGCAACTGGCAGCGCGAGATCACCCGTTTCGCCCCCGGCGTGCCCGTCCGCCGCTTCCACGGCCCCGACCGCACCCTGAACGACCTCGGTCACGGCTTCGTCCTCACCACCTACGGCACGATGCGCTCGACGGCACCCCAACTCGCCGAGCAGCACTGGGGCATGGTCGTCGCCGACGAGGCCCAGCACGTCAAGAACCCCTACTCGGCGACGGCGAAGGCCCTGCGGACCATCCCGACGCCCGCACGCGTCGCCCTCACCGGCACCCCGGTGGAGAACAACCTCTCCGAGCTGTGGGCCCTCCTCGACTGGACCACTCCCGGCCTCCTCGGCCCCCTCAAGTCCTTCCGCGCCCGCCACGCCCGAGCCGTGGAGAACGGCGAGGACGAGGAGGCCGTGGCCCGCCTCGCCCGACTGGTCCGCCCCTTCCTGCTCCGCCGCAAGAAGTCCGACCCCGGAATCGTCCCCGAACTCCCACCCAAGACCGAGACCGACCACCCCGTTCCCCTCACCCGTGAACAGGCCGCGCTCTACGAGGCCGTCGTCCGCGAGTCGCTGCTGGCCATCGAGACGGCGGAGGGCATCGCCCGACGGGGCCTGGTCCTGAAACTGCTGGGCGCCCTCAAACAGATCTGCGACCACCCGGCGCTGTATCTGAAGGAGGAAGCGGCCGGTCACGGAGACCGCCTGTCCGCCCGCTCCGGCAAACTCGCCCTCCTCGACGAGCTGGTGGACACCCTGCTCTCCGAGGACGGCTCGGCCCTGGTCTTCACACAGTACGTCCGCATGGCCCGTCTCATCACCGCGCACCTGGCCGCCCGCGCGATCCCGGTCGAACTGCTCCACGGGGGCACACCGGTCAAGGACCGCGAGGAGATGGTGGACCGCTTCCAGAGCGGGGCGACGCCGGTCCTGGTCCTCTCCCTCAAGGCGGCCGGCACCGGCCTGAACCTCACCCGCGCCGGCCATGTCATCCATTTCGACCGCTGGTGGAACCCGGCCGTCGAGGAGCAGGCCACCGACCGCGCCTACCGCATCGGCCAGACCCAGCCCGTCCAGGTCCATCGCCTCATCACCGAGGGCACCATCGAGGACCGCATCGCCGAGATGCTCGAATCGAAGCGTGCCCTGTCCGACGCCATCCTCGGCTCGGGCGAAGCGGCCCTCACCGAACTCACCGACCGCGAGCTGACCGACCTCGTCTCCCTACGGAGGTCGACATGAGCGCCCCCGACCGCGCCCCCCGTCCGGCCGACGCGGCCCGCCAAGCCCTGCGCGCCGCGCGGGAACGGGCGATGCGTGGCGCGGAGCAGGGGGAGGAGCCGGGCACTTCGACATCGGCGCCGGGCGGCGGGGCGACGCCGGATCCGGGGAGCCCGGCCGCCGCCGGCGGCGCTGAGGCGTCGGGCGGTGCGAACGGGCGGTCGGACAGCGACGCCGGGAGGTCCGCCGGCGGCGCCGAGGCGTCCGACCGTGTCGCGCGGACGTCGGGACCGGCTGGTACGACGTCCGGCGGCGCGGCAGGGACGCCAGGCCCGGTGACAGAGACGCCCGGCCGTGGCGATGCGGAGCGGGAGAGTCCCGGTGGCGTGGCGGGGGACGGTGGTACGACGCCCGCGTCGGCCCGGAGCGAGGCCGGGGACGCGCGGGGCGTCCGGCCGGGTGACGCGGCCCGCAGAGCGCTGTGGCGGGCTGCGGACGCCAGGGCGGCGGCCCCGCCCCAGGAACCGTCGGGGGAGAGTGCGCCCCGCACTCCGGAGGCCACCCGCGCCGGTGGGACGGTCGCGTCGGGCGGTGCCCGGCCCGGTGACATCGCCCGTGCCGCGCTGCGCGCCGCGCGAAGCGCGGCCGAGCGGGCCCGCACCGAAGCGGAGGCCGCGACCGAGGCCAGGGCCGGGGGAGTCACCCGAGAGCCGGCGGCAGGGGAACCCGACACCAGGCTCGGAACCGTGTCCCCGCGCCCTCCCGCGGACCCGGCGCCCATCCGCCGCCGGGCCGGGTCGAAGAGGCGGGGCCGCAGCGCTGACCGGGGTGAGGGACACCGCCCGGTCCGGGATGTACGCGCCTTGCTCGCCGGTGCCTTCGAGCTGCCCTCGGAGGAGGCCACACCCGACCTCACCTCCGCCGGACCACGGAGCCGGGGCGACGCCGTGTCAGCTCCCGGTGCGGGCCCAGGCGACGACGGCCCTCCGGCACGGCCCATGGCGTCCCGCCCCGCCCCCGGGCGCAGCGGCCGACCGGAACCATCCGAAGCCGAAGCCGAAGCCGAAGCCGACGCCAGGGCCGAGACCGGTGACGCCCGACCCGTCGGCTCCGCCACTCCTCGTGTCCCCAGCACCATGGCCGCGCCTTCCCGGGACGGCGAACTCCGCCGTACCTTCCGTGCCTTCCCGCCCCGGACGTCGGCCGGGAAGGCGTTCGCGCAGAGCTGGTGGGGGAACGCGTGGGTGACGGCGTTGGAGGAGGGTGCCCTGGACGCGGCCCGGCTCGCCCGGGGGCGGACGTACGCGGACAAGGGCCACGTGGACGCGATCACCGTCACGCCGGGACTGGTGCTGGCCTATGTGCACGGCAGCCGGCCACGGCCGTACCGGGTGCAGGTCCGGCTGCGGACGCTGGACGACGACGAATGGGACCGTTTCCTGGACACGGCGGCGGAGCGCCCCGCCGACATCGCCGCCCTGCTCGACAAGGAACTGCCCCAGTCCCTCGCCGGCACCGGTGCCGCGCCCGTGTCCGCTGCCAACCGTCGCGAAACCCGACTGCTGCCCGGCCCTGGGGAGTTGGAGCCCCACTGCAGTTGCCCGGACCGTGGGCACCCCTGCAAGCACGCGGCGGCGCTCTGCTATCAGACGGCGCGGCTGCTGGACGAGGACCCGTTCGTCCTGCTGCTCCTGCGCGGCCGGGGCGAGCGGGAGTTGCTCGACGCGCTGTCCCGGCGCAACGCCGCGCGGGCGGCGCGTGCCGCCCAGGAGCAGCGGCCCGCGGCACTCCCGGGTGTCCGGGCCAGTGAGGCCCTGGCCCCGCGTGCCCTCCCGCCGCTGCCGGCCCCGCTGCCCCCGCCCCCGCACCCGGAGCAGCCCCCCGTGTATCCGGGGGCGCCGGGCGGCCCGGACCCGTTCGCGCTGGACCAGTTGGCCACCGACGCGGCGGCCCGGGCGCACGCGCTGCTCACCACCGGACGGGACCCGGTCGCCGAGCTGACGCTCTGGCAGGACGCGGTCCGGCTGGCCGCCGCCCGCCCCGGCTCCGGTCTCACCGCCACCACCCGCGCGCTGTACTCCTCGCTGGCCGCCGCCACCGGCCGCACCCCGGCCGACCTGGCCCGTGCCGTCGCCGCCTGGCGCCAGGGAGGCCTCGAAGGGCTCGCCGTCCTGGAGGAGCCCTGGGACCCGCCGGCAGGCCGCTTCGACCGCGCGCGCCCCCTGCTCCTCGCCGCCGACCTCCCGGCGTTCCGCCCCTGGCACAACCACCTCACCCACCCTCTCGGTCATGTCCAGCTCCGCCTCGGCCGGGACGGCCTGTGGTACGCCTACGAGTCCGAACCGGGCCAGGACGACTGGTGGCCGAGAGGCACACCCGATCTCGACCCGGTGGGAGCCTTGACGGGCCTGGGGACGACCGACGACCTCTGACGGCCCCGCGCCCTCCACCGCCCCCCGATGCTCACCACGACTTGCGCGCCACCCCCAGCCGCATGGCGCGCCAACCGGTGCGGCTCAGGGGCGCACGACACGCTGCGAAATTTGTTCGATGAACGGCCCGTCGTCGCGCCCCGGCCCCGCGCCCGCCGCGTGACCTGCGCTTCGGTGAAGACGGTGTGAGAGTTGCCCGCCGATGTTCGGGAGTCGCACGGGCGCATTCCGGTCCCAGGGACAGAGCACCGAAGGCGGGACGTTAGCGTGTACCGGTGAGTGAGACGACGACCCCTGCCCTCCAGTACCGCTTCGACGGGCCGGACGACGCCCCGGTCCTCATCCTCGGGCCCTCGCTCGGTACGACGTGGCACATGTGGGACAGGCAGATCCCCGAACTGACCAACCAGTGGCGGGTCTTCCGGTTCGACCTGCCGGGCCACGGCGGTGCGCCCGCCTACCCCGGCGGTTCGGTCTCCGAGCTGGCCGCCCGGCTGCTGGCCACGCTGGACGCGGTCGGCGTGCAGCGCTTCGGCTACGCGGGCTGCGCGCTCGGCGGCGCCATCGGGGCGGAGCTCGCGCTGCGCCACCCCGACCGCCTGGCCTCGCTCGCGCTGATCGCCGCGTCGCCGCGCTTCGGCACGGCCGACGAGTTCCGCCAGCGGGGGGTGATCGTGCGGACGAACGGCCTCGACCCGATCGCCCGTACGTCCCCGGACCGCTGGTTCACCGCCGGGTTCGCGGCCGCGCAGCCCGCGATCACCGAGTGGGCCGTGCAGATGGTCCGCACCACCGACCCCGGCTGCTACATCGCCGCCTGCGAGGCCCTCGCCTCGTTCGACGTCCGCGCCGAGCTGGGCCGTATCGGGGTCCCCACCCTGGTCCTCGTCGGCTCCGACGACCAGGTCACGGGCCCCGCCGAGGCCCGTACGCTCGTCGCCGGCATCCCGGACGCCCGGCTCGCCGTCGTCCCCAGCGCCTCGCACCTGGTCCCCGTCGAGCAGCCCGCCGCGGTCACCGACCTCCTCGTCCGGCACTTCTCGACGGCCTGGCAGCCGGCGTACGACTCGACCACCGGTCAGATCGCCATCCCGGCGGCGTCGGCCAGGCCGGTCCTCGCGGTCGCCGTGCCGCCGCAGAGCGGCCCCGTCGCCGAGATCGCCCCGGCCGCCGTCCAGCCGGAGGCGATGGGCAGACCGGACCCGTACGACGCCGGGCTCAAGGTCCGCCGCGAGGTGCTCGGGGACGCGCACGTCGACCGGGCGCTGGCCACGGCGGACGACTTCTCCGGCGACTTCCAGGAGTTCATCACCCGCTACGCCTGGGGCGAGATCTGGGACCGGCCGGGCCTCGACCGCCGCTCCCGCAGCTGCGTGACGCTCACCGCGCTCGTCGCCGGCGGACACCTGGACGAACTCGCCTTCCACACCCGCGCCGCCCTCCGCAACGGCCTCACCCCGGACGAGATCAAGGAAGTCCTCCTCCAGGCCGCCGTGTACTGCGGAGTCCCGGCCGCGAACAGCGCCTTCAAGGTGGCCCAGCAGGTCATCCGCGAGGAGACCACCCCCGAGGAATGACCCCGGTGGCGACCCGTCGAGCAGCCCCGGAAGCCATCGGCGAGCGGTCCGGAATCCGTCGGCGGGCGGCCCGGGAAGCCCCGGCGGGTCGGTCCGGACAGGCCGACGGCCCGGCGCGGAACGGTCGGCGACCCGGCCCGGAAAGGACCGGCGAACGGGCCGTCGGCCGCCCGGCGGGGGCAGGATGGACCCATGACCATGAAGCTCACCAAGAAGTCGCACGCCTGCGTCCGTCTGGAGAAGGACGGACGCACGCTCGTCATCGACCCCGGCGGGTTCAGCGAGGAGGACGCGGCGGTCGGCGCGGACGCGGTCCTGGTCACTCACGAGCACCCCGACCACTTCGACGAGGGACGGCTGCGCGCGGCCCTGGAGGGCAATCCGGCCGCCGAGATCTGGACCTTGCGCTCGGTCGCCGAGAAGATCTCCGCCGCCTTCCCCGGCCGGGTCCACACCGTCGGCCACGGCGACACGTTCACCGCCGCGGGCTTCGACGTCCAGGTGCACGGCGAGCTCCACGCCGTCATCCACCCGGACATCCCGCGCATCACCAACGTCGGGTACCTCGTCGACGGTGGCCGGGTCTTCCACCCCGGCGACGCCCTGACCGTCCCCGACCACGCGGTGGAGACGCTGATGCTCCCCGTCATGGCTCCCTGGAGCAAGATCTCCGAGGTCATCGACTACGTCCGCGAGGTCCGGCCGCGACGGGCCTACGACATCCACGACGCCCTCCTCACCGACCTGGCCCGCCCGATCTACGACCGCCAGATCGGTGCCCTGGGCGGCGCCGAGCACCTCCGCCTCGCCCCCGGGACGTCGGCGGACCTGTAAGGGGCCCTTTCACTATGAGCCCCCGGGGCCGGGACCGGGCGGGACGGCGTTGTCGGACCCGCCCGGTAAGTTGTGGGGCATGCGCATCGCCACCTGGAACGTGAACTCGATCACCGCCCGCCTCCCGCGGCTCCTCGCCTGGCTGGAGAGCACCGGCACGGACGTGCTCTGCCTCCAGGAGGCCAAGATCGCAGAGGACGTCTTCCCCTTCGACGCCCTGCGCGAGAGGGGGTACGAGGCCGCGGTGCACGCCACCGGCCGGTGGAACGGCGTGGCGGTCATCTCCCGTGTCGGTCTGGAGGACGTCGTCAAGGGCCTGCCCGGCGACCCCGGCTACGAGGGCGTCGTGGAGCCCCGCGCGATCTCCGCCACCTGCGGCCCGGTCCGCGTCTGGTCGGTGTACGTGCCGAACGGCCGTGAGGTCGACCACCCGCACTACGCGTACAAGCTCCAGTGGTTCGAGGCACTCAAGGCCGCCGTCGCCGGTGACGCCGCCGGCAGCCGCCCCTTCGCCGTCATGGGCGACTACAACGTGGCCCCCACGGACGACGACGTGTTCGACGTCGCCGCCTTCGAGGGCGCCACCCATGTCACCCCCGCCGAGCGCGCCGCGCTCGCCTCCCTCCGCGAGGCCGGCCTCTCCGACATCGTCCCGCGCCCCCTCAAGTACGAGCACCCGTTCACGTACTGGGACTACCGCCAGCTCTGCTTCCCCAAGAACCGCGGCATGCGCATCGACCTCGTCTACGGCAACGAACCGTTCGGGAAGGCCGTGAAGGACGCGTACGTGGACCGCGAGGAGCGCAAGGGCAAGGGCGCCTCGGACCACGCGCCGGTCGTGGTGGACCTCGACGTGTAGCGGCCCGCGGGGAGCGGCTCAGAGCAGCCGCAGATCCACCGACTCGGCCAGCGCGGCGAGCCCCACCTCGCCCGGATGCAGATGGTCCCCGCTGTCGTAGGCGGGGAGCATCCGCGCCGGCCGTTCGGGATCGCGCAGCACCCGGTCGAAGTCCAGCACCCCGTCGAACTCGTCGTTGCCGCGGATCCACTCGTTGACCGCGACCCGGTGGGCGTCGGCGGCGGCCGTGCAGCGGGCCTCGCCCTCGCACGGCGCGATCGTCGCCACCAGCATCCGCAGACCGCGTGCGTGACCCCGGGCGGCGATCTCCCGCAGCCCGCTGATGACCTGGTCCGCCGTGCCGCCCCAGCGGACGTCGTTGACCCCTTGGAAGACGACGGCGGTACGCGCGGAGGTCTGGGCGAGGACGTCCCGGTCGAAGCGGTTCAGGGCGCTGACGCCGCCCGTGTCGGTGGAGACGCCGTCGCCCGGATAGCGGTCGGTGACCACCCGGTTCGCGGAGATCCCCTGGTTGAGCACCCCGTAGCGGGGGACCTCTCCCTGGTTCAGCAGCCGGTCGGCCAGCACGTCCGGCCAGCGGCGGTTCGCGCCCGCCGTCGTCCTCTCCCCGTCGGTGATCGAGTCGCCGAGGAGCACCACCGACCCGGGTCCGCCGCCGACATCGACGCCCGTCAGCAGCGGCCATGTCGTGATCGTCGAGGTGTACGCCGCGGCCGAGCCGTCGCCCGCGTGGTCGCCCGGCTCACTGATGTACGAGGTCTGCTGGGCCAGCCGGTGCACGGGCGCGGCCGGCACCGTGCCGGGCAGATGGAAGCTCACCAGCAGGTCCGTGTCCGGCGGCACCTCGAAGCCCAGCGGGTCGCTGAACGCCTGGGCACCCGCGGGGATCTCGATGCCCGCCCGGCCCCGGAACGACAGCGGGACGGGTGGGGCGAGGGCGGCTGCCCCCTCCGCCCGCAACGCCACCGTCGCGCTGCCGACCCGTACCGGCGCCGACGCGAAGGTGTTGTCGAGCCGGATCCGCACCCGGGGGCCGCCCGCGGACGTGTGCACCACCAGCCGCAGAGTGCGGTCGCTCCATGGGCCGACAGCGGTGTAGCCCGAGGTGGAGGCCGCCCAACTGCCGGTCCAGCCAAGCGACTCCGGCCGCACGGACAGGGAGAACACATGCAGGTCCCGGTCGCGCGGCAGCGTCACGGAAGCCACCTGGCGGCCTCGCGCGAGGGGCACGGTGACGACGTACAGCCGTGCCTTCTCGGTGAGTTGACCGCCGGGCGTGTTGATGTGGGGGAGGGCGACGGCCTTGGTGGCGAGCGGGCCGGTGCGCCAGTCGGGGGCGGTGAGCCGGTACGAGGAGCGGGCGCCGCCCGTGTAGTGGACCGTCCCGGTGCCGGTCGCCTCGGCCCCGCCCGTCGCGGTGATGAGGAAGGCGAGGGCGTCGCCCTGGCCCCTAACCCGCACGGACTGGCCGTCGGCCCGCACGTTGTCCGGCTCGCCCGGGGTGCGGTCCGGCCAGGTCAGGCGGGCTCCCTGGACGGTCAGGGCACGGCCGGGCGTCCAGCCCGCGGCCGTCAGGTCCTGTGCCGAGAGGGAACCGCCCCCGCCGTCGAGATCGGCCTCGCCGGGCCGGGCGTCGTCACTGACGGCCCGGTTGTCGAACAGCCGTGCCAGCGGGACCGGTTCGCCCGCCCCGCCGGTGGCCGCGCGGGCGGAGACGACGGGGGCGAGAGCCGCCGACAGGCCCAGTACGACAGCCGTTCCCCAGACGCGTCGGCGCACGCGCGACCCTCCCGCTCGCAGATGACCCTGGCGACTTCGATCATTGATCCGCCACTCCGTCGATCCAGCGACGGGACGACGGATGCGCCACGAAACTAAGGAGGCGTCAGGGAACCGTCAATGAGGCAGGCGCGAACCGGGGCCGAACTCCGGGCGAACAGGCGACTTCCGCGCGCCTGTGGTGCGAAGGGCGGTACGAATGACACGCTGACCGCATGCACATCCCTTTCCTGGGCAACTGGCGCAAGAAGCGTGGCCCCGCCCTGGGGGTCACGGTGATATCCGTCGGTGACGGCGAGGGGGACGACAACGGCCAGGAGCGCATTATCGAACTCCTCTCCGAATGCGAGCTGCTGCGCGCACAGGCCCAGCAGGCGGGAGTGGAACTCGACGACTCGGCCGCCTCGTTGGAGGCGCTGGACCAGCTGGTGCCGCGCTGGAGGGACGACGAGGAGGCCGCGACGTGGCTGGGCAACGACGCCGGACTGTACCTCGGCACGGTCGTCGTCCGCACCGTCCCCGGCGCCCGCTGGGAGATCTGGCCCAATGGACAGCCCGTGGTGCGGCTGGTCTCCGGACGGGAGATCGACGTGGTCGAGGCCGGACACGAATGGGCCGACAACGGCGTACCGGAGCTGTCGCAGCTGTACGCCGAGATCGCGGAGGGATGAGCGCCCTGGCGGGTGCCGGGGAGGCGGGGCCCCGGCCCGTGCCTGACAATACGGCTAATCCCCGACGGTGCGTGTCGCGTATTGAGCCGCCTTCCGTCCGGATAGTTTGCGGCACCTGCGACACGACACGGCCGAGAGCGAACAGGGCGGGCAGTGCATGGCTGTCGATCCGCTGATCGAACTGCATGGTGTGAACAAGTACTTCGGTGACCTGCATGTCCTCCAGGACATCGATCTCACCGTCGGCAGGGGGGAGGTGGTCGTGGTCATCGGTCCCTCGGGGTCGGGGAAGTCGACGCTGTGCCGGGCCATCAACCGGCTGGAGACCATCCACTCCGGGAAGATCCTGCTCGACGGACAGCCGTTGCCGGCGGAGGGCAAGGCCCTCGCGGCGCTCCGCGCGGACGTCGGTATGGTCTTCCAGTCCTTCAACCTCTTCGCGCACAAGACGGTGCTGCAGAATGTGTCGCTCGGTCAGGTCAAGGTGCGCAAACGGAAGAAGGAGGACGCCGACAAGCGCTCACGTGAACTCCTCGACCGGGTCGGTCTGGCGGACCAGGCGCCGAAGTACCCGGCTCAGCTCTCGGGCGGCCAGCAGCAGCGTGTCGCGATCGCCCGGGCGCTGGCGATGGACCCGAAGGTCATGCTCTTCGACGAGCCCACCTCCGCCCTCGACCCCGAGATGATCAATGAAGTCCTCGAAGTCATGCAGCAGTTGGCGCGCGAGGGCATGACCATGGTCGTCGTCACCCACGAGATGGGCTTCGCCCGTTCCGCCGCCAATCGTGTCGTCTTCATGTCCGACGGGCGCATCGTCGAGGACCGCGCGCCCGACGAGTTCTTCACGAATCCGAACAGCGACCGTGCCAAGGACTTCCTCTCCAAGATCCTCAAGCACTGACCGCCGCCGCTGGACCGGGCGGGGGCCTCGACTACGATGAGCGGTTCCTCCACTTGGGGGTGACCGAGGCCGTGGACTCCATCCCGGCCACAGAGGGGACGCTGCTGCCAGGCGCGCAGTAGCCAGGGGCCAGGCCCGCCCGGCGGCAGCCGGAGATCACTGCTCGCGCAGCGGGATCGACACGTACGACGGGTCGTCCGGCGGTGAGGAGAAGGTCAGCTGCGCGCCGGACGGGTTGTGCTCGATGTAGAGCGGGTCGACCGTGTCGACGACCAGGGCGAGACGGTGGCCCGCCGGAACGTCGTAGGCCGTGGAGAACAACTCCAGGTCCACGCCGAACGGCTTGCCGGGCGTCTCGCCGTGGAAGGTGTACGGCGCGTTGCTGACCAGCTTGCCGAGGCCGAGCGGGCCCACGTCGAACAGATAGGCGACGAGGGTGCCGCTCTCCTTGGTGGCCGTCACCGTGGTGTGCAGCTTCGCGGTGCCCCGCACCTGCTGGGTGGTGCGGTACTTCTCCGACTGCCACACGGCCGCCCAGCGGCGCGGCAGCAGCGGGATGGAGGCCACGGGCGGCAGTTGGACGACCTGGTCGAGGACGCTGGACAGGAGGACGACTCCGCCGTTCGCGCCCGAATCGACGTTCGCGTGGATCGTGGTGCCGCTCGCGAGGGCGATCTTCTTGCGGGTCGCGGTGACCGACTTCCAGTCCGGGTAGCCCTCGAAGGCGCCGCCGGTACGGGACTTGAGCTGGACGGGCTGCTCACCGTCGATGCCGTTGGCCTGGCCGCGCAGATAGTGGTCGAGCCAGCGCCGGGTGTCCGTCCACACGTCGTTGGGCAGCCCGAACAGGCCCGTCAGCTCAGTGGTGCCGTGGTCGCCGGGCCGTAGTTCGAGCCGCTTGGGGCCGGTGAGCTTCTCGTAGAAGTCCACGTACTGGTTGGGTGGGAAGACCGAGTCGCCCCAGCCGTTGGCGAGCATGACGGCCGTGCCGTTGGCGTTGATGGCGTCCACATAGGTAGCAGGGGAACGTTTCTTCCCCCAGTCGATCATGTCCTGCTCCTTGGTCAGGTTGGACGCGTAGAAGTTCTTGAAGATCTCCTGGAGTTCGGGGCTCTGGCGGCCGGTGATCCGGCCGGCGCCGTCCAGCAGGCCGCCTGCCTGGAGGTGCTGGGTGCGCCCGGAGTAGATGGAGTCGATGAGATCGGCCCAGCCGCTCAGCGCGGCGACCGCCTTGACCCGCTTGTCGTGCGCGGCGGTGAGCAGGCTGATGCCCGCGCCGTACGACAGCCCCGCCATGCCCACGCGCCGTTCGTCGGCCGGGGTGTGGGTGAGCGCCCAGTCGATCACCTTGGAGGCGTCGGCTATGTCCGGTGGCCCGGCCACTTCTATGTACCCGCCGGACTCCCAGAAGCCCCGTACGTTGTAACTGACCACGACGTACCCGGCCTTGGCGAGCTGCTGTGCCTGGGCGAGGTACTCGACCTGCGGCAGTCCCCAGCTCGTGGGGAGCACCAGCAGCGGATACGTGCGGGAGGCGTCGGCGGGGGCGACGACATTGGCCTTGAGGACCGTGCCGTCGGCGCCCGTGATGTCGGTGAAGCGGGTGGTGGGGGAGTCCGCCGTGGCCGCCTGGGCGGCGGGGGCGAGTCCGAGGGCCGTGCCCGCGACCAGGGTGGCCGACACGGCTCCCACGGTCGTCGTGCGCAGGGCCTTGGCCGTGCGCGATGTCGTGCCGTGCGGGTGTCTCACGGGTCGCTCCTCACTCGTGTCAGTGCAAAGTGACCCGACGGTAACCGTCACGGCTTACCAGAGGTAACTCCCCGGTAAGTTACGTGAAGGTAACAGTTGAACGAGGCCCCAACCGCACGCCCTTACGACGCACGGTGCGACGCCGGGGACGGAACCGGCGACGCCGGTGTCTGGGCCGCGCGCGTGACGTCGGCCACGAGTTCGACCACGTCGGGGCCGTACGCCTGGGAGTTCACGACCTTCAGGAGCAGCACGAAGGTGCCCGTGCCGTACTTGCGATGCAGACGCTCGTGATGGCGGGCCAGATAGCGGGTCGCCGCCTGGTTGTCGATGGCGCGCTGGCCGCAGAAGAGGAAGACCGGACGGGCCCGTTCCTGACCGGTGGTGAGCCGGGCCAGGATGACGTGCTCGTTGACACCCGGCTCCAGGCGGTAGCACTCGCCGCCGACGTACAGGGCGCCCCGGTCGGGGCCCGGTTCGGGGCTGGGATTGAACCGTACGCCAGGCAGCATCGCCCCCAGGTGGGCCGTCACCCGGCGATTCGAACCGGGCCCTCCCACACAGAACTCGGTACGTTCGCCGAAGCCCTGCTGCGCGGCGTCCTGGGTGATGATCTGGGCGTGCGCACCACAGTCCTTGATCAGCGCGGACAGCTCCAGCAGCGCGAACACGTCGAAACGGTGCACCGCCAGGTCCGCGCTGGACGGATCGCGGTTGACCACCAGCAGGGACTCGGAGTTCTCGGGCAGCCCGAAGAACGCCTGCTTGCGGCGGAGCTTGCGCTTCCACAAGTAGGTCCGGACGAACCAGCCCAGCGAGGCACTGATGCCCGCCGCGATCACGCCGAGGACGATATTGCGCACGTCGTCATTCATGGCCGCGCATGGTAGCGGGCGCGGCGGAACGCTGTCCGAATCCCTGTCCGATTCCCCGGCCGGTTCCGTCCCGCTGCCCCCTCGGCCACCTGTGCGCTTCTCCCCGTACGACGTGCTGCCGGGGGCCTGTTGGGGGACGCCCGGTTGGCCGAGACGCCGCTGACGGGGGCATGGCGGCCACGTTAGTCTGCGCGAACGGTCGTTGACTGGAGGTACTGATGCGTCTGCGTCGCCCTGTCGCGCGGAAACTGACGGTTCTGGCGGTGGTGTCCACCGTGGTGTCGGTGGGGGCGGCGGCGCCGCCGACGCCCACCGGGACGGACCCCGTCGAGAAGGTGCCCGTCGCTGTCGGCCACGGAGGTGCCGTGGCGAGCGTCGACCCGGACGCCTCGGCCGCCGGGATCGAGGTCCTCAGGAAGGGCGGCAACGCGGTGGACGCGGCCGTCGCGACCGCCGCCGCGCTCGGTGTCACCGAGCCGTACTCCGCGGGCATCGGCGGAGGCGGCTACTTCGTCTACTACGACGCCGCCTCCCGCAGGGTCCACACCATCGACGGCCGCGAGACGGCGCCGCTCAGCGCCGACGAGAGCCTCTTCCTGGAGAACGGCAAGCCCGTCCCCTTCGCCGAGGCCGTGACGAGCGGACTGAGCGTCGGCACACCGGGCACTCCCGCCACCTGGCGGACCGCGCTGCGCAGCTGGGGCAGCAAGCCGCTCGCCAAGCTGCTGGGGCCCGCCGAGAGACTCGCCCGCGACGGCTTCACCGTCGACGCCACCTTCCGCGCCCAGACCGCCGCCAACGAGGCCCGGTTCCGCAACTTCCCCGCCACGGCCGACCTCTTCCTGCCCGGCGGGCAGCTGCCGGTGGTCGGCTCGACCCTGAAGAACCCCGATCTGGCCCGCACCTACGCCGAGTTGGGCCGCAAGGGCGTCGGGGCGCTCTACCGGGGCGACATCGCCCGCGACATCGTCGACACCGTCAACAAGCCGCCCGTCGACCCCGCTTCGAGCTACAACGCCCGGCCCGGCGATCTGACGGCCGACGATCTAGCCGCGTACCGCACCAAGCGCCAGGCGCCCACCAAGGCGTCGTACCGCGGGCTCGACGTCTTCGGCATGGCCCCGTCCTCCTCCGGCGGCACGACGGTCGCCGAGGCGCTCAACATCCTTGAGCGGACCGACCTGTCGAAGGCGAGCGACGTCCAGTACCTGCACCGCCTCATCGAGGCGAGCCGGGTGTCGTTCGCCGACCGGGGCCGCTGGGTGGGTGACCCCGCCTTCGAGGACGTACCGACGAAGGAACTGCTGTCGCAGAATTACGCCGACTCCCGAGGCTGCCTGATCAAGGACGACGCCGTGCTCACCAGCCCCGTCGCGCCCGGCGACCCGCGCAACCCGGCGGCCTGCTCCACGGGCGGGACGGCCGCACCCACCACGTACGAGGGCGACAGCACGACCCACCTCACCGTCGCCGACAAGTGGGGCAACGTCGTCTCGTACACCCTCACCATCGAGCAGACCGGCGGCAGCGGCATCACCGTGCCGGGCCGTGGCTTCCTGCTCAACAACGAGCTGACGGACTTCTCCTTCACTCCGGCCAACCCGGCGGTGCACGACCCCAACCTGCCGGGGCCGGGCAAGCGGCCGCGCTCCTCGATGTCACCGACGATCGTGCTGGACAGGCACGGCAGGCCGGTGGTGGCACTCGGCTCGCCGGGCGGCGCGACCATCATCACCACGGTGCTCCAGACCCTGACCGGCTTCCTCGACCGGGGGCTGCCGCTGGTCGACGCCATCGCCGCGCCGCGTGCCAGCCAGCGCAACCAGACCACCACGGAACTCGAACCGGGCCTGTGGAACAGCCCCCTGAAGGGGCAGCTCGAAGCCATCGGGCACGGGTTCCGGCAGAATCCCGAGATCGGCGCGGTCGCAGGCGTCCAGCGGCTGCCCAACGGCACATGGCTGGCCGCCGCCGAGACGGTGCGCCGCGGCGGCGGCTCGGCGATGGTCGTGCACCCGACGCGTTAGCCCGCGTCTGGTCCACCCGGAGCGGGCGGTGCCGTCGTGTGGAAGGCGAGCCGCCCGTTCTCCGTCTCCACCAGCACCCGGCTGCCGGTCGGCAGGCGACCGTCGAGCAGGAGGCGGGACAGGGGGTTGTCGACCTCCCGCTGGATCGTGCGGCGCAGCGGCCGGGCACCGTACTCGGGCTGGTGTCCGTGGCGGGCGAGCCAGTCGACGGCCTGTCCGGTGAACTCGATGGTGACGCCCTGCGCGTGCAGCCGCCGCCGGGTCCGCTCCAGCAGCAGGTCGGTGATACGCCGCAGTTGCTCGGCGGTCAGCTGGCGGAAGACGACGATCTCGTCGATACGGTTGAGGAACTCGGGCCGGAAGTGCTCCCGCAGCGGCCTGAGGATCCGCTCGCGCCGGTCCTCCTCGGCCGCCTCGGCACCGCCCGCCCCGAAGCCCAGTCCGGCCCCGCGGCGCGTGATGGCGTCCGAGCCCAGGTTGCTCGTCATGACGATCACCGTGTTGGTGAAGTCGACCGTACGGCCCTGGGAGTCGGTCAGCCGGCCGTCGTCGAGGACCTGGAGCAGGATGTTGAACACGTCCGGGTGGGCCTTCTCCACCTCGTCCAGCAACAGCAGCGAGTACGGGTGCCGCCGGACGGTCTCGGTGAGCTGACCGGCCTCCTCGTGGCCGACATAGCCGGGCGGCGCGCCCACCAGCCGGCTCACCGTGTGCCGCTCCTGGTACTCGCTCATGTCGAGACGGACCATCCGCTCCTCGCTGCCGAAGAGGGCCTCCGCCAGCGCACGGGCCAGCTCCGTCTTGCCGACGCCGGTCGGGCCCAGGAAGAGGAAGCTGCCGATCGGCCGGTCGGGGCTGGAGAGCCCGGCGCGCGACCGCAGCACCGCGTCGGAGACCACGCTCACCGCCTCGTCCTGCCCGACGACCCGCTGGTGCAGATGCTCCTCCAGCGCCAGCAGCCGTTCCTTCTCCTCCTGAGTGAGACTGCTGACGGGGATGCCGGTCCGCCGGGACACCACCTCGGCGATGTCCTCGGCGGTGACCGCCAGGCTCTGCCCGTCGTCGGCCCGGTCCTCCTCGCGTCCCTCGGCGACCCGTTCCTTCAACTCGGCTATCCGGTCACGCAGCCGCGTGGCCTGCTCGTACTGCTCGCTCGCGACCGCCTGCTCCTTGTCACGGGTCAGCTGCTCGATCTCCCGCTCCAGGGCCCGTACGTCTGTCCCTTTCGTCCGGGAGCGCAGCCGCACCCGGGCGCCCGCCTGGTCCATCAGGTCGATCGCCTTGTCGGGCAGCCGCCGGTCGGTGAGGTAGCGGTCGGACAGGTCCACGGCGGCGGTCAACGCCCCGTCGGTGTAGCGGACCTGGTGGTGGGCCTCGTACCGGTCGCGCAGCCCGCGCAGGATCTCCAACGCGTCGGCGGTGGACGGCTCGGAGACCAGCACCGGCTGGAAGCGGCGGGCCAGCGCCGCGTCCTTTTCGATCCTGCGGTACTCCTCCAGCGTCGTGGCACCCACGATGTTCAGCTCGCCGCGCGCCAGGGCCGGCTTGAGGATGTTCCCCGCGTCCATCGCGCCGCTCTCCCCGGAACCGGCGCCCACGACGGTGTGCAGCTCGTCGATGAAGACGATCAGCTCCTCGGAGTGCGTGCGTATCTCGTCGACGATGTTGGTGAGCCGTTCCTCGAAGTCGCCCCGGTAGCGGGTCCCGGCGACCACCCCGGACAGGTCCAGGGCGACCACGCGGCGCCCGGCCAGCACATCGGGCACGTCGCCCTCGGCGATGCGCTGCGCCAGCCCCTCCACGATGGCCGTCTTGCCGACGCCTGCCTCACCGATGAGGACGGGGTTGTTCTTGCCCCGCCGGGACAGCACCTCGACGGTCTGTTCGATCTCCTCGTCCCGGCCGATCACCGGGTCGACACGGCCCTGGCTCGCCTGCTCGGTCAGATCGCGACCGTACTTGTCGAGGGTCGGCGTGGCCGCGCGGCGCGGCAGCTCGGACTGCGGGTACACGGGGCGTGGCAGGCCGGGCTGGGCGCCGTTCGCGGGCGGCTCCGACGCCTCGGGCGGCAGGGACGCGGCCGAGAGATGCGCGGCGTTCAGAATGTGCCCGGCGGCCGAGTCCGGGTTGGCGGCCAGGGCGCTCAGGACGTGCTCCGGGCCGATGTAGCCGGAGCCGGTGGAGCGGGCCAGCTCATGGGCGTCCAGCAGGGCCCGTTTGACCGCCGGGGTCAGGGCGAGCGACGCGGGCGCCGGCCCCTGGCCGGGTTTGTGCCGGGTGGGGCCCGACCGCTCGTCGATCTCCCCGGCGAGAGCGTCCGGATCGGCGCCCGCGCGGGCCACCAGGCTCCGGGTCGGCTCGGCGGCGAGCGCGGCGCGCAGCAGATGCTGGGTGTCGAGATCGCTGCTGCCGTGCTGCGCCGCGTACGCCGCCGCGTCCGCCACCAGCTGCCGGGCCTGGCCGCTCATCAGCCGCCCGATCTCGATGCGCTGGGGGCGGGGCCCGCCGAAGAAGCGTGCGAAGAACTCACTGAAGGGGTCCGGACCGTAGCCCTCGGGCCCCGGGAATCCGCTGTTCATTGGCACGCGAGTGCCCTGTCGCTGCGCGGCTACACACGGGGGCGCCGTCGGGGTGGGGGTGCGGTGTCGGGTGCGGGTGGTGTGTGGCTGGTCGCGCAGTTCCCCGCGCCCCTGAAAAGCGGCCGGGGCTGCGCCCCGTGCTTTTCGGATGAAGGGCGGGCCGCAGGCCCGTTCCCTTCAGGGGCGCGGGGAACTGCGCGACCAGCCCCCACCCACCCGCACCCGGCAGCGCACCGGTGGGCCCGCGGCGCTCTACCGCGCGGTCAGCACCCTCGGCCCCGCCGCCGTGATGGCCACCGTGTGTTCCACGTGCGCCGCGCGGGAGCCGTCGTCGGTGCGCAGGGTCCAGCCGTCCGGTGCCGCGTGGTACCCGTCCTTGCCGCCACCGGTCAGCATCGGCTCGATCGCGAGCACCAGGCCGTGCCGCAGGGGCAGCCCCCGCCCCGGTCGCCCCTCGTTCGGGACGGACGGGTCCTCGTGCATCCGGCGGCCGATGCCGTGCCCGCCGAAGCCGTCGGGGACGCCGTACCCGGCGGCGCGGCACACGGAGCCGATGGCGTGGGCGATGTCGCCGATGCGGTTGCCGACGACGGCGGCCTCGATGCCCGCCGCGAGCGCCCGCTCCGCGGTCTCGATCAGCCGCAGGTCGGCCGGGCGCGGCTCGCCCACGACGAAGCTGATCGCCGAGTCCCCGGCCCAGCCGTCCAGTTGGGCCCCGCAGTCGATGGAGACCAGGTCGCCGTCGCGGAGCCGGTACGAGGTCGGGATGCCGTGCACGATCGCGTCGTTGACCGAGGCGCAGATCACCGCCGGGAAGGGCGTGGGCGCGAAGGAGGGCCGGTAGCCGAGAAACGGTGACGTGGCGCCCGCCTCGCGCAGCACCTCATGCGCCACCTCGTCCAGTTCGAGCAGGGACACGCCCACCCCGGCGGCCTTCCGTACCGCGGTGAGCGCACGCCCCACGACCTGCCCGGCCTCGTACATCGCGTCGACGGAGGCGTCCGTCTTCAGTTCCACCATGCCAATTACTATACCGATCGTCGTCCAATTCAAATACCGGTTCCCGGATGGGGATCGGTATTAGAATGGGCGCATGGTGCGTACCCCTCTGACCCCCGAAGAGCGCGAACGCGGCGAGCGGCTCGGCCGACTGCTGCGGGAGGCTCGCGGCGGTCGCAGCATGGCGGAGATCGCCGCCGGCGCGGGCATCTCCGCGGAGACGCTCCGCAAGATCGAGACCGGGCGCGCCCCCACCCCGGCCTTCTTCACGGTCGCCGCCCTGGCCCGCACGCTGGGGCTGTCCATGGACGCGCTCGCCGGGCAGTGCGCACCGGCGGAGGTCATGCCGACGGCGGCGGTGGCCTGAGCCGGCCGGAGCGCGCTCCTCGCGGCGTTGCCCACCGAGCTTTGCCGCGGCCTCGTCGCGGCCTGGCGACGGCCTCGTCGCCGAGTTGTGGGTCGCGTGCCGGCGTGGCCAGAGTTTTGCGCCGCGTGGCCTGAACCCCTCACGCACAGCCGCCGGACGACCGCGCACAGCACTCTGCGCCCGGTCCGAAAACTCCGCGTAGCCTCCCCGTAACACGGCTGGTGTTTTCTGGCGGACCGGAGCCACTCCAGTCTGCCGGGGAGTATGCGATGGCTGTGGATCAACTCCCGGGCGAGGTTCGGGAGTTCGCGGATTACCTGAACAAGCTGATGACGAAGCTGGACCAGGGCGGCGGTTGGTGCGCCGTCTTCTGGCGGCGCGATCCCGACGGCATGCGGGCCTGTCTCGACGGCCTGGAGGTCCCGCCCTGGGACGTCGTCGAGGCGCTCATGCACGATCTCCACACCGCGTACGGTCCCGCGGCCGCCGCACGGGAGACCGAGCGGGCCCGCCTCCTGCACAGCGCCTCGCTCGCCGCCCACGACGCCCGGCCCGGCGGCCGCGACGCGCTCGGTGACGGGTTGGACGTCATGCTCCGCGAACAGCGCTACGCCGCCGAGCGCACCGCCGAGCTCAACCGCCGGCTCCGCGCCGCCACCACCCAGGAGGAGGCCGAGGCCATCCGTCTCGACCTGGCCTGGGCCCATGACGACCACGAACGGGCCACGGCCCGCTGCGCCGAGCTGCGCACCCGCATGGAGAACCTCGACCGTCGCGCCCCGCACCTGCCTGTGCGGGGCGCGACGCGCTTTCCGGGCAGCCCCGCCGGCGACGTCTCCCCGCTGCCGGAGGCGGAAGGGCGCGGGCAGGGCATGGCGGCCCCCGGCGGCCGTACGTACGCGGGGCAGGAGGGCGTGGCCCCCGCGGGCCCGGGGGACGGCATGCCGGCGGACCGGACCGGCGGCGCCCGTGCGCACGACGCCCACGCGGCTCATGACGCCCCTCGCGCGACCCACCCCGGGCACGCCTCCCACTCCGGCCCCGCCTCCCGCCCCGGCCCCGCCTCCCATGCCGTCGCGCACGACGCTCACCGTGACCCGAACGCCCACGCCTTCCCCGCCCCCGACGGGCCCGCCCCGGACGGTGGCGCCCTCTTCGACGCCGGGCCCCAAGGTCCCGCTCCCGAGTCCTCCGCCCCCGAGGCCGAGGAGGCCCCCGGCAAGAAGCGGTCCAAGCGGCGCCCTCGTGGCGGTGCCCGTTTCGCGGGTGCAGTCGAGGCGGAGGAGGCGCCCGTCGTCGTGCTCGGGAGTGCGCCCGCGCAGGCAGCCGTGCCCAAGGGGCGTGCGCCCCGGGGCGCACGCTATGCCGGGGTCGCCGAGAAGGCCGCGTCGCCGCAGGGGGAGGAGCGACCGGCCCGGCAGCCGCTGGACGACGAGGCGCGGCGCGAGGTCGCCGGGACCGTCGAGCTGCTGCTGCGGCTGCGCCAGGAGGGGCGCAGCGGTCAGGCGCACGCCCTGCTCGTGGAGGTCGCCCACTGGCCCGCCGCCCGCTTCCCGCTGCTCGCGGCTGCCATGCACCGGGCAGGACTGGCCGCCGACTGGGCGACCCTGCTGTGGGAGGCCGCCTCGCTGCCCGTTGGGCGGTTGGTCGCCGTGGTCGACGCCCTGAACGCGGTCGGGCGCGGCACCGACGGCGACCAACTGTTGCGCCAGGGCGTCGCGCGGCCCGCCGAGGAGATCGGTGAGGCGGTGCTCGGGCTCACCGAGGAGGGGCGCGAGCGGCAGGCGCGTGCGCTGCTCGACGCGTACGTCCACATGCGCACGCCCGAGGAGGCGGCGCGGGTCGCGGAGGCGCACCCGCAGCGGCTGACGCGTATGGTCGTGGAAGCGGCCCGCGCCGTGTCGCAGGACCGCCACCGGGACGTCGCGCACGCCCTGCGCGTCGCCGGACTCGCCTGACGGCCCACCCGCGCCGCGGCGGCCTCCGCGGCGCGGAAGCGGAGGCGATCACCCACTGGAGTGCGAAACGTGATCGACTCGGCCGGTTAACGGCGATGGTCTTGCCCAGTCCGCCGGCGAGGCTTACTTTCAAGCCTCTACGGCCTGCTTCTACGGGCGTAGAGGCTCTCTGACTTCCCGGTCGAAGGAGCAGCTGACATGGCCCACGTCGTACGTGCCGCCCTCGTCCAGGCGACCTGGACCGGCGACACCGAATCCATGGTCGCCAAGCACATCGAGCACGCCCGTGAGGCTGCCCGGCAGGGCGCGAAGGTGATCGGCTTCCAGGAGGTCTTCAACGCGCCCTACTTCTGCCAGGTGCAGGAGGCCGAACACTACCGCTGGGCGGAACCCGTGCCCGACGGACCGACCGTCACCCGGATGCGGGAGCTGGCCCGTGAGACGGGCATGGTGATCGTCGTCCCCGTCTTCGAGGTCGAACAGTCCGGCTTCTACTACAACACGGCCGCCGTGATCGACTCCGACGGCACCTACCTCGGCAAATACCGCAAGCACCACATCCCCCAGGTCAAGGGCTTCTGGGAGAAGTACTACTTCAAGCCCGGGAACCTCGGCTGGCCGGTCTTCGACACCGCCGTCGGCAAGGTCGGCGTCTACATCTGCTACGACCGTCACTTCCCGGAGGGCTGGCGCCAGCTCGGCCTGAACGGCGCCCAGCTCGTGTACAACCCGTCCGCCACGCACCGGGGCCTCTCCTCCCACCTCTGGCGGCTCGAACAGCCCGCCGCGGCCGTCGCCAACGAGTACTTCGTCGCCGCGATCAACCGGGTCGGCGTCGAGGAGTACGGCGACAACGACTTCTACGGCACCTCGTACTTCGTCGATCCGCGCGGCCAGTTCGTCGGCGGCACGGCGAGCGACCAGGACGAGGAACTCGTCGTACGGGACCTCGATTTCGACCTGATCGAGGACGTACGCAAGCAGTGGGCGTTCTACCGGGACCGCAGGCCGGACGCGTACGAAGGACTCGTACGGCCCTGACGCGGGCAGCTACAGCCCAGAACGCCCCACCCGTACCGCAGTGAAAGGAGTGGTGCAGCCGTGACCGACGAACTGCTCGGCCGTCACAAGGCCGTGCTGCCCGACTGGCTCGCGCTCTACTACGCCGACCCGCTGGAGATCACCCACGGGGAGGGCCGCCATGTCTGGGACGCCGCCGGCAACAAGTACCTCGACTTCTTCGGCGGCATCCTCACCACGATGACGGCGCACGCGCTGCCCGAGGTCACCAAGGCGGTGAGCGAGCAGGCCGCGCGGATCATCCACTCCTCCACGCTCTACCTCAACCGGCCGATGGTGGAACTGGCCGAACGCATCGCCCAGATGTCCGGCATCCCCGATGCCCGGGTCTTCTTCACCACCTCCGGCACCGAGGCCAACGACACCGCGCTGCTGCTGGCCACGACCCACCGGCAGAGCAACCAGATCCTGGCCATGCGCAACAGCTACCACGGCCGCTCCTTCAGCGCGGTCGGCATCACCGGCAACAAGGGCTGGTCGCCGACCTCGCTGTCCCCGCTCCAGACGCTGTACGTGCACGGCGGCGTCCGCACCCGCGGCCCGTACGCCGATCTCGGCGACGCCGACTTCATCGCGGCCTGCGTCGCCGACCTGGAGGACCTGCTCGGCCATGTCCGCCCGCCCGCCGCGCTGATCGCCGAGCCGATCCAGGGCGTCGGCGGCTTCACCTCACCGCCGGACGGCCTGTACGCGGCCTTCCGCGAGGTGCTCCAGCGGCACGGGGTGCTGTGGATCGCCGACGAGGTGCAGACCGGCTGGGGCCGCACCGGCGACAACTTCTGGGGCTGGCAGGCGCACGGCCGGAACGGGCCGCCCGACATCATGACCTTCGCCAAGGGCATCGGCAACGGCATGTCCATCGGCGGTGTCGTCGCCCGCGCCGAGGTCATGAACTGCCTCGACAGCAACTCGATCTCGACCTTCGGCGGCACCCAGATCACCATGGCCGCGGGCCTCGCCAACCTGAACTACCTGGTCGAGCACGACCTCCAGGGCAACGCGCGCCGCGTCGGCGGACTGCTCATCGAGCGGCTGCGGGCGCTCACGGCGCAGATCCCTGAGGTCAAGGAGGTACGCGGGCGGGGCCTCATGATCGGCATCGAGTTGGTGCAGCCGGGCACCGAGCGGGCCAACCCGGACGCTGCGGCAGCCGTCCTGGAAGCCGCCCGCCGGGAGGGCCTGCTGATCGGCAAGGGCGGCGGCCACAACACCAGCGCCCTGCGCATCGCACCCCCGCTCTCCCTGACCGTCGCCGAGGCGGAGGAGGGCGCCGACGCCCTCGAACGTGCTCTGAGGAGCATTCGGTAACGCCACCAGAGCAGATCTGAGGAACGCCGCATGACCACCGCCCCGGAACCCGCCCTGTCGGTACGCCAGGTCCTCACCCTGGACCGGGTCCTCGCCGGAGAGCCCGAGGTGGTGGCCGGGGCCGGGCAGCTCGACCGGCCCGTGCGCTGGGTGCATGTCGCCGAGGCCCCGGACGTGGGGGTCATGCTCACCGGGGGCGAGATGGTCCTCACCACCGGGGTGCTGCTCGCCGGCGACGAGGAGGCGCAGGCCGAGTACATCCGCTCCCTGCACCGGGCGGAGGCCGCGGCGGTCGTCCTCGGCCTCGGCCGGGCCTTCCCGACGCCGCCCGACGTGATGCGCCGGGCGGCGGAGCGGTGCGGACTGCCCATGGTGGTGCTGCACCGGCCGTTCCCCTTCGCCGAGCTGACGGAGGAGGTCCAGTCCCGGCTCGTCCGGCGGAAGTTCGCCGCCGTGAGCCTCTCCGAGTCCGTACGGACCGCGCTGACCGGCCTCATCACGGCCGGCGCCCCGTTGCAACGGCTGCTCGACGAGATCGCCCAGCACGCGGGATGCCCGCTCGTCGTCACCAACCTCGCCCACCGCGTCCTCGCCACGGCGGGGGAGCGGCCCGCGGTCGACGACGTCCTGCGCGACTGGGAGCGCATCTCGCGACAGGCGGGCGGCAACGAGGGCGACGGCTGGATCCGCGCCGAGCTCGGCGGACGCGGAGAGCGCTGGGGCCGGATCGTGCTGTGCGGCTATCGCGGCGACATCGCCACCGGGCGGCTCCTGGCCGACCGGGCCGCCGAGGCGCTCGTCCTGCACCGCATGCTCGTCGGCACCGCGCACACCTGGGAGGAGCAGTCCGCACAGAGCCTGCTGACCGATCTGGTCTCGGGTGTCGTACCGGCCCGGCAACTGCTGCCCAGGGCACGGGCGGCCGGGCTGCCCGTCAACCGCCGTACGTTCGTGCCGCTCGTCGTACGCGACGGGGAGCCGGCCCAGCTCGACCGGGTGCTGCGGATGCTGGGCCTTTCCGGACTCGTCGCCGAACTCGCCGAAGGCGCGACCGCCGTCCTGCTGAGCCTCGCCCGGGACCAGGACGCGCAGGCGCTGAGCACGCACTTCGCAACCCGGCTCCGGTCGGAGTCCGCAGGGCGCAGGACGGTCGTGGCGGCGGCCGAGCCGCGCATCACCTGGGAGGAGGTCCCGGCCGGGCTGCGCGAGGCGCAGCATGTGGCCGACGCCGTGGCCCAGTCGGCGACCGGGCTCGACCTGCCCGTCGTCGTACGGCTGCGCGACGTCCACCTGAGGGGCCTGATCCGGTTGCTGCGGGACGATCCGCACGTCCAGGCCTTCGCCGAGCGGGAGCTGGACGGGCTGCTGTGCGGCGACCGCCACGCCGAGCAGGATCTGCTGCCGGTCCTGCGGACCTATCTCGCCACCGGCCGCAACAAGTCGCACACCGCCCAGCTGCACCATGTCAGCCGGCCCGCGCTGTACCGCCGCCTCGAAGCCATAGAGGCCCGGCTCGGTGTCGACCTCGATGACTTCGAGCAGGCCGCGTCCGTGCACATCGCCCTCCTCGCGCATGACGCGCAACAAAGCTGAAACATGCCGGGACCTGGGAAAACGGCGGTGAAACATGCGCCCACGAGGAGGTGACACGGTGGAACGCGCAGCGGCTCCAGACGTGACACCGTGCCACTCAAACCCGATCTCCGGGCTTCCTAGTCTCGCTTCACACCGAGCGACCGGAGGTCCCGATGAGCAGAGTCATCCGCGCAGCCATCTTCCAGACGGCCTGGACCGGCGACAAGGAATCGATGATCCAGGTCCACGAGCAGGCGGCCCGCGATGCGGCGGCACAGGGCGCACAGGTCATGTGCTTCCAGGAGCTGTTCTACGGTCCCTACTTCTGCCAGGTCCAGGACAAGGCGTTCTACGAGTACGCCGAAGCGATCCCCGACGGTCCGATCGTCAGGCGCTTCCAGGCGCTCGCCAAGGAACTGAACCTCGTCCTGGTGCTGCCGATGTACGAGGAGGAGCAGCCAGGTGTCCTCTACAACACGGCCGCCGTGATCGACGCGGACGGCAAGTACCTCGGCAAGTACCGCAAGCACCACATCCCGCAGGTGCCCGGCTTCTGGGAGAAGTTCTACTTCCGCCCCGGCAACGTCGGCTGGCCCGTCTTCGACACGGCGGTCGGGAAGATCGGCGTCTACATCTGTTACGACCGGCACTTCCCGGAGGGCTGGCGGGCGTTGGGCCTCGGGGGAGCAGAAATCGTCTTCAACCCGTCGGCCACCTCGCGCGGCCTGTCCCGCTACCTGTGGCAGTTGGAACAGCCGGCGTCGGCCGTCGCCAACGAGTACTTCATCGGCGCGATCAACCGGGTGGGTGTCGAGGACCTCGGCGACAACGACTTCTACGGCACGTCCTACTTCGTCGACCCGGAGGCCCAGTTCGTCGGCGAGGTGGCGAGCGACAAGGAGACGGAACTGGTCGTCCGCGACCTCGACCTCGCCAAGCTGCGCGAGGTCCGCGACCGCTGGCAGTTCTTCCGCGACCGCCGCCCCGACGCGTACGGGCCGCTGACGGCGCCCTGACCCGCATGCCCCGCGCCCCTCATGGGCCCCAGAGGCCCACAAGGGGCGCGGGGCAGTGCCTGATACGCGGCTTCCGCCGCGATGGGGGCCCCTCCCGCTCGAGCGGAGTCGAGAGTGGGGGAGCGACCAGCCCGAGACAACCGGCACTTTCCCGACAACCGAACGGAGCGTGACCGAATGAGCGGCCGAACTCTGATCCGCGGCGGTCTCGTCATCACCGCGTCAGACGAACTGCACGCCGACGTCCTGATCGAAGACGGCCGAGTCGCCGCTCTGGCGGCAAGCGGTACGGCCACCGCGCAGGCCTGGACCGCCGACCGTACTCTCGACGCCACCGGCAAGTACGTCATCCCGGGCGGCGTGGACGCCCACACCCACATGGAGCTGCCCTTCGGCGGCACGTTCGCCTCGGACACCTTCGAGACCGGCACCCGGGCCGCCGCCTGGGGCGGCACTACGACGATCGTCGACTTCGCGGTGCAGAGCGTGGGCCACACCCTCCGCGAGGGGCTCGACGCCTGGCACGCGAAGGCGGAGGGCAACTGCGCCATCGACTACGCCTTCCACATGATCGTCTCCGATGTGAACCAGGACACGCTCAAGGAGATGGACCTGCTGGTGGAGGAGGGCGTCACCTCCTTCAAGCAGTTCATGGCCTACCCGGGCGTCTTCTACAGCGACGACGGCCAGATCCTGCGCGCCATGCAGCGTTCCGCCGACAACGGCGGGCTGATCATGATGCACGCGGAGAACGGCATCGCGATCGACGTGCTGGTCGAGCAGGCGCTGGCGCGCGGCGAGACCGACCCCCGCTACCACGGCGAGGTCCGCAAGGCCCTCCTGGAGGCGGAGGCCACCCATCGGGCCATCAAGCTCGCCCAGGTCGCCGGCGCCCCCCTGTACGTCGTGCACGTCTCGGCGATGGAGGCGGTCGCCGAGCTGGCCAAGGCACGCGACGAAGGGCTCAACGTCTTCGGCGAGACCTGCCCGCAGTATCTGTTCCTGTCCACGGACAACCTCGCCGAGCCGGACTTCGAGGGCGCCAAGTACGTGTGCTCCACCCCGCTCAGGCCCCGGGAGCACCAGGCCAAGCTGTGGCAGGGCCTGCGCACCAACGACCTCCAGGTGGTCTCCACCGACCACTGCCCCTTCTGCTTCGTCGGCCAGAAGGAACTCGGCCGCGGCGACTTCTCCAAGATCCCCAACGGTCTGCCGGGCGTCGAGAACCGGATGGACCTGCTGCACCAGGCCGTCGTCGACGGGCACATCTCGCGCCGCCGCTGGATCGAGATCGCCTGCGCGACCCCGGCCCGCATGTTCGGCATGTACCCCAAGAAAGGCACGATCGCGCCTGGAGCCGATGCCGACATCGTCATCTACGACCCGCACGCCGAGCAGGTCATGTCCGCCGGGACCCACCACATGAACGTCGACTACTCGGCGTACGAGGGCAAGCGCACCACCGGCCGGGTCGAGACGGTCCTCTCACGCGGCGAACCGGTCATCACCGAGCGGGAGTACACCGGACACGCCGGGCACGGCGTCTACACCCCCCGCTCCACCTGTCAGTACCTCACCTAGGAGCGGAGCAGATGGACTTCGGACTCGTCCTGCAGACCGACCCGCCGGCCTCGCGCGTCATCGAGCTGATGAAACGCGCCGAGGACAACGGCTTCACCTACGGCTGGACCTTCGACTCCGCCGTGCTGTGGCAGGAGCCGTTCGTCATCTACAGCCAGATCTTGTCCCGCACCACGAGACTGAAGGTCGGCCCGATGGTCACCAACCCGGGCACCCGCACCTGGGAGGTGACCGCCTCGACCTTCGCCACGCTGAACGACATGTTCGGCAACCGCACCGTCTGCGGCATCGGCCGCGGCGACTCCGCGATGCGTGTCGCCGGCCGCACCCCGAACACCCTGGCCCGCATCAGCGCGGCCATGAAGGTCATCCGCGCCCTCGGCTCGGGCCAGGAGGCCGACCTCGGCGGCACGGTGATCCGCTTCCCATGGATCAAGGAGGACGCCGAACTCCCGGTCTGGATGGCTGCTTACGGCCCCAAGGCCCTGAAGATGACGGGGGAGGAGGCCGACGGCTTCATCCTCCAGCTCTCCGACCTCTACCTCACCGAGTACATGGTCAAGGCGGTCAAGGACGCGGCCGTCGCCGTCGGACGCGACCCGTCCGAGGTGAAGATCTGCGTGGCCGCCCCCGCGTACATCACCGAGGACGACTCGCCGGAGGCGCTCGCCCACGCCCGTGAGCAGTGCCGCTGGTTCGGCGGGATGGTCGGCAACCACGTCGCCGACCTCGTCTCCAAGTACGGCGAGCACTCCGCGGCCGTACCGGAGGAACTCACGGACTACATCAAGGCCCGAGAGGGCTACGACTACTCCCACCACGGGCGCGCCGACAACCCCGACACCGCGTTCGTCCCGGACGAGATCGTCGACCGGTTCTGTGTCATCGGCACTCCCGAGATGCACATCGCGAAGCTCAACGCCCTGCGTGAACTCGGCGTCGACCAGTTCGCCGTGTACGACATGCACGACGCGCAGGAGCGGGTGATCGACGTGTACGGCTCCACGGTCATCCCCGCGATCACCGGCTGACCTGGGGGTTCCAACCCAGGTCGGCTCCTGCGACAATCCGGAACGCTTCGTTCCGCCACGACCCCCCACACCTTGACTCCCTCCCCGCTCCCCCGGGGAGGGGCCCAAGGCCCGCACGGCCTCTCTCTCCCGTCCCGCCTCCTTGATTGGCCTGCCCATGACCGAAACAGTCCCCACGGGGTTGTCCACAGCCCAGTCCGCCGACGCGTCCGGCCGGATCGAGCTGGCCCCCGAGGCATTCCCCGCCGACAGCCCCTTCGCCAACGAGGACCTGCGTCCCGTACCCGTCTCCGAACGCAAGTGGACGACGTACAACTTCGCGGCGCTGTGGATCTCCATGGCCCACTGCATCCCCAGCTGGACCCTGGCTTCCGGCCTGGTCGCCCTCGGCATGGACTGGAAGCAGGCCGTCTTCACCATCGCCCTGGCCAACGTCATCGTGCTGCTGCCGATGCTGGCCACCGGGCACGCCGGACCCAAGTACGGCATCCCCTTCCCGGTGCTGGCCCGTGCCTCCTTCGGTCTGCGCGGCGCGAACATACCGGCCATGATCCGCGCGGCCGTGGCCTGCGGCTGGTTCGGCATCCAGACCTGGATCGGCGGCAGCGGCGTCTTCGCCCTCGGCTCCAAGCTCACCGGCGGTCAGTGGGAGACCGCGGGGAAGATCGCGGGCAACCCCTGGCCGCTGTGGCTGTGCTTCATCCTCTTCTGGGCACTCCAGATCGCGATCATCTACCGGGGCATGGACTTCCTGCGGCACTTCGAGAACTGGGCCGCGCCCTTCGTGATCGTCGGTGCCTTCGTGCTGCTCATCTGGATCGCGGTCAAGGCGGACGGCTTCGGCGCGCTGCTGGACCAGCCGTCCAAGCTGGGCTGGGGCGCGGACTTCTGGCCGGTCTTCTTCCCCTCCCTCATGGGCATGATCGGCTTCTGGGCCACGCTCTCGCTGAACATCCCCGACTTCACCCGCTTCGGCGCCAGCCAGAAGGCGCAGACCTGGGGCCAGTCCCTCGGTCTGCCGACGACCATGACCCTCTTCGCGATCCTGGCCGTCCTCGTCACCTCCGGCTCCGAGGCCGTCTACGGCGAGGCGATCTGGGACCCGGTCACGCTCGCCGCCAAGGCCGACAGCACCTTCGGTCTGCTCTTCGCCCTGATCACCGTGCTGATCGCGACGATCTCCGTGAACATCGCGGCGAACGTGGTCTCACCGGCGTACGACCTCGCGAACCTCGCGCCGAAGCTCATCAACTTCCGTACGGGCGCCCTGATCACCGGCGTCCTCGGCGTCCTGATCTTCCCGTGGAAGCTCATCTCCACGCCCGAGTTCTACATCTTCACGTGGCTCGGCGTGGTCGGCGGACTGCTCGGCACGGTCGCGGGCATCCTCATCGCCGACTACTGGATCATCCGCCGTACCGTCCTGCACCTCCCGGACCTGTACACACCGGGCGGCCGCTACTGGTACTCCGCCGGCTGGAACTGGCGGGCCGTCGCCGCGTTCCTGGTGGGCGGCGTCCTCGCGGTCGGCGGCTCGTACTCGACGGTGTCACCGGAGGGGGTCTCCTCCGGTCCGTTCCCGGAGGACGGGCTCATCCCGTTCCTCAAGCCGCTCGCCGACTACGGCTGGGCGGTGGGCCTGGCCGCGTCGGTGCTGGTGTACGTGGCGCTGATGGCGGGGGAGAGGGCGAAGGCGAGGGTGAGCGTCTGAGACGGCGTCCCTGACCGTGGCGGCGGTGGTCGCGCCGGAGGCGTACCCCTACTGGGTGGCCTCCAGCGCGGCCACCGCCTCCTTCGCCGCCTTGATGGCGCCCTTGTTGATCTCGTCGGTGCCGGGCGCCTTCTGCGACTCGAAGTCGCTGCCGTTGTACGTGACGACCACCAGGGCGTTGGCCACGCGCGCGTACACCACGCCCTCGCGTGTCTGCTGCTTGTCCTCGGTGGTGAGGTTCACGACGGAGTAGGCCGCGTCACCGAGACCGGGCACCGCGCCGCCGCCGCTCTTCTGCGACATCCGTTCCTTGTAGGTGGTTTCGGCCTTGGCGTCCGTTTGGTGGATCTCGTACGAGATGTCGAGCCAGCGGTAGTCGTAGCCCTTCAGGGCGTTCCAGGAGCAGGTGCGGCGTACGGACTCGTTGGTCGACGCTATCTCCTTGCCGGCCGTCTTTGCGCCCGGAACAAGGGATTTGACCGTTTTCGCCGTGACGGCGCCGCAGGGGGCCGGTGCTTTCGCGTACGTCTTGGTGGCCGCGGACGTGGCCGGCGCGGACTCGGAGGTGGAGATGGGCCCGGACGCGGTGTTCGGCGCGGACTCCTTCCCCGCCGGGCTCGTGTCCGACGAACCGGACGACAACGCCCAGCCCGCCGTGGCGAGTACGGCGACCGGAAGCAGACGCACGGTGAGGGCTAGCGGCAGAGGAAGATCACGCACAGCGCACTTCTCGGGGTCGAGGCGGCGGTACCGCCGGTCGGTGGGGTACGTCAGTGTCACACGACTGCCTGTGGGGCGAAAGTGCGACCTCGCTCCGTGTGTACGTGGTGACCACCCCCCACCGTTCAGCGAGGGGCGACTTGGCGGAGTCACGGCTTCCGCCCGGCGCGCGTGTCAGGATCGGGTCATGATCCCGACAACCGGCCGCACAGCCTCCCGTGGCTCCCTGCTCGCCGCCCTGCTCCTGGCTGTCGGCGGCTGCGGACTCTCGGAGGAGATCGACCGCGAGGCGAACCCCGACCGGGCCGTGCCCTCGACGGCGGCCTCGTCCGCGGGAACCGAACGCCCCGGTGGCGTGCACGCCGATGAACTGCCCGAGGGAGTGCCGTCGGACCTGGAGGTGTGGCCCACCGAGGCGCCGTCGGCCGACCTCGCTGACGCCTGCCCCTCCTCGGGGGTGCGGATGCTCCCGGGTCTCGTGGAAGCGGCGATGGGATTGCGCGCGATGACGGTGACGCTCACCAACTGCGGCACGAGGCCGTACACCGTGAACGGCTATCCCTCGGTCCAGGTGCTCGACGAGGACCGCGAACCCGTCGACGTCCGTGTCCTGCGCGGACCGGAGGAGATCACCACGGGCGTGCCCGACCCGGGCCCGCACAAGGTGACGCTGAAGCCAGGTGAGTCCGCCACCACCTCGCTGGTCTGGCGCAACACCGTCACCGAGGCGGACGTACCCGCCGTCAACGCCCCCCATCTGCGCGTCGCCACGGCCGAGGGCAGGCCCGCGCAGGTACTCACCCCCGACGGCGGCATCGACCTCGGCACCACCGGACGCCTCGGCACCAGGGCCTGGGCAAAGGCCCCGCAGGGCTCTTAGGGGTCCTTGCACTATGCCCGCCCGGGTCGCGTGGTCTGGTGCCGCACCTCGCCGCGTTGCCCAAAGGTCCCAGTAGCTCCGCTACGAGGACCTTCCGGCGCCTTGCGATGCACGACACCGGACCACGCGACCTGATCGGACGCTCATAGTGAAAGGACCCCTTAACCAGTTGCACCGCCTCGACTGCGCTCAGCACCCTTGGCGCATGACCCGGTTACCGTCCGGAGCACCCGGAACCCCTTCCCTGCGCGAGGAGATCCTCGCCTACTACGAGCGGGGAGGCGAGAACACCCGCCTCACCGAAGGCGCCGGACGGCTGGAGTTCTGGCGCACCCAGGAGATCCTCCGACGGTTCCTGCCCGACGCCCCCGCGCGCGTCCTCGACGTCGGCGGCGGCACGGGCGTCCACGCGGCATGGCTCGCGGGAGACGGCCACGAGGTCGAGGTCGTCGACCCCGTACCGATGCACGTCGAACGGTCGGGGCTGCTGCCCGGCGTCACCGCCAGGCTCGGGGACGCCCGCGCGCTGCCCGCCGAGGACACCGCGTACGACGTCGTACTGCTCCTCGGACCGCTCTACCACCTGCCCGAACGCCCGGAGCGGGTGCGGGCGCTCGCGGAGGCCCGTCGCGCCGTCCGGCCCGGTGGTGTGGTGGTCGCGGCCACGATCAACCGGTATGCGGGGCTCAACGACACGCTCCGGCAGGGGAACTACTTCCTCCCGGAGCGTCGTACACGTGTCGACGCGGTCTCCGCCGACGGCATGCACCGGCGCTCACGCGAGGACCCGCACTTCACCACCGCCTACTTCGCCGACCCCGCCGAGGTGCCGGGCGAGTTCGACGCGGCCGGACTGCTCTGCGAGGGCCAGTACGGTGTGGAGGGCGTCGCCTGGCTGATGGGGGACGTGGAGGAGTGGCTGGACGACCCCGAGCGCAGGGAGGCCGTGCTGGCGGCGACCCGGCGCATCGAGTCCGAGCCGTCGCTGCTGGGCACGAGCGGGCACGTGCTGACGGTGGGGCGGCGAGCGTGAGGCGGGTGGTGAACGGCCGCGTGTCACCGCGCCCCTGAGGGCGACTCGGAGCGCTGCGTACGATCGGCGGACGATCGTCGTGCTGTGAGGAGTCCGCCCGTGTTCACCACTCGACCGACGCTCCAGGGGACCTTCGGGATGGTGTCCTCCACGCACTGGCTCGCCTCGCAGTCCGCGATGGCCGTCCTGGAGGACGGCGGCAACGCCCATGACGCGGCCATCGCCGCCGGTTTCGTCCTGCACGTCGTCGAGCCGCACCTCAACGGGCCGGCCGGGGAGGTCCCCATCGTCCTCGCGACGGCGGACGGCGAGGTCCAGGTCCTGTGCGGGCAGGGCGTGGCGCCCGCCGGGGCGACGATCGGGCACTACCGGGGACTCGGTCTCGACCTCGTACCCGGTACCGGCCCCCTGGCGGCCGCCGTGCCGGGCGCGTTCGACGCGTGGATGCTCCTGCTGCGCGACCACGGCACCAAGGACCTCGCCGACGTCCTGAAGTACGCCATCGGATACGCGGAGGACGGACACCCGCCCGTGGAGAACGTCGGGGCGACCGTCGAGTCGGTGCGCGACCTCTTCGAGAAGGAGTGGGTCTCGTCGGCGGAGGTCTATCTGCCCGGCGGGAGGGCGCCCCGCCCCGGCGAGCTGTTCCGCAATCCCGCCCTGGCCGCGACCTGGCGGCGGCTGCTCGCCGAGGTCGAGGGGGCGGGGGACCGCGTGGCCAGGATCGAGGCGGCGCGGGAGGTGTGGCGCTCCGGCTTCATCGCCGAGGCCCTGGTACGGCAGGCCGGGCGGCCCACCCTGGACACCAGCGGCGAACGCCGCTCCGGCACCCTCACCATGGCCGACCTGGCCGCCTGGTCCGCTTCCTACGAGTCCCCGGCGACCTACGACTGGAACGGCTGGACCCTGTGCAAGGCGCGCCCCTGGAGCCAGGGCCCGGTGCTCCTCCAGCAACTCGCCCTGCTGCCGCCCGACCTGCCCGCGTACGGGTCGGCCGACTACACGCATCTGCTGATCGAGGGCTGCAAGCTCGCCATGGCGGACCGTGAGGCCTGGTACGGGGACGCGGCGCCGGTGCCGCTGACCGAGCTGCTGTCCGACGCGTACAACGCCGAGCGGCGGGCGCTCATCGGCGACCGGGCCTCGTACGAGCTGCGGCCCGGCAGCCCCGGAGGGCGCACCCCGCGACTGAGCCCCCACGCGCGCGTGGTGGCCACCGACGCGCCTGGCTTCAACCCCATGGGCGTCGGTGAACCCACGGTCGCCAAGAGCCCCCGGTCGCCGGTGCCCGGGGAGCCGGAGGCCGGGGCGGACGGGAGCGTGCGGGGCGACACCTGTCATCTGGACGTCGTCGACCGCTGGGGCAACATGGTGGCTGCCACGCCCAGCGGGGGCTGGCTGCAGTCCAACCCCGTCGTGCCCGAGCTGGGTTTCCCGCTCGGCACCCGGCTGCAGATGGCCTGGCTGGACGAGGGGCTGCCGAACTCGCTCACCCCCGGACGCCGGCCCCGCACCACGCTCACCCCCACGCTGGCGCTGCGCGACGGGGTGCCCGTGATGGCGTTCGGGACACCCGGCGGCGACCAGCAGGACCAGTGGCAGCTGCACTTCTTCCTGGGCGTCGCCCTGCGCCCGGCGGTCCGGGGCGGGCTCGACCTCCAGGGTGCGATCGACGCCCCGAACTGGCACAACGACGGCTTCCCCGGCTCCTTCTTCCCGCGCGGTATGCGCCCCGGCAGTGTCACCGTCGAGTCCCGCATGCCCGCGGAGGTCGTCACGGAACTGCGCCGGCGCGGCCATGACGTCACCGTCGGCGAACCCTGGTCCGAGGGCCGCCTCTGCGTGGTCGCGCGCGACCCCGGGACCGGCGTGCTGTCGGCGGCGGCGAACCCACGGGGCATGCAGGGGTACGCGGTCGGGCGCTGAGCGAGGGTCTCGGCAGTCCTCCCCGGCCGCACCCGACCCGCTGTTCACGGTGATTCCATGCGGAGTGCACCGGCCGGGTGGGGATTGTCAGCGGTGCGTGCTGTGATGGAGGCATGATCGAAGACAACGAAACCATCGACGAGTTTCTCGCCCGGAACGCCTCCGACGTCGAGGAAGCGATCCGCAAGGCGGCCGCCGCGGAGATCATGCCGCGCTGGCGGCAGCTCGCCGAGCACGAGGTCGACCAGAAGAACGGCCCGCACGACCTGGTGACCGACGCCGACCGCAAGGCCGAGCTGTGTCTGACGGAGGCGCTCCCCGCGCTGCTGCCCGGCTCGGTCGTGGTCGGCGAGGAGGCGGTCCACGCCAACCCGGCGTCGTACGAGGCGATCCGCGGCGACGCGCCGGTCTGGATCGTCGACCCGGTGGACGGCACCCGGCAGTTCGTGCGCGGCGAGCCCGGCTTCTGCACGCTCGTCGCCCTCGCCCTGGACGGGGTCGTGCGCGCCTCCTGGACGTACGCGCCCGCGCTCGACCGGCTCGCCGTGGCGATACGGGGCAAGGGCGCCACGCTGGACGGCGAGCCGCTTCGGGCCGGCTCGCCGGAGCCCGGCCGTGACCTCGACGTGGCCACCTCCCACCCGGACTACACCACGCAGGAGCAGAAGGCGGCGCTGCTCGGCCTGTGGACCGAGGGCGTCGCCCCGCGCGCGTGCGGGTCGGCGGGGCTGGAGTATCTCGCCATCGCCCGGGGCCGGTCGGACGCCGTCGCGTTCTCCTGGGAGGCCGCCTGGGACCACGCGGCGGGCCTCCTCCTCGTCGAGGAGTCCGGCGGCGCCCACCTGACCCTCGCGGACGAGCCCTTCCGGATAACCGGCGGCAACACCCTGCCGTTCACCGCGGCCCGGGACGCGGCCACGGCTCGCCGGGTGCGGGAGTTGCTGTCGGCCGGAGTCTGAGCTGGCAGCTGCCGTTGCCCATCCGGATGTCGATCACCTCGAACACGGCGGGCGTGCCGTCCGGTGGCCACTGACACCCGGCCCGCAGAAGGATCAGGGCGTCGACGAAGCCAGGCACGGGCAGACCGAGGTCCACGAACACCCCGGTGAGGCCAGGGCCCCACGGGGAGACGGTGAAGGTGCCGGGCAGACGCCCGCCGACGGGGACGGGGCCGGAGTCGTGCCGTACATCGCACTGGCGATGGCTGCGGGCACGGCCCCACGCCAGGTCGAACTCCAGCTCGGTGACCGGCACCGCGTCCGCCGGTTCTGCTACCGGCCCCGGCCGGGGTGCGCCGTACACGACCTCGTACAGCTGGACGCCGAGCGCACCGCCGACCTGCCCGACCTCCGCCCGTTCGGCCGGGTCGGCGGCGACAAGGGCTGCCGGCTCCCCGCCCTGGAACGAGATCTGCCGCAGTACCCGGCCGTCGTCCCCCACCTCGAACCAGTGCCGAAGATCCTGCTCGGGGTCGGTGAAACGGAACCGGCGCGTCATCCGGCGCAGCCTACCCATGCCCGGGGCCGTCGTGGTCGGGCATATCCTGAGCGCAGGTTCGCCGCCGGGCGGAAGCCCGTCCGCGGCGCTCGATGGCCATCGGCTGACGAAGGGGTCCGAACGTGCCGGCGATGCTCGACGCGGTGGTGGTGGGGGCGGGGCCGAACGGCCTGACGGCTGCCGTGGAGCTGGCCCGCCGCGGATTCTCCGTGGCGGTGTTCGAAGCCAAGGACACGGTCGGCGGAGGCGCCCGCACCGCCGAGCTGACCCTGCCCGGCTTCCGGCACGACCCCTGCTCGGCGGCTCACCCCCTGGGCGTCAACTCACCCGCGTTCAACGCGATGCCGCTCGCGCGCTACGGCCTGGAGTGGCTGCACGCCGAGCTGCCGATGGCGCACCCGTTCCTCGACGGCTCGGCGGCGGTGCTGTCGCGCTCGGTGGGGGAGACGGCCGCCTCGTTCGGGCCGCGGGACGCGGGCGCCTACCGCAGACTGGTCGAGCCTTTCCTGCCCAAGTGGGACACACTGGTGCGGGACTTCATGTCGCTGCCGCTGTCGGCGCTGCCCCGTGACCCGGTCACCCTCGCCCGCTTCGGTCTCGCCGGGCTGCCACCCTCCACCTGGCTGATGCGCCGCTTCAAGGACGAGAAGGCCAACGCGCTGTTCTCCGGGCTGGTCGCTCATGTCATCGCCCCGCTCGGCGGGCTCGCCACCGGCGCCGTGGGTCTGGTGTTCGCGCTGGCCGCGCACGCCGCCGGCTGGCCGGTCGCCCGCGGCGGCTCCCAGGCCATCTCCGAGGCGCTCACCGCCTATCTCAAGGACCTCGGCGGCACCGTCCACACCGACTACGAGGTCAAGCGGCTCGACGACCTGCCGCCCGCGCGCGCCTATGTCTTCGACACCTCGCCCACCGCCCTGGCCCGGATCGCGGGCTTCGGGAGCGCCTACGCGTCGTACCGGTACGGCGCCGGCGTCTTCAAGATCGACTACGCGCTGGACGGCCCCGTGCCCTGGACCGCCGAGGAAGCGCGCGCCGCGGGCACGGTCCAGGTCGGGGCGAGCAGGGCGGAGATCAGCACCGCGCTGGACGCCGCCGCCCGGCACGGCCACGCCCCCGACCGGCCGTTCCTGATCACCGTGCAGCCCAGCCTTGTCGACCCGACCCGCGCCCCCGAGGGCAAGCACGTCTTCTGGGCGTACGGCCACGTCCCGAACGGCTGGACCGGGGACTTGACGGACGCCGTCGAGCGCCAACTGGAGCGCTTCGCACCGGGGTTCCGTGACCGGATCCTCGCCCGTGCCACCGCCGGCCCGCCCGAACTCGCCGCGCACAACGCCAACTACGTCGGCGGTGACATCGCCTGCGGCGCCGCCTCCGGCCTCCAGTTGCTGCTCCGCCCCAAAGTGACGCTCCACCCGTACCGGACCCCCCACCCGGCCGTGTTCATCTGCTCGTCGGCCACTCCACCCGGCCCCGGAGTGCACGGCATGTCGGGGCACAACGCGGCCAAGGCGGTGTGGCGGAGGCTGCGCCAGGAACTCTGACGACCACGAGCACACAAATGAGTTCATCGGTAGGCAACATCAAGTCACGAAACCGAAAGGTTCTTTGGATTTTCTCCGCATGAATGCTCAAGCGGCAGGGGTAGGTTGCCGCCATGAAGGATCGGAGAGGGGATTTCCGTTCCGGCCCGCGGCCTGCCGTGCGCCTCGCGGATCTCGCTCAACTCGTACGGGCACCGGCCGCGTTCAGCGTCCCGGGTGACGTCCTCGCGGGCGCCGCTGCCGCCGGACGTCCGGTGAGCGCGGCGACGCTGGGCATCATGGGATCGTCCGTCTGCCTCTACTGGGCCGGCATGGCCCTCAACGACTACGCCGACGCCACGATCGACGCCGTCGAACGCCCCGAGCGGCCCGTCCCCTCGGGTCGCGTCCCCCGCGCTACCGCCCTCGGCGTCGCCGGTGCGCTCACCGCCGCGGGCCTCGGACTCGCCGCCGCCTCGGGCGGCCGCCGCAGCTTCCTGGGAGCGCTTGCGCTGACCGGCGCGATCTGGGCGTACGACCTGAAGCTCAAGTCCACCCCGGCGGGAGCGGCCGCCATGGCCTCGGCCCGGGCCCTGGACGTCCTCGGGGGCGCGCTGGCGGCCGGGCGCCCCGGCGCAACCGGCGAGGCACTGCTGCGTGGTGCCGTCCCGGCGGCGCTCGTCGGGGCCCATACGTACACCCTGTCCGCCCTCAGCCGCCACGAGATCTCCGGCGCCCCCGCCCGGGTGCCCGCCTCGACCCTCGCCGCCGCCACGACCACGGCCCTCGCCACGGCGCTCCCCGCCGTCCGTACGGCGATCGCCTCCGCTCGGGCAGGCTCGGCGAGCACCGCCGCGGCACCGTCCACGGCAGGCGCGCCCGCGACCACCGCCCGGCGGTTCGCACAGCGCCTCGGCACCACGCCCGCCGCACGGTCGGCCGTCACCCGGGCCGCCGTGGTCGGCGCCGGAGCCCTCGCCTACCTCGGCAGCTACGGCACGGCCCAGATCCGCGCCGTACGGGAGCCGTCGGGCGAGAACGTCCGGCGGGCCGTCGGGGCCGGAATCCTCGGGCTCATGCCCCTCCAGACAGCGCTGACCGCGCGCAGCGGAGCCACGGTCGCCGCGGCGGCCCTCGGCGTCGCCCACCCCTTGGCCCGGCGGCTCGCCCGCCGCGTCTCCCCCACCTGATCCAGCACTTGATCCCCAGCTTCCAGACCTGATCCCCACCTGATCCCCACCTGATCCCCAGCTTCCAGCACCTGATCCCCACCTGAGCCAGCACGAGCCTCCGCAGGAGCAGACGCCGGTATGACCGCGCCCCCCACCCCCCTCAGATTCGGTTACGGCACCAACGGCTTCACCAACCACCGGCTCGACGACGTCCTCACGATCCTCGCCGACCTCGGCTACGACGGAGTCGCCCTCACCCTCGACCACGGACACCTCGACCCGTACGCCACCGACCTGCACCGGCGTGTCGCCGAGATCGCCTGCGACCTCGACCGGCACGACCTCGACGTCACCCTCGAGACGGGCGCGCCCTATCTCCTCGACCCCTGGGGCAAGCACCAACCGACCCTGATGTCGGACACGCCCGAGCAGCGGATCGACCTGCTGCGGCGGGCCGTCCGCATCGCCGCCGACCTCGGCTCACCCACCGTGCACCTGTGCAGCGGGCCCGCGCCGGGCGACGGACTGCCGGGGCAGGACGCCTGGAAGCGGCTCACGGCGGGCGTCGAGTCCGTCCTGGAGACCGCCGAGGAGTACGGCGTCTCGCTGGCCTTCGAGCCGGAGCCGTACATGTTCGTCGACACCGTCGAGCGGTGCCTCGAACTGGCCGAACTCGTGGGCGGGCACGAGCTGTTCGGGATCACCCTCGATGTGGGCCACGCCTACTGCGTGGAGGAGCGGACGGTCCTGGAGTGTGTGCGGCTCGCCGCGCCGCGACTGCTCAACGTGCAGATCGAGGACATGCGGCGAGGCGTCCACCAGCACCTCGAATTCGGCGCCGGTGAGATCGACTTCCCGCCGGTGCTCACCGCCCTGCGGGACCTCGGCCACCGCGGACTGGTCTCCGTGGAGATCCAGGGCGGCTCCCTCGACGCCCCCGACGTCGCCCGCCGCTCCATCGAGTTCCTGCGCGCGGCGGCGGCCTGACCCGCTCCGTCACCTCCTTTCCCCTTCCTTCGCCCCCGCTTCCCTCCACCCCCCACCGGAGGCTCTTCCGCCATGGCGTCCCTCGGCATGCCCGCACCTCTGCTCCCCGACCCCCGAAGCGCTCTCTCCCGCCACCCACTCGAACCGGCCGCCCGCTCCTGGCTCGCCGACGCGGAAACCCGCGTCGCCGCCCGCCCCGCCGCCGTCCGGACCCTGTTCCCCGCCGCCCGCAGACACTGCGGACGCGCCCGACTGGACGCCCACTGGACCGCCGACGAGGCGGCCCGTGCCGTCCTGCTCATGGCCCTGCCCCTGACCGGCGCCTCTCTCGCCGCCGAACTGGCGGGCCTCTTCCGCCACGGCGACCCGGCCGAACAACGGGCCGTCCTGCGGGCCCTGCCCCTGCTCGACGCACCCACCGCGCAGGTGCCCCGGCCCGAGCCCCAGGCCGAGCCAGCCACCGGGGCCGGCAGCGAGCCCCTCGCCGACCTGGCCCTCCCCCTCGTCCGCGAGGCCCTGCGCGGCAACGACAGCAGTGTCATCGAGGCCGCCCTCGGGCCGTACGGCGCCGCCCGCCTCCCGGACACCGAGTACCGGCAGGCCGTGCTCAAGTGCGTCTTCCAGGAGATCCCGCTCGACCGGGTCGCCGGACTCGACTCCCGCGCCGACGCCGAACTCGCCCGGATGCTGGCCGACTTCGCCCACGAGCGGGTCGCGGCCGGCCGGGACGTCCCCCACGACATCTGGCCCGTCGTCCGGGCCCACCCCGCCCGTGGTGCCCTCACCGAGAAGCTCACCGCCGAGACACGGGCCACCGCGCCCGAGCGCCGCGAGGCCGCCGAACGCGCGCTGAAGGCACTCCGGTAGACCCGCAGGCCCCCCACCGAACCCGTCCTGCACACCGAAGAATCCGAGGAGAAGACCAGACCGTGCGTATCCTCGACCCTCACATCCACATGACCTCCCGCACCACCGACGACTACGAGGCGATGTACGCGGCCGGGGTCCGCGCGGTCGTCGAACCGGCCTTCTGGCTCGGCCAGCCCCGTACCTCGCCCGAGAGCTTCTACGACTACTTCGACGCGCTGCTGGGCTGGGAGCCGTACCGGGCGGCCCAGTTCGGCATCCAGCACTTCTGCACCATCGCGCTCAACCCGAAGGAGGCCAACGACCCGCGCTGCCGTCCCGTCCTCGACGAACTGCCCCGTTACCTCGTCAAGGACAGGGTGGTCGCGGTCGGCGAGATCGGGTACGACTCCATGACACCGGAGGAGGACGAGGCGCTCGCCCTTCAGCTGCAGCTCGCCGTGGAGCACGGGCTGCCCGCGCTCGTGCACACCCCGCACCGCGACAAGGCCACCGGCACCCGCCGCACCCTGGACGTCGTACGGGAGTCCGGCATCGCCCCCGAACTCGTGCTCCTCGACCACCTCAACGAGCTGACCGTCGGGATGGTCCTCGACAGCGGCTGCTGGGCCGGGTTCTCGATCTACCCGAGGACCAAGATGAGCGAGGACCGCATGGTCGGCGTCCTCCAGGAGCACGGCACCGACCGTATCCTCGTCAACTCGGCCGCAGACTGGGGGCGTTCGGACCCGCTCAAGACACGGAAGACGGCGGATGCGATGCTCGCCGCCGGCTTCGACGACGACACCGTGGACCAGGTGCTCTGGCGCAACCCCGTCGACTTCTACGGCCAGAGCGGCCGACTGGACCTCGACGAGCCCAAGCCGGACCAGGAGTCGAGCTTCCAGGGCAACTCCATCCGCCGCGGCGGAGAGTGAGCGACGGGCCATGCGATTCCGGCACCCGGACGGCACCGCCGTCCACCTCGGCTACTGCAGCAACGTCCACCAGGCGGAGGACCTCGACGGCGTCATCGGTCAACTCACCGCCTACGCCGAGCCCGTACGCGAACGCCTCGGCGTCGACCGGCTGGGCATCGGGCTCTGGCTCGCCCGTGACGTGGTGACCCGGCTCGTCGACGACGAGGACGAGGTGAAGCGCCTCAAGGCCGAGCTCTCCGCCCGCGGCCTGGAGACCGTCACCCTCAACGCCTTCCCCTATGCCGGCTTCCACCGCGAGGTGGTCAAGAAGGACGTCTACCTGCCCGACTGGGCCGACGAGGCGCGGCTGCGCCACACCCTCGACTGCGCCCGCGTACTCGCCGCGCTTCTCCCCGCCGACGCCGCACGGGGGAGTGTCTCCACCCTGCCGCTGGCCTGGCGCACGCCCTGGCCCCCCGACCGTGCCGAGACCGCCCGACGCGCCCTGGACCGCCTCGCCGCCGGGCTCGCCGCGATCGAGTCGGACACCGGCCGCCGCGTCCGCGTCGGCTTCGAACCGGAGCCCGGCTGTGTCCTGGAGACCACCGCCCAGGCCGTACGGGAACTGCGCGGCCTCGACCCCGAACGACTCGGCGTCTGCCTCGACGCCTGCCACCTCGCCGTGCAGTTCGAGGAGCCCGGGGCGGCCCTCGCCCGCCTCGCGGACGCCGGGCTGCCGGTGGTCAAACTTCAGGCGTCCTGTGCCGTCGAGGCCGCCGACCCCGCCCATCCTGCGGCCCGAGCGGCCCTGCGCCGCCTCGCGGAGCCACGGTTCCTCCACCAGACCCGTACGGCGTCCGCGCCCGAGGCGCAGGTCCAGGCCGTCGACGATCTGCCGGATGCCCTCGACGGCGGCCTGCCCACCGGCACCGGGCCCTGGCGCGTCCACTTCCACGCCCCGCTGCACGCCGACCCGGAGCCGCCGCTGAGCACCACCGCCGACCAGCTGACCGCCGTCCTGGCGGGACTGCTGGGCGGGCCCTCGGTCCACTGCGACCACATCGAGGTCGAGACCTACACCTGGTCCGTCCTCCCCGAGCCGCCCGCCGATCTGGCCGGGGGCATCGCCGCCGAACTCGCCTGGGCCCGCGACCGGATCACCGGACTCGGCCTCAAGGAGGACCACCAGTGAGCATCCCGCCCATGAGTACTCCGCCGGTGAGCACCCCACCGGTGGGCGCCCCGCCCGTGACCCGGCTCGTCGTCCTCGACATCGTCGGCCTCACCCCCAAGCTGCTGAGGCACATGCCCGCCGTCGCCGCCCTCGGCGAGCGCGGCTTCCGGGCCCGCCTCGACCCCGTACTGCCCGCCGTGACCTGCACGGTCCAGTCCACCTTCCTCACCGGCGAAACCCCGGCCGGACACGGCGCGGTGGGCAACGGCTGGTACTTCCGCGACCTCGGCGAGGTCCTGCTGTGGCGGCAGCACAACGCGCTCGTGGGCGGCGAGAAGATCTGGGACACCGCGCGCAGGACCGCCCCCGACTACAAGGTCGCCAACATCTGCTGGTGGTACGCGATGGGCGCGGACGTCGACCTCACCGTCACCCCGCGCCCCGTCTACTACTCCGACGGCCGCAAGGAACCCGACTGCTACACCTGGCCGCCGTCCCTGCACGACGAACTCACCGACCGCCTCGGCCCGTTCCCGCTGTTCACCTACTGGGGCCCCAACGCCGGAATGCCCTCCACCCGGTGGATCCTCGGCGCCGCCCGCCAGGTCTTCGACGAACACCGGCCCGACCTCACCCTCGTCTACGTCCCCCAGCTCGACTACGAGCCCCAGCGGTCCGGCCCCGACTCGCCGGAGACGATCGAGAGCGCCCGCCGGCTCGACGCGGCGCTGCGCCCGCTGATCGACCACTTCCTGCGCGAGGGCGCCACGGTCGTCGCGCTCAGCGAGTACGGCATCACCCCCGTCTCCCGCCCCGTCGACATCAACCGCGCCCTGCGCCGCGCCGGGCTGCTCGACGTCCACACTCAGGACGGCATGGAGTACCTCGACCCGTGGACCTCACGGGCCTTCGCCGTCGCCGACCACCAGACCGCCCACGTCTACGTCCGCGACCCGGCCGACACCGCCGACGTCGCGGCGCTCCTCGCCGGACTCGACGGCGTGGACCAGGTGCTGGACGCCGAGGGCAAGAAGGCCCACGGCCTGGACCACGAGCGCTCCGGCGAACTGGTCGCGGTCGCCGACCCCGACGCCTGGTTCACCTACTACTACTGGCTCGACGACGCACTCGCCCCGGACTTCGCCCGCCAGGTCGAGATCCACCGCAAGCCCGGCTACGACCCCGCCGAGCTGCTGTACGACGAGACGGTCCCGGCGGTGAAGCTGCGCGCGATCGGCCAGGTGGCCCGCAAGAAGCTCGGGTTCCGCTACCGCATCAGCACCGTCCCGCTGGACCCCTCCGGCGTCAGCGGCAGCCACGGCCGGCTGCCCGCCCACCCGGACGACGGCCCCGTACTGCTGTGTTCCGCACCGGGCCAGGCTCGCGAGACGTACGCCGCGACCGAGGTCAAACGGCTGCTGCTGACCCTCGCGGGCCTCACCGCCACCGACGGGCCCGCCCACCCCGCCCCGTATCCCACCGACGCCCCGCATCCCACCGGCGATCCCCGCACCGCCGACGCCCCCCAGACTTCCGACGCGAACTAGGAACGGCACACCGCGATGACCACGCACCCCCCACTCCCCACCGCCCGCCCCCTGCTCGACCCCGCCCCGGAATACGCCAAGTGGCAGGCGGAGGAGCCGATCCGCCGTGTGGAGCTCTGGGGCGACAGCAGCCCCTGGGTGATCACCCGGCACGAGCACGCCCGCGCGGTGCTCTCGGACGCGCGCTTCAGCGCCGACGGAACCCGCGAGGGCTACCCGACCCTGCGTCCCCGGCCAACGCCGCGCACCCCGGGGCAGATCTTCATGATGGACGGCGCCGACCACAGCAGGTTGCGGCGCATGCTGATCAGTGACTTCAGCCACCGCCGTGTCGAGGGGCTGCGCCCCTGCGTCACCCGGCACGCCGAGAAGCTGATCGACACCATGACGGCCGACGGCGCCACCGAGGCGGACCTCGTCGAGGCGTACGCCCTGCCGCTGCCCTCGCTCGTGATCTGCGAACTGCTCGGCGTGCCGTACGAGGATCACGCGTTCTTCCAGAGCCAGGCCCGCGCCTTCCTCACCATCGCCACCAGTCCGCAGGAGGCGATGGCGTCCCGCGCCGCCCTGTACGGCTACCTCGGAGAGCTCCTCGCCCGGCGGGCCGCGGAGCCCGCCGACGATCTGCTCTCCCGGCTCGCGACGGAGCGGGTGGCCACCGGCCAGGCCACGGCCGAGGAGGCCGTCGGGGTCTCGTTCGTCCTGCTCCTCGGAGGCCATGAGACCACCGCGAACATGATCGCCCTGGCGACCGTGGCCCTGCTGCGCGCCCCGGAGCAGCTCGCCGCGCTGCGCGCGGACCCCGCGCTGTGGCCGGGCGCGGTGGACGAGTTGCTGCGGTACCTGACGGTGGTGCACTCGGGCATGCGACGGGTCGCCACGGAGGACGTGGAGGTGGGCGGCGTCCTCATCCGCGCCGGCGAGGGCGTGATCGTGCCCCTCCAGGCGGCCAACCGCGACCCGGCCGTCTACCCCGTGCCCGACCGGCTGGACGTGACCCGCGACGCGTCCCGGCACCTCGCCTTCGGGCACGGAGCCCACCACTGCGTCGGTGAGTCCCTCGCCCGCGCCGAGCTGCGGATCGCCCTGCCCGCCCTCTTCGAGAGGCTGCCGGGCCTGCACCTGACGGCCGCCCCCGAGGATTTCGCCCAGCCGTTGAGCCCGGTCCACGGGGTGCGGGCCCTGCCGGTCGCCTGGTGACCGACGGGGCGCCCTGCTCCCGGGTGGAGGGCGTGCGACTGCTGCTATAGAGGAGGTCATGACCACCATCACCCTCGTCCAGGGGGACATCACCCAGCAGTCCGTCGACGCCATCGTGAACGCCGCGAACTCCTCCCTCCTCGGCGGGGGAGGAGTGGACGGCGCGATCCACCGGGGCGGCGGTCCCGCCATCCTGGAGGACTGCCGCAGGCTCCGGGCGTCGCACTACGGCAAGGGGCTGCCGACGGGGCAGGCGGTGGCCACCACGGCCGGTGAACTGGACGCCCGATGGGTCATCCACACGGTGGGCCCGGTCCACAGCCAGAGCCTGGACCGGTCCGCCCTCCTCGCCTCCTGCTACCGGGAATCCCTCAGGGTCGCCGACGAGCTGGGCGCCCGCACGGTCGCCTTCCCCGCCGTCTCGGCCGGCGTCTACGGCTGGCCCATGGACGACGCCGCCCGCATCGCCGTCGAAACCGTCCGCTCCACCGAGACGTCGGTCGAGGAGGTCAGGTTCGTCCTGTTCGACGAACGGGCCTATGAGGCGTTCGCGGCACAGCTGCCCTGAGCGCGGTCCGGGCGCGCTTCCGGGAGCCGATCCAGGAGGGACCCGGGCTCCCGAGGCCGGTCCTCGGCGCCGTCGGCGGCCTTTCGCCGACGGCGCGGCGCTTTTCGGCCCCGGCGCTCTCGGCCCCGGCTCTTTCCGCCCCGGAGCGAGCTGGACCACCGGCCCGGACTCTTCGGGTTTCCCGCATGTGCCGCCTGTGGCTCGGCTCCGGGCCCGGCCGTCCGCGGGCTCAGTCGCCCTCCGGCGCGTCGCTGATCCCCAGCCGCAGATGCTCCACGTGGTACACGGCCTGGTCCAGCAGCTCGGCGACATGGTGGTCGTGCAGCGCGTACACCACCGAGCGGCCCCGGCGCTCGCCCACCACGAGTCCCAGGTTCCGCAGCAGACGCAGCTGGTGGGAGCACGCGGACTGTTCCATGCCGACCTCGGCGGCCAACTCGGTCGCCGGGAGCGGGCCTTCGCGCAGCCGGGCCAGGATCAGCAGCCGGGACGGGGTGGACAGGGCCTGGAGGGTGGTGGCCACCTTCGCGACGTTGCCCGCGTCCAGACGCACGCGAGGGGTGGCGTCCTGCGCGGTGGCGGTTACGGCTCCATGACCCATGGCGAGTATCTTACTCATCGCACATGAAGGCATGAATGAGTCTTCATATGTTCCTGTATGGTGGCTCGGGTGTCTGCCACTCTTGCCCCGTCACCGGTCCGCCGTACGCCCGAGGCGACGGCCCCCCGCCGCCGTACCCGCGTCCTCGCCCTGCCCGAGGCGCGCTGGGCCCTGGCGTCGACCGTCGCCTTCCTGCTCGCGTTCCCGCTGGACCTCGCCGGCGCCTCCGCCTGGCTGTACGGCCCGCTCTACGCCGTCGCCTACGCGGCCGGCGGCTGGGAGCCCGCCCTCGAAGGGCTGCGGGCGCTGCGCGAGAAGAGCCTCGACGTCGATCTGCTGATGATCGTCGCGGCGCTCGGCGCCGCCGCGATCGGCCAGGTCCTCGACGGCGCCCTGCTCATCGTGATCTTCGCCACCTCCGGCGCCCTGGAGGCCCTCGCCACCGCCCGCACCGCCGACTCGGTACGCGGCCTGCTCGACCTCGCGCCCACCACGGCCACCCGGCTGTCCCCGGACGGCACCGAGGAGACCGTGCCGACCGACCGGCTCGCCGTCGGTGACGTGGTGCTGGTCCGTCCCGGCGAACGCATCGGCGCCGACGGCCAGGTCCTGGAGGGCGAGAGCGAGGCCGACCAGGCGACCATCACCGGTGAGCCCCTGCCCGTACCCAAGGCGCCGGGCGACGAGGTCTTCGCCGGCACCCTCAACGGCAGCGGCGCGCTGCGCGTCCGCGTCGAACGCGACCCCGCCGACTCGGTGATCGCCCGGATCGTCGGTCTCGTCGAGGAGGCGACCCGCACCAAGGCGCCCACCCAGCTGTTCATCGAGAAGGTCGAACAGCGGTACGCCGTCGGGGTGGTCGTCGCCACCCTCGCCGTCTTCGGCATCCCGCCGGCATTCGGCGAGGACCTCACCGAGGCCCTGCTCCGGGCCATGACCTTCATGATCGTCGCCTCGCCCTGCGCGGTCGTGCTGGCCACCATGCCGCCGCTGCTCTCCGCCATCGCCAACGCCGGCCGGCACGGCGTCCTCGTCAAGTCGGCCGTCGCGATGGAGCGGCTGGGGGAGATCGACGTCGCCGCGCTCGACAAGACCGGCACGCTCACCGAGGGCACACCCGAGGTCACCGCCGTACGGCCGCTGCCGGGTTCCGGGCTCGACGAGGACGGGCTGCTGGCGCTGGCCGCTGCCGCCGAGCACCCCAGCGAGCATCCGCTGGCCCGCGCGGTGGTGGCCGCGGCCGGCGCGCGCGGGCTGCGGGTGGCTCCAGCCGAGGAGTTCGCGGCCACACCGGGGCGGGGCGTACGGGCCACGGTCGAGGGGCGTGTGGTGACCGTGGGACGGCCCGCGGAGTACGACGCGGGGCGGGGCGGCGCGGGCGACGACCTCGTCTCCGGCGGGACGACCGTGCTCGTCGAGCGGGACGGGGTCGCCGTCGGACTGCTCACGCTCACGGACCGTGTGCGCCACGACGCGTCCGCCGCCGTCGCGGGGCTCGTCGTGGTGACCGGCGCTTCTCCCGTGCTGCTCACCGGGGACAACCCGCGGACCGCCGCGCAGGTGGCCGCAGGCACCGGGATCACCGAGGTACGGGCCGGGCTGCTGCCGGAGGACAAGGTGACGGCCGTACGCGAGCTTCAGGACGGCGAGGGCCGCAAGGTGCTGTTCGTCGGGGACGGGGTCAACGACGCGCCCGCGCTGGGCGCCGCGCACTCAGGGCTGGCGATGGGGCGGGCCGGGTCCGACCTGGCACTGGAGACGGCCGACGCGGTGGTCGTACGGGACGAGCTGGTCGCGATTCCGGCGGTGGTGCGGTTGTCGCGGGCGGCCCGGCGGCTGGTGGTGCAGAACCTGGTGATCGCGGGGGTGTGTATCGCGGTGCTGGTGGTGTGGGACCTGGTGGGGCATCTGCCGTTGCCGCTCGGGGTCGCCGGGCATGAGGGGTCCACCGTGCTCGTGGGGCTCAACGGACTGCGGTTGCTGCGGGAGGGCGCTTGGCGGCGGGCCGTGGGGTAGGGGGACGCCGGCCACCGCGAGGTCACCTCACCTCGATGTCGGATTCTCGCCAGCCCCGGCCCCTCCCGTGCTCGATGCTTGAGCCATGCGGAACGGGATGTACAGGGACGTCGAGCGGTGTGTGCGGGCCGTGCAGTCGAAGGACGCGCGGTTCGACGGGTGGGTGTTCACCGCGGTGCTGACCACACGGATCTACTGCCGGCCGAGCTGCCCGGCAGTTCCGCCGAAGCCGGAGAACATGACGTTCCATCCGAGCGCGGCGGCCTGCCAGCAGGCCGGGTTCCGGGCATGCAAGCGGTGCCGGCCCGACACGAGTCCGGGGTCACCGGAATGGGACCAGCGTGCCGACCTGGTGGCCCGGGCCATGCGGCTCGTGGCGGACGGTGTCGTCGACCGGGAGGGCGTGCCGGGCCTGGCCCGGCGGCTCGGGTACAGCACCCGGCAGGTCGAGCGGCAGCTGCTGGCGGAACTGGGGGCCGGACCGCTCGCCCTCGCCCGCGCGCAGCGGGCGCAGACCGCGAGGCTGCTGATCGAGACGACCGCGCTGCCGATGGCGGAGATCGCGTTCGCCGCCGGGTTCGCCTCGATCCGGACGTTCAACGACACCGTGCGGGAGGTCTTCGCGCTCTCACCCAGCGAGCTGCGGGGACGCGCCGCCAAGCGGGCCGGGCTCCCGGCCGTGGCACCCGGCAACTCCGCCGGGACCCCGGGTGTCCTGGCGCTGCGTCTTCCCTTCCGGGCCCCGCTCAACCCCGACAATCTCTTCGGACACCTCGCCGCGACCGCCGTGCCGGGGGTGGAGGAGTGGCGCGACGGCGCGTACCGGCGCACACTCCGGCTGCCGTACGGGCACGGCATCGTGGGCCTCACCCCGCGACCCGACCACATCGCCTGTCGGCTCACCCTCAGCGATCTGCGTGACCTGCCCGTCGCGATCAGCCGCTGCCGTCGCATGCTGGACCTGGACGCCGACCCGGTGGCGGTGGACGAGCAACTGCGCGAGGACCCCGTACTGGCCCCGCTGATCGACAAGGCCCCAGGGCGCCGCGTGCCGCGCACCGTCGACGAGGCCGAGTTCGCCGTGCGGGCGGTGCTCGGCCAGCAGGTCTCCACCGCCGCCGCCCGGACCCATGCGGGCCGCCTGGTCCTCGCCCACGGCGAACCGGTCGACGACCCCGAGGGCGACCTCACTCATCTCTTCCCCTCGCCCGAGGCGCTCGCAGCCGTCGACCCCCAGAGCCTCGGGATGCCCCGCACCCGCCGGACGACCCTCACCACCCTGGTCCGCCGCCTCGCGGAGGGCGAGCTGCACCTGGGGGTGGACAGCGACTGGGCGGAGACCCGCGCCCGCCTCCTCGACCTGCCCGGTTTCGGCCCCTGGACCGCCGACGTCATCGCCATGCGCGCCCTCGGCGACCCCGATGCCTTCCTCCCCACCGACCTCGGCGTCCGGCGGGCGGCCGCGGAGCTGGGCCTGCCCTCCACCCCGGCCGCGCTCACGGCCCGCGCGGCGGCCTGGCGGCCCTGGCGGGCGTACGCGGTCCAGTACCTGTGGGCGACGGACCGTCACCCCATCAACTTCCTTCCCGCGTAGCACGTTCGAGGACATGCCATGAAGCAGCACACAGTGATCGACAGCCCGTACGGCCCCCTCACCCTCGTCGCCGACGACGGGGTGCTGTGCGGCCTCTACATGACCGGACAGCGCCACCGCCCGCCGCAGGAGAACTTCGGCACCCGCGACGACACCCTCTTCGCCGAAGCGGAGGAGCAGCTGCAGGCGTACTTCGCGGGCGAGTTGAAGCAGTTCACCCTCCCACTGCGCCTGCACGGCACGCCGTTCCAGCGCAGCGTGTGGGAGCAGCTCGTGCGGATCCCCTACGGCGAGACCCGTTCGTACGGCGACCTGGCCGGCGCCCTGGGCAGCCCCAGGGCGTCCCGCGCGGTCGGCCTCGCCAACGGCAGGAACCCCGTCGGCATCATCGTGCCCTGCCACCGAGTGGTCGGCTCCGACGGCAGCCTCACCGGCTACGGCGGCGGCCTGGACCGCAAGCGGCGCCTGCTGGACTTCGAACGGGGCACGGCGCTCTTCTGACCGGCCCTTCGGACGTTTTGGCCGGCCGCTCAACCGCCCACGGAGCCGATCCGGCGCAGCAGCTCCGGCAGCGCGGTTCCGATCGGCTCCCGGACGACCTCGTCGGCCAGCTCGTCGTACGGAGTGGGCTCGGCGTTCACGATGATCAGCCGGGCCCCGTGGTCGGCGGCGACCCCGGCCAGCCCGGCGGCTGGCTGGACCTGGAGGCTGGTGCCTACGGCGATGAACACCTCGCACGCCTTGGTGATGGAGACGGCCTCGCCGAGCACCACCGGGTCGAGGCGCTCGCCGAACATCACCGTCGCCGACTTCAGCACGCCCCCGCACTCCAGGCACGGCGGGTCGTCCTCGCCGGCGTCGACACGGGCGAGCGCGTCCTCCATCGGCGTACGGGCATGACATGTGGTGCACACCACGGACCGGGCCGTGCCGTGGAGTTCGAGGACCTTGCGGGCGGGCATCCCGGCCAGCTGGTGGAGCCCGTCCACGTTCTGGGTGATCACCCGCACCGGCACCCCGGACCGCTCCAGCTCGGCCACCGCCCGGTGCGCCGCGTTCGGTTCGGCGTTCAGCGCCCGGTTCTGCCGTCGCAGCTGCCACGAGCGTCGGCGGATGTCCGGGTCACCCATGTAGTACTGGTACGTCACCAGCTTCTCGGCCTCCGGGTCCTTCCGCCACAGCCCGTTCGGGCCGCGGTAGTCGGGGATGCCGGAGTCGGTGGAGACACCGGCGCCGCTGAGGATGGCGACGAGGGGCTTCTTCATGGGGCCGAGGTTAGGTCGCCCGTCCCGCCGGGACCAGCGGATATCGGGTGCCCCGAGGGCGCGGGGACGGGCCGCTCAGACGGCGGGGATGCCGTAGGCGCGGTCGTAGTGCTGGGCCACCAGCAGGCCGGAGCGGTCGCAGGCGAGCTGCCAGTCGTTGACGCCGGTCTCCACGCCGTCGGTGAAGTTCCACAGCAGCCTGCCGCGGGCGGCGTCGATGGCGTAGAAGCCGTTCCTGTTCTTGTAGGCGGGGACGTAGACCGCGCCCGGCCCGGTGGTTACCGGGAGGTCGACGTTGAGGCGCGGGGTGGGGCAGAACCAGCGCCGGGAGCCGGTCGCGGCGTTGAACGCGTACACGCCGGAGGGGTTGGTGCCGGTGACGTACACCGTGTTTCCGTGGACGCCGAGGGAGGTGAACTGGCCGTCGTCGGGGCTCACCCGCCAGCGCACCTTGCCGGTGCCGAGGTTGAGGGCCTTGAGTTCCTGGCCGATGGCGAACACCGTCCGGCCGAGGACGGCGAGGCCCGGCCGGAGGTCGTAGCCGACGGGATGCCGCCACAGGACGCCGGAGCTGTCGGTGTCCCTGACCGTCACATTGCGCAGACCGTCGGCATAGACGAAGTAGCCGGGGATGATGACCGGTGCCAGGCGGATGCCGACGTCCTCCGGGCTGATGGGGATGACTTCGGCCTGGCGGGCCGCGAGATCGACGCCGAAGACCGTGTCCATGGACGTCGCCACCCCCTGCTCCACGGAGTCCCGCTGGAGCCGGACACCGATGACGGATATGAAGCGGTCGTCTACGACGCCGAGCAGCGTGGTGAACCGGAAGTCCGGCCCGAAGTCGATCGTGAACCGCTCCGAGCCGTCGGCCGGGTCCACCCCGATCACCGTCGAGCCCTCGCCCAGCGCGACCGCCGCGTCCCGCGCGAGCGCCACCGGGGTGGGCGACTGGCTGATGCCCTGGTAGACCCACCGGGGGCGGGCGCCGTTCTTCAGGTCGAGACAGACCATGTCACCCGGCCGGGTCTTCACCAGGGCCGTCCCCGCGTGGAACACGGCCGGCGCCTGGAGCAGCGGGTCGCCCCGGTACACCCACGTCGGCTCGGGGGCCGGGCCGAGCGGTGTCGCCGTCCGCCCGTCCGGTGTCCGGCGCCGGGAGAAGAACACGGCACCTCCGATGGCGGCCGCGGTGGTGGAGGCCGCGGACGCGGCGAGCACCGTTCGCCTGGACGGGCCCGACCGGGGCTGCGTCCTGCGGTGCCCGGGGGAGGCGGAGCGGTAGGGCTCCGGCTGCCCGGGGGAGCCGCCGGCAGGAATGCCGGGGGCCTCGGTGCCGGGCGGATCGGTGGTCGCCGTCGCCTCCGCCGGGTGGCCGTAGTGGTCACGGCCTTCCGACGCGTACGGCGTCGGCCCGTCGACGCCGTACGGTGCGCCCTCGGGAGCGCGGGACGCCGCGTCGGAGACATACGGTGCCCGGTCCGGGGCGTACGGTGCGCGGTCGGGAGCGTATGGTGCCCCGTCCCGGCTGTTGCCACGGGTCGCCCGCTCCTGTTCCTGGACGCCGCCCGTACCGTCGCGGCCGTACGCGTAGGGCTCCGGACCGTTCCCGGCCGACGGGCCGGTGAGCACGTCGTCCGGTGCGGTGGCGAAGGTGGCGACGGCCGCCGCGCGGAGGGCGATCGAGGCGGTCACCGAGGGCGGCAGCCAGCCGTCGTCCGTGACCTGCTCCACCCCGCCGGGCGCGCAGGCCGCGGCCAGCTTGTCCGGGGTGATCCGCAGCCGCGGGTCCTTGGTGAGACAGAGGCTGATGATCTTGTCGAGCGGATCGGGTACGCCCGTCAGGTCGGGCGGGCTGTGCACCACCTGGTAGAGGAGCGTGGCCGCCGCCGTCCCGCTGAACGGGGCGTGTCCGGACGCGGCGTACGTGAGCACCGAACCGAGGGAGAAGACATCGCCCTCGGGGCCCAGCGGCTCACCCGTGGCCTGCTCGGGACACATGTACTCGAAGGAGCCGAACAGCGCGCCGGAGCGGGTGAGGTCGTACCCGTCGGTGGCGCGGACGATACCGAAATCGATGACACGCGGACCGTCCGCGGCGAGCAGCACGTTGGAGGGCTTCAGATCGCGGTGCACCAGCCCGGCGGCCTGCACGGAGATCAGCGCCTCGGCGATCCCGGCGCCCAGTGCCAGCACCGACTCCGCCGGCAGCGGCCCGTGCTCGGAGACCGCCTCGGCCAGGGTGGGGCCCGCGATGTAGTCCGTGGCCAGCCAGGGGGTCGGGCCGTCCGGGTCGGCGTCCACCACGGGCGCCGTGTACCGGCCGCCGACCGCCCCCGCCGCCTCCACCTCACGACGGAAACGGATACGGAAGCTCTGGTCGCCCACCAGCTCCGGGCGGATGGCCTTGACCGCGACGAATCGCCCCTCCGGGGACAGTGCCAGGTAGACCCGCCCCATCCCGCCCGCGCCGAGCCGGGCCGCGAGCCGGTGGGGGCCCAGTACTGCGGGATCGTCGGGGCCAAGTGGTTCCATGACCTCAGCTGCCTGTTCTCGGTGGGGACGGGCGAGAAACGGCCCGCGCCGGTGGGGGGGAGACCGGCATGTCCGGGCGGACCCCGTAGGACCGCTCCCCAGAGCCCCGCATCCAGCCGAAGCCGCGGCCCGCGCCCGGGACGCCGGTCCAGGAATCCCGAGTGCCGCCCCGGTTCCGGAGCGAGGGCACAGAGCGGTCGCTCGGACGGGGTTGCCGGTCAGCCTAGAGGCTGGAGTGGCCGACGGGCAGCATTTTCAGCCAACGCTTTAATTTTCCATCAAGCCTGACGGGTGCTCTTCTCACCGTCCGTACAAGGCAAGTTGACAATAGGTCAGGTGACTCCTGTCAACGGCCGGTCCATGCGACAGCGGGTAGCCGTGGCGCATTGTCGACGGTCCTCAGCCCACCCGGTCGACGGTCCTCAGCCCACCCGGTCGACGGTCCTCAGCCCACCCGGTCGACGGTCCTCAGCCCACCCGGTCGACGGTCCTCAGCCCACCCGGTCC
>NZ_JBVIDX010000001.1:767606-831866 GCF_055572155.1 Streptomyces sp. NPDC030814
GTCGACGGTCCTCAGCCCACCCGGATCCCGTTCTCCAGCTCGACCGGACCGGTGCCGTCCGCCAGCGCGTCGAGTGCGGCGAGCACCCGGCGGCCCAGTGCCTGCGGGAGGTAGTCCGCGAGTTCTGCCCGCGGCACGAGCCGCCACGACAGCAACTCCTCCTCCTGCAGCCGGATGCGGTGCAACTCGTCCTCGCCGAGCACCCCGCCGTCGTACAGATACGCCACCAGCGGCGGCCGTCCCGCTCCGTGCACCCAGTCCACCGCGAGCAACCGCCCCAACTCGACGTCGAGGCCGATCTCCTCGGCGGTCTCGCGCCGCGCACCCTGCCGGGGCGTCTCCCCGTCGTCCGACTCGATCGTCCCGCCCGGCAGCGCCCACCCCTCGCGGTAGTTGGGCTCCACGAGCAGGACCCGCCCCTCGGCGTCACGGAGGACCGCGGCGGCGCCGGCGAGGACACGCGGGAGGCTCGCGATGTACGCGGCGAAGTCTTGAGTGGTCATCCAGGAAGGGTAGACGGCGCCCGAGGGGCGGGAAATCGGCGCTCGGGGGCAATCAGAGCGCCGAGACCGCCGCCAACCGCACGGTCCGCTCCGCGAGTTCGCTGATCCGCACCCCGTCGAAGCCGAACACGGCGCTGCGCACGGTGTCCTCCAGCGGGTCCTTCCACCGGTCCGGGATCGCCGCCGCCCCGCACAGCACCCCCGCCACCGAACCGGCGGTGGCGCCGTTCGAGTCGGTGTCCAGGCCCCCGCGCACGGTCAGCGTGACGGTGCGGGTGAAGTCGCCGTCGCCGTACAGGAGCCCGGCGGTGAGCACCGCCGCGTTCGGGATCGTGTGGATCCAGTGCGTCCCTGCGGTCTCCTCGGCCACCGTCGTGAGTGTGTCGTCCCACGCCATCCCCGTCTCGTGCAGCGAGGCGACCCGCCGCACGGTCCGCGCGAGCCGGCTGCTCGCCGGGATCACCGTCAGCGCCTGCTCCACGGCCTCCCGCACGGTGCCCGCGGTGAACGCCGCCGAGACCAGCGCCGCCGCCCACATCGCCCCGTACACGCCGTTCCCGGTGTGCGACAGGACCGCGTCACGGCGGGCCAGCGAGGCCGCGCGGCGGGGCGCGCCCGGACAGGTCCAGCCGTGGACGTCGGCGCGGATGAGGGCGCCGATCCACTCCTGGTACGGGTTCTCGTACGTGGCGGTCAGCGGCGGCTTCAGACCATTGGCCAGGTTGCGGTAGGCCGCCCGCTCCGCCGTGAACGTCTGGAGATACGGCAGCCGCAGCAGCCACAGGTCGCCGACCTGCTCGGTGGTGAAGTCGAAGCCGTGCGTCTCCAGCAGATGGAGCCCGAGGATCGCGTAGTCGACGTCGTCGTCGCGGCAGCTGCCGTGGATGCGGCCGCGTACGCACTCACGCCACTCGGGGCGCAGTGCGAGCCGGTCGTCCTCGTGGGCCGGCTCCGGCAGGTAGTCGGTGAGGGGCAGCGCGTCGGCCCGGCGCAGATAACGGTCGATGCGCTCCCGCGTCCAGTGGTCGCCCAGCTCGACCGGCTTCCCGAGCATGTTGCCCGCGATCCGGCCCAGCCAGCCTCCGAGTACACGGTCGGCGAGTTCGCTGCCCACAGGGGTCATGGCTGAAGGTCTACCCAATTCCGCGGATCGGCGCTCGGTGAACGGGTGGGCACGCGGCGTGTCGTGTTCGCCGGGCGGGCCGGGGCATGACGCGGGGGCCACGGTGAGGTTAGGGTCACAGCGGCGCGACTGCCTTGACGTGCGCAAGGCCCGATGACGAGGGGAATGCAAGGTGGCGAACGCCGCTGTGGACGGGACCGACACTGACACGGCAATCCCGCGGGTGCTGATCGCCGCGGACAAGTTCAAGGGCACGCTCACCGCCGTCCAGGTCGCCGAGCGGGTGGCGGCGGGCCTGCGCCGGGTCCTGCCGGACCTGGAGGTCGAGGCGCTGCCGGTGGCCGACGGGGGAGACGGCACGGTGGCCGCCGCGGTCGCCGCCGGATTCGAACGACACGAGGTACGGGTGACCGGCCCGCTGGGCGAGCCCGTGACGGCCGCGTACGCGCTGCGCGGCGACACCGCCGTGGTCGAGATGGCCGAGGCGAGCGGGTTGCAGCTGCTGCCCGACGGGGTCTTCGCACCGCTCACGGCCTCCACCTACGGCTCGGGCGAGCTGTTGCGCGCCGCCCTCGACGCCGGTGCGCGCACGATCGTGTTCGGGGTGGGCGGGAGCGCCACCACGGACGGCGGCGCCGGCATGCTCGCAGCGCTCGGCGCGCGCTTCCTGGACGCGGCGGGCGAGAGCGTCGGACCGGGCGGCGGCGGGCTGCGCGACCTGGTGACGGCGGACCTGTCGGACCTGGATGACAGGTTCGCCGCCATCGCCCTCGTCCTGGCGAGCGACGTCGACAACCCGCTGACGGGCCCCAAGGGGGCGCCCGCCGTGTACGGCCCGCAGAAGGGGGCGAGCCCCGAGGACGTCGCGGTCCTCGACGCGGCGCTGGCGCACTTCGCGGCCGTGCTGGAGAAGTCGCTCGGCGGCCGGGCCGCCGAGCACGCGCTCGCGCCCGGCGCGGGTGCCGCGGGCGGCATCGGCTACGGCGCCCTCGTCCTCGGCGCCCGCTTCCGCCCCGGCATCGAGGTGATGCTCGACGTCCTGGGCTTCTCCCAGGCACTGGACAGGGCGACGCTGGTGATCACCGGCGAGGGCTCACTGGACGAGCAGACGCTGCACGGCAAGGCCCCCGCGGGTGTCGCCGCGGCCGCGCGGGCCGAGGGCAAGGAGGTCGTGGCGGTCTGCGGCCGCCTGGCTCTGCCCCCCATGGCGTTGGGGCGGGCGGGCATCCGCCGGGCGTACCCGCTGACGGAGGTCGAGCCCGACGTGCAGCGGTGCATCGCCGACCCGGGCCCGATCCTGGAGCGGGTGGCCGAACGGATCGCCCGGGACTTCCTCACCTGATCCGCTACGGCAGCTTGATCAGATTGCCGTCCAGCTCCCGGAAGTAGCTGCCGCTGCCGAGGCCCTCCACCTTGCCGTTCTTGAACCAGTGCTTCGAGAAGTGGTGGACGGCCTTCGCGGTGGTCTCCCAGACCATGGAGTGGCCCGATCCCTCGAAGCAGAACATCAGCTTCCGGTTGCCCCCGATGGCCGTGTACAGGTCCGGAACTGAGAAGTGCAGGTCGTCGGGCATCGGAGTGCGCGTGACGGCGGTGCGGTCCTGCTCGCCGTAGAGGATGAGTACGGGGACCCGGTCGCCCAGGACGGACTGGCCGTCCTTCTTGAGCGGCGCGGTCTTGTTGTTCCACCCCCACCAGTAGGTGTTCCGGTACCTCAGGACGCCCTCCCGGTCGCCGTTCAGGGGCGGCCCCCATTTGCCGGCTACGGGGTCGTCCTCCATGCAGGCCGCCCACACGAGCTCGTCGATGCCCTCTTCCCACAGGCCCTCAGGGCCGGTCAGGCTGCGCTTGAACCCGCCCTTGCTGGTGACGTGCATCGGGAAGCCGAACATGAGGGGCGGCTTCCCGACGGGCAGCGTGGAAGCCTCCGGCGGCTGACCGAACGGATTGGCCTCCTGCAGGGACCACCGTCCCCGCGGGGGGAACATCGGAGCGAGCAGCAGCAGGCTCTCGACCTGCTCGGGGTGCTGGAGGGCGTAGGGCCCCATGATGAACGAGGCCGCGGACCAGCCGACGAAGCGGATCCGCTTCTGCGGGCCGACCTGGGACCCGATGAACTGGACCACCGCCGCGAACTCCGCCCAGTCGCTCAGCGAATTGCCCAGTTCGGTCTTGTACTGCGGCGGGCAGGGCGCCGGGATCGTGTGGGGGACGAGGACCGACTGCTGCTGGGCCGGGTTCGTGTTGCACGGGTCGTCCATCTGCCCCGGGCGGGTCGACCTGCCCGAGCCCTGCAGATCCATGATGAAGACGTCGTAACCGGCTTGGGCCAGTTCCTTCGCCCAGCTGTACCGGTCGGGGTCGCCGCCGGGCACCTGTACCAGGTCGAAGCCCGCCAGCGCCGGCACGCTCCTGCCGTGCAGCATCAGCACGGGTTGGCGGTCGTGGCCGTGGGTGCCGTCGTACTCCCGTACGGGCAGCACGATCTCCATGTCCTTGGTCGCCGGCATGGTCGACTTGAGCTTGACCTTGTGCTCTCTCAGTTCGTACGAGGTCATGTCCGTCTCCTGGAGGTGGCGAAAGGGTCAACTGGTGTGAAAACCCCTCATTTCCACCCTCCCCTTCCTCCTCACGCCCGGCAACCGGGCCCGTACACGAGGTAGTTGACCCCTCAAGGTCAAGGCGCCGACGACTTTGAACGCACAACAGGTGTGGCCCGAGCCGGGAGGGCTCGGGCCACACCTGTCGGTGCCGGAGTGGGGTCAGGGCAGCTGTGCCGCCCGCGCCTCGCGGCGGTTGTCGCGGAAGTTGTTCACCCGGCGGGCTGTGGCGAACAGGGGGATGACCGCGCCCATGACGAGCTGCAGGGCGCAGCCGGCCTGGAGGAGGAACTGACCGCCGGGGGCGTCGAAGGCCCAGGCCGCCAGAAGACCCATGGACAGGACGATCCAGGAGAGCATCGCGACCGCGAGCACACCCCGCGGCTTCGGGTACTCGACCCGGCTCACCATCAGCCACGCCGTGCCCAGGATCGCCAGAAGCGTCGCCTCGAAGGGCAGCTCCAGGAGCACGATCGACACCACGGTCAGCGCGCCGAACGGTGACGGCATGCCCTGGAACGTGCCGTCCTTCACCGTCACGCAGGAGAATCTGGCGAGCCTCAGCACCACCGCCAGCAGGACGACGATCGCGCCCACCGCGGCCACGCGCTGGTGCGCGTCGTTCGCGACCATGCCGTAGACGAGGACGAAGTACGCCGGCGCCAGGCCGAAGCTGATCAGGTCGGAGAGGTTGTCCAGCTCCGCGCCCATCGGCGAGGAGCGGAGCTTGCGCGCCACCAGCCCGTCGAACAGGTCGAAGATCGCCGCGCAGAGCATCAGGATGACCGCGGTGGCCGCGCTGTGGCGGGCCATGCCGGTCTCCTGGCTGCCCGTGAGGTGCGGGATCAGGATGCCCGTGGTGGTGAAGTACACCGCCATGAAGCCGCACGTCGCGTTGCCGAGGGTCAGCGTGTCCGCTATTGACAGGCGCAGCGACAGCGGCATCTCCTCCGCGTCGTCCTCCGCCTCGTCGACGTCCGGCACCCACTCGGTCGCCGGGCCGGTCTTCCCGGCCTGTGTATCAGGATCAATCACGGTCAATGCGAGTCACCCCAGCCACGGTCTTCTGACCCACCTCGACGTCGACCTCCACGCCCTCGGGCAGGTAGATGTCGACCCGCGAACCGAAGCGGATCAGCCCGATCCGGTCACCCTGCTCGACCTTGGTGCCCTCGGGAACGTACGGAACGATGCGGCGAGCGACGGCGCCGGCGATCTGGATCATCTCGATGTCACCGAGTTCGGTGTCGAAGTGCCAGACGACGCGCTCGTTGTTCTCGCTCTCCTTGTTGAACGCGGGGACGAAGCCGCCCGGGATGTGCTCGACGGACGTCACCGTGCCGGAGAGCGGCGCGCGGTTGACGTGCACGTTGAGCGGGCTCATGAAGATCGCGACGCGGGTCCGGCCGTCCTTCCACGGCATGATGCTCTGCACCACTCCGTCGGCGGGTGAGATGACCCGGCCCTGGGCGATCTCACGCTCGGGGTCGCGGAAGAACCACAGCATGCCCGCCGCCAGCGCGGTGGCGGGTACGGCCACTGCCCGCGCGGCGCCGGAGCGGCGCGAGCGGGCGAGGCTGAGTGCTGCGGTGGCGACGGTCGGGAGAAGCCACGGCGATGCTCCGCGCGCGAGCCGTACGCCCACGAGGCTGTCGCGAGGTGCAGAGGTTTGGCTGTGGGGCATGGATGACCTTCGTAGCGGATGATGCCGCGCGGTGACAGGGGACGGCGGCTTTCCGGGGATCGTACCGGTCGCGGCCCGCAACTGGGCAAGCCAGGAAGCCGAGTCGACGGCCGAACACTGCTGACGGGGTGTGATCTTCTTCTCGAAGAAAACACCCCGAACCAGACATTCGACCCTGGACTAGCCCTGGAATCGATACTCCTCGAGTAGCCGGCGACCGATGATCATTTTCTGGATTTCGGCGGTGCCTTCACCGATGAGCAGCATCGGAGCCTCGCGGTAGAGGCGCTCGATCTCGTACTCCTTGGAGAAGCCGTAGCCGCCGTGGATCCGGAAAGCGTCTTCCACGACTTCTTTGCAGTATTCGGAGGCGAGATACTTCGCCATCCCTGCTTCGAGGTCGTTTCGTTCGCCCGAGTCCTTTTTGCGTGCTGCGTTCACCATCATGGCATGAGCGGCCTCGACCTTGGTAGCCATCTCGGCCAGCTTGAACTGGATCGCCTGGTGCTGGGCGATCTGCTTGCCGAAGGTGTGGCGCTGCTGGGCGTACTGGACGCCCAGCTCGAATGCACGCTGTGCGACACCGCAGCCACGGGCGGCCACATTCACCCGGCCGACTTCGACACCGTCCATCATTTGGTAAAACCCTCGGCCGGTGACACCGCCGAGTACACGATTGGCCGGAATGCGCAGTCCGTCCATGATGAGCTCGGTCGTGTCGACCCCCTTGTAGCCCATCTTGTCGATCTTCCCGGGGATGGTGAGGCCGGGGCGGACCTCCCCGAAGCCGGGCTCCTTCTCGACCAGGAAGGTCGTCATCGACTTGTGGGGCGCCGTGCCCTCGGGGTGTCCTTCGTCACTCCGGACCAGAACGGCGACGAGCGTGGACGTCCCGCCGTTCGTCAGCCACATCTTCTGGCCGTTCAGGACGTACTCGTCGCCGTCCTTGACCGCCTTCGATGTGATCGCCGACACATCCGAGCCGAGCCCGGGCTCCGACATCGAGAAGGCGCCGCGGACATCGCCGGCGGCCATCCGGGGCAGGAAGTATTCCTTCTGCTCCTCGGTGCCGTGCTGCTTGAGCATGTACGCCACGATGAAGTGCGTGTTGATGATCCCGGACACGGACATCCAGCCGCGGGCGATCTCCTCGACGCACAGCGCGTACGTGAGGAGGGACTCGCCCAGACCGCCGTACTCCTCGGGGATCATCAGGCCGAACAGACCCAGCTCCTTGAGCCCGTCGACGATCGCTTGCGGGTACTCGTCGCGGTGCTCCAGCTCGGTCGCGACCGGGATGATCTCCTTGTCCACGAAGTCGCGGACGGTGGAGAGGATCTCCTGCTGGACGTCCGTGAGACCGTGGGTCTGGGCGAGTCGCGCCATGGCTACTTCTCCTGCTCCTTGAGCTCGGGGCGGCCGGGCTGCTCGCCGCCGCGCTCCTTGATGTACGTCTCGGTCGGCACCATGACCTTGCGGCGGAACACGCACACCAGCGTGCCGTCCTGCTTGTAGCCCTTGGTCTCGACATGGACGATGCCGCGGTCGTTCTTCGACTTCGACGGCCACTTGTCGAGCACGGTCGTCTCGCCGTAGATCGTGTCGCCGTGGAAGGTCGGCGCCACGTGCCTGAGCGACTCGATCTCCAGGTTCGCGATCGCCTTGCCGGACACGTCCGGGACGGACATGCCGAGCAGCAGCGAGTAGATGTAGTTCCCGACCACGACGTTCTTGCCGAAGTCCGTCGTCTTCTCGGCGTAATTGACGTCCATGTGGAGCGGGTGGTGGTTCATGGTGAGGAGACAGAAGAGGTGGTCGTCGTACTCCGTGACCGTCTTCCCGGGCCAGTGTTTGTAGACCGCCCCGACCTCGAACTCCTCGTACGTGCGTCCGAACTGCATCGCGCTCAGGCCTCCGGGATCTCGAACTTGGACGTACGGGTCATCCCCGCCGCCCGCCCCTTGCCGGAGATGACGAGGGCCATCTTGCGGCTGGCCTCGTCGATCATCTCGTCGCCGAGCATCGCCGAGCCCTTCTTGCCGCCCGCCTCGGACGTGTAGTAGTCGTACGCGTCCAGGATCAGCTCGGCGTGGTCGTAGTCCTCCTGCGAGGGCGAGAAGATCTCGTTGGACGCCTCGACCTGGCCCGGGTGCAGCACCCACTTCCCGTCGAAGCCGAGGGCGGCGGCACGCTGCGCGACCTCGCGGTAGCCCTCGACGTTGCGGATCTGCAGGTAGGGGCCGTCGATCGCCTGGAGGTTGTTGGCGCGGGCGGCCATCAGGATCTTCATCAGGATGTAGTGGTAGGCGTCCGCCGGGTAGCCGGGCGGCTGCTCGCCCACGACCAGGGACTTCATGTTGATCGACGCCATGAAGTCGGCCGGGCCGAAGATGATCGTCTCGACGCGCGGGGAGGCCTGCGCGATCTCGTTGACGTTGTTGAGGCCCTGGGCGTTCTCGATCTGCGCCTCGATGCCGATCTTCCCGACCTCGAAGCCCATCGTCTTCTCGATCTGGGTGAGCAGCAGGTCGAGGGCGACGACCTGCTGGGCCGTCTGCACCTTCGGCAGCATGATGCAGTCGAGGTTCTGGCCGGCCCCCTCGACGACGGTGACGACATCGCGGTACGTCCACTCCGTCGTCCAGTCGTTGACGCGCACGACCCGCGTCTTGCCGGTCCAGTCACCCTCGTTCAGGAACTTGACGATGGTGTGCCGCGCCTCGGGCTTGGCGAGCGGGGCGCAGGCGTCCTCCAGGTCGAGGAAGACCTGGTCCGCCGGGAGGCCCTGCGCCTTCTCCAGGAAGCGGGGGTTCGAGCCCGGTACGGCCAGGCAGGAACGCCGCGGGCGGAGACGGTTGACGGTCATGCGGGGACCTCCAGGGGGTCGAGCTTGTTGGCCTTGCGGATCTCGTCGACGATACGGCCGATGATCCCGGTGATGTCGAAGTCCTTCGGGGTGAACACGGCGGCCACTCCGGCGGCCCTGAGCTGCTCGGCGTCACCGTTCGGGATGATCCCGCCGGCGATCACCGGGATGTCGGTCGCGCCGGCGTCCCGCAGCCTGTCCAGGACGTCCGGGACGAGCTGCGCGTGCGACCCGGAGAGGATGGACAGCCCCACCGCGTGCACGTCCTCGGCGAGGGCCGCGTCCACGATCTGCTCGGGGGTGAGCCGGATGCCCTGGTAGACCACCTCGAACCCGGCGTCACGCGCCCGCACGGCTATCTGCTCCGCCCCGTTGGAGTGCCCGTCGAGGCCCGGCTTGCCGACCAGGAAGCGGAGCTTGCCGACGCCGAGGTCCCGCGCGGTCAGCTCGACCTTGCGGCGCACCCCGGACAGGGCCGAGCCCTCCTCCGCCGCCACGGCCACCGGGGCGGAGGAGACACCGGTCGGCGCGCGGAACTCACCGAACACCTCACGCAGGGCCCCGGCCCACTCGCCGGTCGTGACCCCGGCACGGGCGCACTCCAGGGTGGCCTCCATGAGGTTGTCGGTGCCCTTCGCGGCCTCCTTCAGCCGCTCCAGCGCCTTGCAGGGGCGCGGGTGGTTGAAGGGCGGCTGGTAGCGCGTGTCCCGCCAGTGCTGCAGGGAGGCGATGACACGGGCCTCGACGGCCGGGTCGACCGTCTGGATCGCCGTGTCCAGGTCGGCGGTCAGGGGGTTCGGCTCGGTCGTCTCGAAGATGTTGACGCCGACGATCTTCTCCTGGCCGGACTCGATCCGGGCCCGGCGCTCGGCGTGCGAGGCGACGAGCTGCGACTTCAGATAGCCGGACTCGACGGCGGCCATCGCGCCGCCCATCTCCTGGATCCGCTCGATCTCGGTGAGCGACTCCTCGACCAGCGCGGCGACCTTCGCCTCGATGACATGGGAGCCCTCGAAGATGTCCTCGTACTCCAGCAGGTCGCTCTCGTGCGCCAATACCTGCTGAATGCGCAGCGACCACTGCTGGTCCCACGGCCGGGGCAGCCCCAGCGCCTCGTTCCAGGCCGGCAGCTGCACGGCACGCGCCCGCGCGTCCTTGGAGAGGGTCACGGCCAGCATCTCCAGCACGATCCGCTGGACGTTGTTCTCCGGCTGCGCCTCGGTCAGCCCGAGGGAGTTGACCTGGACGCCGTACCGGAAGCGGCGCTGCTTGGGGTTCTCGATGCCGTACCGCTCGCGCGTGATCCGGTCCCAGATCCGCCCGAACGCCCGCATCTTGCACATCTCCTCGATGAAGCGGACGCCCGCGTTCACGAAGAAGGAGATACGGGCCACGACGTCCCCGAACTTCTCCTCGGGAACCTGCCCCGAGTCGCGTACGGCGTCGAGAACCGCGATCGCGGTGGACATCGCGTACGCGATCTCCTGGACCGGCGTGGCGCCCGCCTCCTGCAGGTGGTAGCTGCAGATGTTGATCGGGTTCCACTTCGGGATGTGGGAGACCGTGTACGCGATCATGTCCGTCGTCAGCCGGAGTGAGGGTCCCGGCGGGAAGACATGGGTTCCCCGCGACAGGTACTCCTTGACGATGTCGTTCTGGGTCGTGCCCTGGAGCTTGGTGATGTCCGCACCCTGCTCCTCGGCGACGACCTGGTAGAGCGCCAGCAGCCACATGGCGGTGGCGTTGATGGTCATCGAGGTGTTCATCTGCTCCAGGGGGATGTCCTGGAACAGCCGGCGCATGTCACCGAGGTGCGCGACCGGCACGCCGACCCGGCCGACCTCGCCGCGGGCGAGGATGTGGTCGGAGTCGTACCCGGTCTGTGTCGGCAGGTCGAACGCCACCGACAGGCCGGTCTGGCCCTTGGCGAGGTTGCGCCGGTACAGCTCGTTGGACGCCTCCGCCGTGGAGTGGCCGGCGTACGTGCGCATGAGCCACGGCCGGTCCTTCTGGCGCTCAGTCATCTGTGCTCCCGGATGTCAGATGTTGCGGAAGCGGTTGATGGCGTCGATGTGCTGGTCGCGCTTGGCCTGGTCGCGCACGCCCAGACCCTCCTCGGGGGCGAGGCAGAGCACGCCGACCTTGCCCTGGTGGAGGTTGCGGTGCACGTCGTAGGCGGCCTGGCCGGTGTCCTCCAGGGAGTACACCTTGGACAGGGTCGGGTGGATCTTGCCCTTCGCGATGAGCCGGTTGGCCTCCCAGGCCTCGCGGTAGTTGGCGAAGTGCGAGCCGATGATCCGCTTCAGGGACATCCACAGGTAGCGGTTGTCGTACTCGTGCATGTAGCCCGAGGTCGACGCGCAGGTGGTGATGGTGCCGCCCTTGCGGGTGACGTAGACGGAGGCGCCGAAGGTCTCGCGGCCCGGGTGCTCGAAGACGATGTCGATGTCCTCGCCGCCGGTGAGCTCGCGGATGCGCTTGCCGAAGCGCTTCCACTCCTTGGGGTCCTGGGTGGACTCGTCCTTCCAGAACTTGTAGCCCTCGGCGTTGCGGTCGATGATCGCCTCGGCGCCCATGGACCGGCAGATCTCCGCCTTCTGCGGCGAAGAGACGACACAGATCGGGTTGGCGCCGCCCGCGAGCGCGAACTGCGTGGCGTAGGAGCCGAGTCCGCCGCTCGCGCCCCAGATGAGGACGTTGTCGCCCTGCTTCATGCCGGCGCCGTTGCGGGAGACGAGCTGCCGGTACGCGGTGGAGTTGACCAGGCCCGGGGCGGCGGCCTCCTCCCAGCTGAGGTGGTCCGGCTTCGGCATCAGCTGGTTGGACTTGACCAGCGCGATCTCGGCGAGGCCGCCGAAGTTGGTCTCGAAGCCCCAGATGCGCTGCTCGGGGTCGAGCATGGTGTCGTTGTGGCCGTCGCTGGACTCCAGCTCGACGGACAGGCAGTGCGCGACGACCTCGTCACCGGGCTTCCAGGCGTTGACGCCGGGGCCGGTGCGCAGGACGACGCCCGCGAGGTCGGAGCCGATGATGTGGTACGGCAGGTCGTGGCGCTTGGTCAGCTCGCTGAGCCGGCCGTAGCGCTCCAGGAAGCCGAACGTCGACAGCGGTTCGAAGATCGACGTCCACACCGAGTTGTAGTTGACCGACGAGGCCATGACGGCCACCAGGGCCTCGCCCGGGCCGAGCTCGGGCAGGGGCACCTCGTCGAGGTGGATCGACTTGCGGGGGTCCTTGTCGCGGGTGGCGAGCCCGGCGAACATCTCCGTCTCGTCCTTGTGCACGGTGATCGCGCGGTACGACTCGGGGAGCGGCAGAGCGGCGAAGTCGGCGGACGTGGACTCCGGCGACTGGATCGCGTCCAGGATTTCCTTCACGGTGGTGCCTCCGGCGACGAGCGTCCGAGGGAAGACGCTGTTGAGGGTTACGTCGGGTGCTGCTGATCTGTCTGGCTGATGCCGTCGGTTCGGCGGAGGGTGGTGCTTTCGGCGGCGCTTTGTGGCGCGGAAGGGTGCCTGTGACGCAGGCGTCCGGGCGCGCAGGCACGTGGCTTGCGGGGACAGTCGGCGTACGGGATTTCTCTGTTCGCCGGCCGCCCGGACACCTTCAACGTATGGCACGCCGTGTCACCCCGCAAGGCACCGAGTGCCAGAAAGTTCGCTCAGGTGAAATCTTTACGTAACACTTGAGCGATGATCGATCAGAGAGGGTCCTAAAAGGGCCTCTGACATGCCAAAACGGCCACCCGGTGGGGTGGCCGTCATCACAGTTACCGATGAGTAAAGAGGGGTTTCGAAGGCCCCGCGGGAGGCGTCAGCGGTCGCGGAGGGCCTCCTCGATCGTGCGCATGACCTCGTCCAGGGGGGCGTCCGTGCGGGCGACGGTCACGAGGACCTCGCCGTGGGTGGAGGCCGTCGCGACGGCCGGCTCCGGGCTCATGGAGCGGCCGGCGCCGATGCCGGTGCCGAAGGTCTTGCGGACGATGGCGAACGCGTGGTCGAGCTGGGTCTCCACATCGCCCTGGCCGCCGGAGCGGAGCCAGCGGCGCAGGACGTGGTTGTGGGCCGTGACGACCGCCGACGCGGCCACCTCGGCGAGCAGCGGGTCGTCGTTGCCGTCGTCCACATGGGCGTGCTCGTCGAAGTGGCCCAGCAGATAACGGGTGAAGAGACGCTCGTAGCGGGCCACGGAGGCGATCTCCGCCTCGCGCAGGGTGGGGACCTCACGGGTCAGCTTGTAGCGGGCGACCGAGATCTCCGGCCGCGCCGCGTACATCTTCATGACTTCCTTGATGCCCCGGCACACCGTGTCGAGCGGATGCTCGTGCGCCGGTGCCGCGTTGAGCACCGCCTCGGCGCGGATCAGGGTGTCGTCGTGGTCCGGGAAGATCGCCTCTTCCTTGGAACGGAAGTGGCGGAAGAAGGTGCGGCGGGCGACGCCGGCCGCCGCCGCGATCTCGTCGACGGTGGTCGCCTCGTACCCCTTCGTCGAGAACAGCTCCATGGCCGCGGCCGCCAGTTCCCGGCGCATCTTGAGCCGTTGGGCGGCGGCACGACTGCCCGCGGCACTCTCCGGCGCGTCGGGCGTAGCTGGTGTACGTGAGGACTTGGCGGGCTGGGACATGCCCCGAACGTACTGCATTCGCGCAGGAGAGTGCGCAGGTCCACCGATCCCCCCGCCCCGCGCGGGCGGGGGAGTGCGAGTGCCGGAGGGCACGGACCGGCCGCCCGGGGAGAGTAGTCCGCCCCAGTCCGTGCCCTCGTGGAACCAGTCGCCCGGACGCTCAGCGCTTGGCATATTCGCGGAAGCCGCGGCCGGTCTTGCGGCCGAGGCAGCCCGCGGCCACCAGGTGCTCCAGCAGCGGCGCGGGGGCCAGCCCCGGGTCGCGGAACTCGCGGTGCAGGACCTTCTCGATGGCCAGCGAGACGTCCAGCCCCACCACGTCCAGCAGTTCGAACGGCCCCATCGGGTAGCCGCCGCCCAGCCTCATCGCCGCGTCGATGTCGTCCAGCGTCGCGTAGTGCTCCTGGACCATCTTGATCGCGTTGTTCAGGTACGGGAACAGCAGCGCGTTCACGATGAAACCGGCCCGGTCGCCGCAGTCCACCGGGTGCTTGCGGATGGCGCCGCACAGCTCGCGGACGGTGGCGTGCACGTCCTCGGCGGTCAGGACCGTGCGGACCACCTCGACCAGCTTCATCGCCGGCGCCGGGTTGAAGAAGTGCATGCCGATCACGTCCTGCGGGCGCGAGGTGGCGCGGGCGCAGGCGACGACGGGCAGCGAGGACGTGGTGGTCGCGAGGATCGCGCCCGGCTTGCAGACCTTGTCGAAGGTCGCGAACAGCTGCCGCTTGACCTCCAGGTCCTCCGCGACGGCCTCCAGCGCCAGGTCGACGTCCGCGAACGCGTCGTACGAGCCCGCCGGGGTGATCCGGTCCAGGGTCTCGGCGGCGGCCTCCACCGTCATCCGGCCCTTGTCGACCGAGCGCGACAGCGACTTGCCGATGCGGGCCTTGGCGGCCTGCGCCTTCTCCTCGCTGCGCGCGGCCAGGACCACCTGGTAGCCGGCCTTGGCGAACACCTCGGCGATGCCCGACGCCATCGTCCCGGAACCCGCGACACCGACCGAGCGGACGGTGCGCCCGGGGGCCGTGGCGGCCCCCTCCAGCGGCGTCAGCGCGTCCCGCACGACGGTCGCGGAGCCGGGCGCCTCGTACGTGTAGAAGCCGCGCCCCGACTTGCGGCCCGTCAGGCCCGCCTCGCTGAGCTGCTTCAGGATCGGCGCCGGCGCGTGCAGCCGGTCGTGCGAGGCCGCGTACATGGCCTCCAGGACCGTACGGGCGGTGTCGATGCCGATCAGGTCGAGCAGCGCCAGCGGGCCCATCGGCAGACCGCAGCCGAGCCGCATCGCCGCGTCGATGTCCTCGCGGGAGGCGTACTTGGCCTCGTACATCGCGGCGGCCTGGTTGAGGTAGCCGAACAGCAGCCCGTCGGCGACGAATCCGGGCCGGTCGCCGACCGCGACGGGCTCCTTGCCCAGGTCGAGCGCGAGGTTGGTGACGGCGGCGACGGCCTGCGGCGCGGTCAGCACCGAGGAGACGACCTCGACCAGCTTCATCGCGGGCGCCGGGTTGAAGAAGTGCAGCCCGAGGACCCGCTCGGGGTGCGCGGAGTCGGCGGCCAGCCGGGTGACCGAGAGGGCGTTGGTGCCCGTGGCCAGAACCGTCTCGGGACGCACGATCGCGTCCAGCTCCCGGAAGACCTGCTGCTTGATGTCGTACGACTCCGGGACCACCTCGATCACCAGGTCGGCGTCGGCGGCGGCCCGCAGGTCGGTGAAGGTGCGGAACCGGGCGAGGGCGTCACCGCGTTCCCGCTCGGTGATCCGCCCGCGCGCCACGGCACGCTCGGTCGAGGACTCCAGGGCGGCGACGGCGCGGGCGGCGGCCGCCTCGCTGATGTCGATGCCGATGACCTCGCGGCCGGCCCGGGTCAGCACCTCGGCGATACCGGTGCCCATGGTGCCGAGACCGACGACGGCGATCGTCGTGAGGGACGACTGCGGGGACAGGGACGAGTCGTAAAGGGGAGTGGCCATCGCGGGACTCCAGGGATGAGGGTGACGACTGAGGAAGCGCCCGGGTACGCCGACGAGGGCGCGACCAGCGCGAGGGGTGCGGGTGTTGCCGGGCTGCCATGCGCACACGCCCGGGGCCGCCGCCGTGGGCGTGCACACGCCCAGGGGGAACGGCTGAACCGACCGGCCCTGTCCCGAGGCCGAGTCGCACTGCGGTACTGCGCGTACCGAACCGACTGCGCTCACGACGGCCGCGTCACCAGACCATCGAGAGCGAACACGAGTGGGTCACTCGCTCGTCTGAGCTTAACCGGTGGGTAACGAGCGCGCCAGCCCTCGTCTTTGTGATGTAGCTCCCTGAAGGGAAAGCCCGCCCGTAATCTCGGAGGTATGGACGAAGCGTTGCGATCGCTCACGGAGCGTGTGCGGAACGAGTCGGGCGGCACGGGCGGCTGCGAACGGCTCCTCGCCACCGAGGACGCCGACGAGCTGGCCGCCGTGCTCACCGAGCCCGGACAGCCGTTGTGGGCGCGCGAGGTGGCCGCCTTCCGGCTCGGGGTGGCGGGGGACAGGCGGGCCTTCGAAGCGCTCGTGCTGCTCCTCAACCACCGCGACCCGCCCCGCTGTGCCGCAGCCGCCCACGCCCTGGCCCGGCTCGGAGACCCCCGCACCGCACGGGCGGCCGCCGCCCTCGCCACCAACGAGCTGCGCGTCGCCTATGCCCTGCATCCCGTACGTCTGCTCGTCGAGCTCCGCGCCCCCGAAGCCGTGCCCGCGCTGATCACCACGCTCGAACGCCGCCTCACGCCGCACGACCCCTACCGCCGTGTGGCCCTGGCGTGCGTGGAGGGGCTCGGGGCGCTGGGCGACGTCCGGGCCAGGCGGGTCCTGAGTGAGGCGCTCGCCCATCCGGCGCTGGCGGAGGCGGCGGTCCGCGCCCTCGCCAGGATCCCGAAACAGCGGTGACGTCCGCGGGGGCGCCGTTCCCCGGCGCAGGGCGGCCGGGGCCTTTCGCGCCGTTCCCCCGCGCCCCTCAGAAGGTGTTCTCGCCGGGGCCCAGCCGGAGGGTGTACCGCAGCTCCGGTATCTCCACCCCGTCCGCCTCGAACGGCTCCTCGGCGCCGTCGGGCGCGAAGCCGTGGTGCTCGTAGAAGCGGCGGGCCCGGGCGTTCTCCTTGAGGACCCACAGGAACACCCGGGGGTGCCCGGCTGCCTCGCACCGGTCGAGCGACACCCTCAGCAGCGCACCGCCCACGCCGCCGCCGAGGCGGTCCGGCCGTACGTAAATCGCGTACAACTCGGCGTCCCCGGTGCGCACCTCACTGTCCCGGTACGGTCCGTACGCCGCCCAGCCGAGGATCTCGCCTGCGTGCTCGGCGACCAGGTTCACCACCGGGTTGGCGGGCTCGAGGAGCATCCCGCGCCGCTTCTCGGCGTCCTCCGCCACGTCCAGACCGTCGAGGTACGACTGCGGAACGAGCCCCGCGTAGGCCGCCCGCCAGCCGCCGACCCGGATCTCGGCGACGGCACGGCAGTCGGCCACGGTCATGGCCCGGACACGGAGGTCATGAAGATCATCCATGACGGCACCCTAGGTCGTGTCCGGGGGGCGGAGTCCTCCGGATCACCCGGCGAGCACGGCGAACGCCTCGATCTCCAGCAGGAACTCGGGGCGGACGAGCGCGGCGACCTGCACCGCCGACGCGGCGGGGAGCCGGTCGTCGGGGATGTGCTCGGCGCGAGCCGCGCGGATCGCCGGCAGATGCGCCGTGTCCGTGACGAAGTACGTGAGCTTGACGACGTCGTCGAAGGTCGCCCCGGCCGCGGTCAGACAGCGCCGCAGGTTCTCGAAGACCTGGCGGGCCTGCACCGCCGGGTCGCCCTCGCCGACGAGCTCGCCTTCCTCGTCGAGCGCGACCTGGCCGGACACGGCCACGAAGCGGCCGGTGCCCGTCACGACATGGGTGTACTGGGCGGCGGGGGCGACCCCGTCGGGGGCGGTGATCCTGGTCAGTTCACTCATGACCCCATCCTGGGCCACGACGGCGACCACGCTCCCGACGGGCCGTCAGGGAACCTATCAGGAGCGGAAGCCGAGCAGACCGTGGAGCGTCGAGCCGCGCGACGCGGACGACGCCGCCCCGGGCTTCCGCGGTTCGGGATCGGGCAGCCTCTCGCACACCGCGTCGGCCTCGCCGGTGCCGCGCGGCACGGTGCCGTCGTTCAGATAGGCGGCAAGATGCCCGTCGAGGCAGGAGTTCCCGCTCAGCGTGATGCCGTGGTTCCCGCCGCCCCGTTCGACGACCAGGCTGGAGCCGCGCAGCAAGTGGTGGGTGATGACGCCGCCCTCATAGGGGGTGGCGGCGTCGTCGGTGGCCTGGAGGATCAGGACCGGCGGCAGCGCGTGGTTGGAGACGTCCACGGGGTTCAGGGACGTCGTGGGCCAGAACGCGCACGGCGCGTTGTACCAGGCGTTGTTCCAGGTCATGAACGGTGCCTTCTGGTGCACCGCCCAGTTGTCGTCGCGCCACTGGTCCCAGTCGCGCGGCCAGTAAGCGTCACGGCACTGCACCGCGGCGTAGACGCTGTAGCCGTTGGCGCCGGAGGAGTCGACGGCGGCGAAGTTCTCGTACGCCTCGACCAGCGGGTCGTCGTCCTTCTTGTTCACGAAGGCCGCGAACGCCTCCGCGAGATCCGGCCAGTAGCCGTTGAAGTAGCCGCCGGGCAGGAAGGTGTCCTCCAGTTCGGAGGCGCCCACCGTGCCGTCCGCGGGCTTCCCGGCCAGCGCCGACCGCATCGCGTACCACTTGGTTTCGACCGTTTGCGGATCGGTGCCGAGCCGGTAGGTCCTGTCGTTCCTGGCGATCCAGGCCATCAGGGCCCGGTGGCGGTCGCCGAACGCGTGATCCTGCTGGAGGTTGTCCTCGTACCAGACCCCGGTGGGGTCGACCACGGAGTCCAGCACCGCGCGCCGTACCCGGTGGGGGAAGAGCTTGGCGTAGACGGCGCCCAGATAGGTGCCGTACGAGTACCCGAAGTAGTTGATCTTCTTCGCGCCGAGCGCCGCACGGATGGCGTCGATGTCCTCGGCCGCGCTCACCGTGTCGATGTACGGCAGCACGTCCCCGTGCTTCTCGGCGCACGCCCGCGCGAAGTCCTCGGCGCGCTGCAGATTCGCCCTCTCGCTCTCGCCGGTGCTCGGCAAGGAGTCGGGGCGCACCGGCGCGAAGTGGTCCGGCCTGCAGTTCAGCGCGGGCTTGCTGGCGCCGACGCCGCGCGGGTCGAAGCCGATGACGTCGTACTGCGCGGCCACCTGCTTCGGCAGTGACGAGGCGACGAATCCGGCCAGGGTGAGTCCACTGCCGCCGGGGCCGCCGGGGTTGACCAGCAGAGGCCCCTGGGACCTCTTCGCGGTGTGCGGCACACGGGAGAGGGCGAGCGTGATCTTCCTGCCCCGCGGATCCGCGTGGTTCAGCGGCACCTCGAGGGAGGCGCACTGGAGGGTCGGATACGCGCTGGTGGCGCACTTCTTCCAGGAGATCTCAGCCACCGGTGCGGCTCTGGAGCCGCCGCTCGCGTCGGCCGGGACCGCCGTGGCCATCCCGGCCAGCACGGCGGCGGCACCGCACAGAGCGGTCGCGCGTTTCTTCATGTGTCAGGTCTCCCAAAACGGAGGATGTCGAGCCGTGCACACCACGGCCTTTGGTCGCATCGTCCCGGAATGAGAGAGCGGAACAAACCGGTCTGTCACATCTTGACCCGATCGGCGAGGAAGGAGCGCCCGGATGACCCCGCGGTCAGGGATGTTCCGTCACAGAAGGGTCAGTTGGGTGGGTGCCGTGTCCGGTGCCGTCTCGGGCGGGGCCGTCTCGGGCGCCGTGATCCTCCTAGGCAGCCCCGCGCGCCGGGGTCCCATGCCGAACTCCTCGGCCAGTTCGTGCACCTGACGGGTCACCTGGCGCTGGTACCACTTCGGGGCGTACGCCCCCTCCGCGTAGAGCCGCTCGTAACGCCGTACGAGATGGGGGTGGTGGCGCTCCAGCCACGCCATGTACCACTCGCGTGCGCCCGGCCGCAGGTGCAGCACCAGCGGTGTCACGGACGTCGCCCCGGAGGCCGCGATCGCCCGGACGGTGTCGCGCAGCCGGTCGGGGTGGTCGCTGAGGAAGGGGAGCACGGGGGCCATCAGCACCCCGCAGCCGATGCCGTGGTCGGCGAAGGCCCGCACGATGTCGAGGCGGCGCTCCGGGGCCGGTGTGCCCGGCTCGACCGTGCGCCACAGTTCCTGGTCGGTGAAGCCGACGGAGACGGAGATCCCCACCTCGGTGACCTCCGCGGCCTGCCGGATGAGGTCGAGGTCGCGCAGGATCAGTGTGCCCTTGGTCAGGATCGAGAACGGGTTCGCGTGGTCCCGCAGGGCGGTGATGATGCCCGGCATCAGCCGGTACCGGCCCTCCGCCCGCTGGTAGCAGTCCACGTTGGTGCCCATCGCGATGTGCTCCCCGCGCCAGCGCGGTGAGGCCAGCTGACGGCGCAGCAGTTCGGGTGCGTTGACCTTCACCACGATCTGGGAGTCGAAGTCGTGGCCCGTGTCCAGGTCCAGATAGCTGTGGGTCCGGCGGGCGAAGCAGTAGACGCACGCGTGCGTGCAGCCCCGATAGGGGTTCACCGTCCACTCGAACGGCATCCGGGAGGCTCCCGGGACCCGGTTCACGATCGACTTCGCCCGGATCTCGTGGAAGGTCATGCCCCGGAACTCGGGCGTGTCGAAGGTGCGCGTCGTCACCGCCTCCGCGCCGAACAGCGCGGCGTCCCGGGCCGTGGCGGGGTTCTCGGCCAGATGGTCCCAGCGCATGGACGCCTCCTCGGTTGCTCCTGCCCCAGAATAGAACACACGTTCCCTTGATCGTGCGAATAGGTTTTCGAACATCGTGTGAAGGTCTCGTCGGGAGGGTGTCCCGCAGCCCGCTCGCCGCCCGTCCGGGCCCCCGATTTGGGCCGTCCGGCCGGGTGGTGGTTGGCTTTCCGCACATCCCCGAGTTACCAAGTGCTGGAGGAAGTGCAATGGCGCAGGTCGAGGCCACGACGGAACGAGTCGTCGCGGCGGACGCGGAGACGGTGTTCGACACTCTGGCCGACTACAGCGGCACGCGCGAGAAGCTGCTGCCCGAGCACTTCAGCGAGTACGAGGTGCGCGAGGGCGGCGACGGCGAGGGCACCCTCGTCCACTGGCGGCTCCAGGCCACCAGCAAGCGCGTCCGCGACTGTCTCCTGGAGGTCACCGAGCCCTCCGACGGTGAGCTCGTCGAGAAGGACCGCAACTCCTCCATGGTCACCGTCTGGCGTGTCACGCCCGCCGGCGAGGGCAGGTCCCGTGTCGTCGTCACCACCACCTGGCAGGGCGCCGGCGGCATCGGCGGCTTCTTCGAGAGGACCTTCGCCCCCAAGGGCCTCGGCCGGATCTACGACGCCCTCCTCGCGAACCTCGCCGCCGAGGTCGAGAAGTAGGCACCGGGCGCCCTCCTCCGGCGCACCCGCCGCCCGGCCCAAAGGGCGGCGTACCGGGGCCCGTTGTGCCCCTCACCGGTTCGAGTGGATCTCCATGGCGCTCCCCTGGACGCCGTAACCCGTCGCACTTACCGGCAGTTGCCGCTTGACGCGGGAACTGTGCGGTGAGTGCGACGAGGGGAGCGGTACGCATGGGCGCGACCACACTGCTGAAGGACGAACCGACCAGCACCCCCGCACCACCGCCGGCCGAACCGCCACCACTGGGCACCGCCCGCGTCCGTTCGGTGTTCTCCGCTCTCCTGCTCGTGCTGCTCCTCGCCGCACTGGAGCAGATGACCGTGGCCGTCGCGCTCCCGCGGCTCGCCGGTGAACTGCACGGCCGGGACCGGATGCCCTGGGTGATCACCGCGTATCTGCTCACCGCCACCGTCGCGCTGCCGGTCCACGGCAGACTGGGCGAGCTGTACGGCCGCAAGGGAGTGTTCCAGTTCGCGCTCGTCGTCTTCCTGGCCGGCTCGGCCCTCGCGGGCTCGTCCCACAGCATGGAGCAGCTCATCGCGTTCCGCGCGCTCCAGGGCGTCGGTGCCGGCGGCCTGATGACCGGCGTCCAGGCGATCATCGCCGACATCGTGCCGGAACACCGGCGGGGCCGTTACCTCGGTGTGGTCGGGGCCGCGTTCGGCCTCGCCTCGGTCGCCGGCCCGCTCCTCGGCGGCTACCTCACGGACCAGCTCTCCTGGCGGTGGTGCTTCTACGCCAACGTGCCCTTCGGGGTGATCGCCCTTGCCGTCGTCACCGTCGCGCTGAAGTCTCCGAAGTCGTCGAAGTCTCCGAGGTCTCCGAAGCCGTCGGGGACGGAGCCCCAACGGCCCCGGAGGCGGCTCGACGTGGTCGGCGCGCTGCTGCTCGCGGCCGCCTCGGCCTGCCTGGTGCTGCCGGCCGGCTGGGGCGGTACGGCCCACGCGTGGGACTCCCGGGTCGTCCTCGGGCTCGGTGCCGGCGCGGTCGCGGCGACCGTCCTCTTCCTCACCGTCGAGCGGTTCGCGGCCGATCCCCTCATCCCCCTGCGGTTGTTCCGGGACCCTGTCTTCGTCGTGACCGGGCTCGTGGGGCTGGCCATCGGTGCCGCGCTCTTCGGGGCGGCCACCTATCTGCCGGCCTATCTCCAGCTGGCCGACGGCGCCTCCGCGACCGAGTCGGGCGTCCTCATGCTGCCGATGACGGCCGGAATCGTCGCCGCTTCCGTCGTCTCCGGCCGGCTCATCAGCCGCACCGGGCACTACCGGGCGTATCCGGTCCTCGGCAGCGCCCTGGCCGCCGCGGGCCTGGTGCTGCTCTCACGCCTGGGGACCGACACACCCCGGCTGCACTTCGGCCTCTGGACGGCCCTGCTCGGCGCGGGCATTGGCATGGTGATGCCGGTCCTGGTCCTCGCCGTGCAGAACTCCGTGCGGCCCCACGACATCGGCGCCGCCATCCACGCGAGCAACTACTTCCGCCAACTCGGCGGAAGCCTGGGGGTAGCACTGCTCGGCACGCTGCTGACGGCCCGGCTGGCCGACCGCCTGCCCGCCCCCGCGAACCACCGGGCCACGACCCGGTCCGGTGCCCCCGGACCCGTCCACGGGCTGCCCGACCCGCTGCCCGCCGCGTACGCCGAGAGCTACGCCACGGCCATGCCGCGGCTCTTCCTGTACCTCGCGCCGGTGCTCGTCCTCGGGCTCGTCATCGCCGTCTTCCTCAAGGAGAGACCACTGCTCTGGCACGGCGAGGTTCCCGACGAGCCGGCTCCCGACGGCCCCAGGCCCCCGGTCCCCGTCCCTCAGGCCCGATCGCCCCACACCCCGGGCGCCGCCCCGGCGACCCCCGAAGTCCCGCTGTGCGGCACCGTGCGGCACCCGGACGGCACCGTCATGCCGCGGGCCGCGCTCACCCTCATCGACGCCGTCGGCCGGCAGACCTGGCGCGGCGGCAGCGGCGAGGACGGGCGGTACGCGCTGGCCACGCCCGGACCGGGGGCGTACGTGCTCATCGCGGCGGCCGGCGGCCACCGGCCGCAGGCGGTGACCGTGACCGTCGGGGAACGCCCCGTCGAGGTCGACATCGTGCTCGGCGGCGCGGGACGCCTGGTCGGCGCCGTGCGCACCACGGACGGCCGGGCGGTGAGCGACGCGACCGTCACCCTCACCGACGTCCACGGCGAGGTCGTGGTGACCACCCGCAGCGGCGAGCGCGGCGAGTACGTCATCACCGACCTGGTGGCCGGGGAGTACCTCCTCGCCGCCGACGCCCACTCCTACCGCCCCGCCGTGCTGCCCGTCACCGTCCGGGCCGCCGGCGAGACCCGGCAGGACATCGAAGTCGCCGGGGGCGCCGTCCTGAAGGGCACGGTCCGCGCCGGTGGCGGCCGTCCCGTCGAGGACGCGCGGGTGACCCTCCTCGACGCCGCGGGCAACGTCGTCGGCACGCTCACCACCGGTATCGACGGCATGTTCCGATTCGGTGACCTGCCCAGCGGCGAGTACACGATGATCGCGACGGGATACCCGCCGGTCGCGAAGGTCCTCCGGGTCACGGGCGGCGGCCGGACGGTACGGGATCTTCAGCTGGGGCACGCGGACTGAGATGTGAGGCGCGCACCCGAGACCGCCGGCCGGGCGGGGCACCCGGGCCGGCCGCGGGCGCCGCTCCAGGCCCGGAAGGGGGGCGTGCGAGTCGAACGCGCGCCAAGCGTGTGCCGGGCTGTGCGCCGGAGGCTCCCGGTGGTCAATTCCCGTATTGCCACACCCCGCGACGCTACGCCGCCGTACGGTAGTGAGGGCGCCGCAGATCTTGCGAGCCGTGGGAAGAAAGGGCCTTGGCCATGGACCGTGGCACCGACACGGGGGCGAACACCGGCCGTGGAGCGGGTGACGAGGCGGTGGGGCGGACCGCGGCCGGCCGTGTCCCCCTGGCCGTGGTCGTCGTCGACCGCGGCGGCCTCGTGTCGCACTGGAGCACCGGCGCCCGGCGGCTGTTCGGCACGGCCAAGGAGAACGCGGTGGGCCGCCCAGCCCTGGACCTGCTGCCCGTGTCCGGCGCACTCCCCGAGGAGGACGACACCCCGTCGCACGCCGCGTACGGCCCGTACGACGGACTCGGCCCCGACCTGGAGTCCTCGCTCGACGGACAGCTCTGCTACCCGTCGGCCGGACGGGCCCGGCTCACCGTCCCCGAGGACGAGCCCGGCGGTGCGAACGGCCCCGTGGCAGGACACCGCACCCGGATCGACGTCCTGTGGTGGGCCTACCCGCTCGTCGGGCCCGGCCGGGAACGCCTGCTGGTGCTGGCCGCCGACGCAGGGGCGCTGAGGGGACAGCACGAAGGGGTGGCCGTCGAGCGCATCGCGCCCGGCTTCGCCCTCCACACCGACTTCCCCGGCGCCGAGGAACTCGCCCGCCGCCTCCCCGAGATCCTGCCCAGCATGAGCGTCGACGACAGCGCCCGCATCGTCGCTCAGGTCCTCGAGCTGGGCTACCCGGTACTGGAGTTCAGCCAGAACGACCGGGTGCCCGTGACCCCCGACTGGGGCGTGCCCCGGCGCGCCGAACGGCAGCGGCGCCGCGAACGCGCCGCCCGCGCCGTCGCCGAGGGACTGCCGGTCCCCGAGGAACTGGAGGACGAGGGGGAGGACCTCGAATACGCCGCCGTGCGGGAGCGCCTGGAGTTCCTCAACGAGGTGAGCGGACGCATCGGCACGTCCCTCGATCTGTCCCGCACGATCGTCGAGGTCAGCAAGGCCGTCGTGCCCCGCTTCACCGATGTCGCCGGCACCTATCTGCGCGAACAGGTCGTCGCCGGTGAGGGCTTCCCCGAAGGGGTGCCCGACACGACCACCATGTGGCACCGGGTGGCGGTCGAGCACACGGACGAGCCCGGCCGCTGGGACGACGTCGTCCCGGTGGGCGAGGCCATGCCGTTCCCCGCGCACACGCCGTTCTTCCAGTGCATGACCACCGGCGAACCCGTGCTCGTCCCCCGGATCAGCGAGCAGATGGGGCACGCGATCGCCGCGCAGTTCGAGAAGCGCGACATCCGGCCGCTGATCACCGGCCGCTCCATGCTGATCGTGCCGCTGAAGGCCCGCAACGTGGTGCTCGGCTTCATGATCCTGCTGCGCCACCCGGAGCGCGAGGTCTTCGACGACATGGACCGCGTCACCGGCGCCGAACTCGCCGCCCGTGCCGGGCTCGTCCTCGACAACGCGCGCATGTACACCTACCAGGAGAACGTCGCCGAGACGCTCCAGGACAGCATGCTGCCCACCATCGAGGCCCACCGGACGGGCTGCGACATCGCCACCCGCTACCTGCCCGGCACCCTGCTCGGGCGGGTCGGCGGCGACTGGTTCGACTCGGTGAAGCTGCCCGGTGCCCGTACCGCCCTGGTCGTCGGCGACGTCATGGGGCACGGGCTCAACTCGGCAGCGATGATGGGCCAGTTGCGCACCGCCGTCCAGACCATGGCCGCACTGGACCTGCCGCCCGCGCAGCTCCTGCGCAACCTCGACGACCTCGCCCAGCGCCTCGGCGACACCTACCTCGCGACCTGCCTGTACGCCGTCTACGATCCGATCGCCGGCGAACTGCACCTCGCCAACGCCGGCCACATCCCGCCGGTGCTGGTCCGCGCGGTGGACGGCCGCAGCGAACTGCTCGACCTGCCCACCGGCGCGCCCATCGGGGTCGGCGGGGTGCCCTTCGAGGCGGTACGCGTCCCCGTGGAGCCCGGCGACCGGCTCGTGATGTGCACCGACGGGCTGGTGGAGGTGCGCGGTGAGGACATCGGCGTCGGCCTCGCGACACTGTGCGAGTCCGCCGCCCACCCGGCCGCATCCATGGACGATGCCTGCGACACCATCATCCGCGCCCTCAACATCAGGGGCGGCCGCAAGGACGATGTGGCCCTGCTGATGGCCCGCCTGGGCGGCGTCGCACCGCAGGACGTCGCCGAGTGGCGCCTCGCCTCCGACCCGGCCGACGTCGGCCGGGCCCGCGCCGTCGTCCGTGAACAACTCCACGTCTGGGGGCTGGAGCAGCTCACGGACACGGCCGAACTGCTGGTCGGCGAACTGGTCACCAACGCCGTTCGGCACGCGAGCGGACGCCGTGTCGAACTGCGGCTCGTGCGGGGCGACACCCTGCTCTGCGAGGTCGACGACGAGGACCACACCCTGCCGACGCTCCTCAGCACCGGCCCCGCCGACGAGTTCGGCCGGGGGCTGCGCGTCCTCGGCACCCTCGCGCGCGAGTGGGGGACGAGCCGGACGGGCGCCGGGAAGACGGTGTGGTTCGAGCTGACGCTGCCCCGGCGCCGCTTGGGGGTCCTTTCACTATGAGCGTCCGATCAGGTCGCGTGGCCCGGCGCCTTGCGATGTGCGGTGCCAGGCCACGCGACCCGGGCGGGCAGGGTGAAAGGACTCCTGAGGAGCGACCGTGGAGCCGGGGACGGGGACCGCTCCCGCCGGTGTTCTCCGTGAGGCGCGGGCAGCGCGAGTGAAACGGGCGGGGCATGACGCGTTGTGCGCGATCCGGATGCGAGGTGAAGGTACGCGCACGGCGCTTGTCCCCGCGTGACGGGCACGGTAGACCGTTCTGGGCCGTCCCGTCCGGTGGGCCCGCGTCGCACCCTGGGGGTTGGCATGAGCGTGACGAGTCGGTACCGGGACGCCTGGGAGGGGTTCTGGCGTGAGGCCCCGGACGAACCGGGGGCCGTGTTCTGGGACGCCGAGCCCGAGCGGACCTCCGCGGTCCACCTGGCCCTCTTCGAGCCCCACCTGACGGCCCTGGACCTGCCCCTGGTGGACCTCGGCTGCGGCAACGGCACCCAGACCCGCTACCTCGCCGACCGCTTCGCCCGGGTCGTCGGCACGGACCTGTCGGCCGCCGCCCTCGACCACGCCCGCCGTGCCGACCCCGACGGCCGGGCCGGCTACCGGCTCCTCGACGCGGCCGACACGTCGGACGCCGACGCCCTGCGCGCGGACCTCGGTGACGCCAACGTCTATCTGCGCGGCGTCCTCCACCAGTGCGAGCCCGACGACAGACAGCGCCTCGTCGCCACCGTCGCCACGCTGGTGGGGGAGCGCGGCCGGGCCTTCCTCGTCGAACTCTCCGAAGCCGCCAAACCCGTGCTCATGGGCCTGGCCGGCGGCCCCGCCGGCCCGCCCCCGAAACTCGCCCCGGTCCTCCGCCACGGCATCGCCCCCGCCGAGGTCAGCGACGCCGCGGTCCCCGCCTACCTGCACGCGGCCGGGCTCACGGTCCTCGCCGACGGCGAACTCCCCCTGGTCACCACCGAACACACGGCCGACGGCACCCGGATCGAACTGCCGTCGAGGTGGTACGTGGCCGGCCGGACCTGAGCACGGGAGCGACACCGGGCGGGCAGCGGGCGAAACCGCCCGGGAAGGAGGGAAACCGCACGTCCGACGCGGCTCGTCGCCGCGCCGGTCCGGGGCGGCGCGTAACGTGAGGCGGCATGAAGATCCTCATCAGCGCGGACATGGAGGGCGCCACCGGGGTCACCTGGCCGGCCGACGTGCTGCCGGGTACCCCGCAGTGGGAGCGCTGCCGGGCGATGTTCACCTCCGACGTGAACGCCGCCGTACTCGGCTTCCTCGACGGCGGAGCCGACGAGGTGCTCGTCAACGAGGCGCACTGGACCATGCGCAACCTGCTCCTGGAGCAACTGGACGAGCGGGCGCAGATGCTCACCGGGCGGCACAAGGCGCTGTCCATGGTCGAGGGCGTGCAGCACGGGGACGTCGACGGCATCGCCTTCATCGGCTACCACGCGGGCGCCGGCATGGAAGGCGTCCTCGCCCACACCTACCTCGCGAACTCCATCACCGGCGTGTGGGTCGACGACGTACGGGCCAGCGAGGGGCTGCTGAACTCGCATGTGGTCGCCGAGTTCGGGGTACCGGTGGTGCTGGTGACCGGTGACGACGTGGCGTGCGAGGACGCCCTGGGGTATGCGCCCGGCGCGCTCAAGGTCGCGGTCAAGGACCATGTGTCCCGGTACGCGGCGGTGTGCCGCACCCCGGCGCGGACCGCCGCCGACATCCGCGCGGCGGCGAAGGAGGCCGCGTCGCTCGCGGTCCGGCACGAACCGGTGCGGGGCGGCCCCTTCACCGTGGCGCTGGAGTTCGACGCCGAGCACCTGGCGATGGCCGCCACGGTCGTACCGGGCGTGACGCGGATCGGCGAACGCAAGATCGCGTACACCAGCACGACCATGTACGAGGGAATCCGTACCTTCAAGGCGGTCACGACGATCGTCTCGGCCGCGGTGGAGGAGACGTATGGCTGAGCAGACGGCAGCGGTGGACGAAGAGGCGCTCGACGAGGTCGTCCGGTTCACCTCGGACCTGATCCGCATCGACACCACCAACCGCGGCGGCGGGGACTGCCGGGAACGGCCCGCCGCCGAGTACGCCGCCGCGCGGCTCGCCGAGGCAGGGCTCGTACCCACGCTGCTGGAGCGCACCCAGGGCCGTACGAACGTCGTTGCCAGGATCGAGGGCACCGACCCGTCGGCGGACGCGCTGCTCGTCCACGGTCATCTCGACGTGGTGCCCGCGCGGGCGGAGGACTGGAGCGTGCACCCGTTCTCCGGGGAGATCCGCGACGGCGTGGTCTGGGGCCGGGGCGCGGTCGACATGAAGAACATGGACGCGATGATCCTCGCCGTCGTACGGCAGTGGGCCCGCCACGGCGTACGGCCCCGCCGCGACCTCGTGATCGCGTTCACCGCCGACGAGGAGGCCAGTGCCGAGGACGGCTCCGGGTTCCTCGCCGACCGGCATCCGGGCCTGTTCGAGGGCTGCACCGAGGGCATCAGCGAGTCGGGGGCGTTCACCTTCCACGACGGAGCCGGCCGGCAGATCTACCCGATCGCAGCCGGGGAACGCGGCACCGGCTGGGTGAAGCTCACCGCGCGCGGCCGGGCCGGCCACGGCTCCAAGGTGAACCGGGACAACGCCGTGACCCGGCTGGCGGCGGCGGTCGCCCGGATCGGCGCCCACGCGTGGCCCCTGCGGCTCACTCCGACGGTGCGCGCCGCCCTCACCGAGCTCGCCGGGCTGTACGGCATCCAACCCGAGCTCGACGACCCCGAGGGCGTCGACCGGCTGCTGGAGAAGCTCGGCCCGGCCGCCGCCCTGGTCGAGCCGACCGTGCGAGGCAGCGCCAACCCGACCATGCTGGACGCCGGCTACAAGATCAATGTGATTCCGGGTGAGGCCGTCGGCCACGTCGACGGGCGGTACCTGCCCGGCGGCGAGGACGAGTTCCGCGACACCCTGGACCGGCTCACCGGTCCCGACGTGGACTGGGAGTTCCAGCACCGCGAGGTGGCCCTCCAGGCGCCGGTCGACTCGGCGACGTACGCGCGGATGCGGGCCGCCGTCGAGGAGTTCGCGCCCGAGGGCCACGTGGTGCCGTACTGCATGGCCGGCGGCACGGACGCCAAGCAGTTCTCGCGCCTCGGGATCACCGGCTACGGCTTCTCGCCGCTGAAGCTTCCCGAGGGCTTCGACTACGCGGCCCTCTTCCACGGCGTCGACGAGCGCGTCCCGGTCGAGGCGCTCCACTTCGGCGTCCGGGTACTCGACCGCTTCCTGAGGACGGCCTAGGAAGCGGCGGTCCGGGGAAGTCACAGACGGGGGACGAAGGGAGATGGGGGACACGGTGCAGACGCTGGCGTACGGTTCGTGGCACTCTCCGATCGACGCGGCGCTCGCGGCCGCCCACGACGGGCACCCCGAGTTCGCGGCGTTCGTCGGCGACGAGGCGTGGTGGACCGAGCCACGCCCCACCGAGGGCGGCAGACGCACCCTCGTACGGCGGACGCCCGACGGCACGGAGGAGTCGGTGCTGCCGGCGCCGTGGAACGTGCGCAGCCGGGTGATGGAGTACGGCGGCCACCCGTGGGCCGGCGTCCTGCGGGACAACGGGCCCCTCGTGGTGTTCGTGAACTTCGCCGACCAGCGCCTCTACCGGTACGAGCCCGGCGGAGAGCCGCGCGCGCTCACCCCCGTGTCCCCGGTGGGCGGCGGGCTGCGCTGGGTCGATCCGGTGCTGCACCCCGAGCGGGGCGAGGTGTGGTGCGTCCTGGAGGAGTTCACCGGGGAGGGGCCCGCCGACGTACGGCGGGTCGTCGCCGCCGTGCCGCTGGACGGCTCGGCGGCCGAGGACCGCGGGGCCGTCCGTGAGCTCTCCGCACAGAAGCATCGTTTCGTCACCGGGCCCCGGCTCTCGCCCGACGGCCGCCGTGCCGCGTGGCTCGGCTGGGACCACCCGCGCATGCCCTGGGACGGCACCGAACTGATCGTCGCCGACGTCACCGACGACGGCACGCTGCGCGGCGCCCGGACCGTCGAGGGCGGCCCCGACGAGTCGATCGCCCAGGTCGAGTGGGCCGCCGACGGCACCCTCGTGTACTGCGGTGACCGTACGGGCTACTGGAACATCTACCGCCGTGAGCACGACGGCCGCAGCACTCCGCTGTGCGCCCGCGAGGAGGAGTTCGGCGGGCCGCTGTGGAAGATCGGCCTGCGCTGGTTCGCCCTGCTGGACAGCGGGCTCATCGCCGTCGTGCACGGCCGGGGCGCCACGGCGCTCGGCATCCTCGACCCCGAGACCGGCCAGATCACCGACGCGGACGGCCCCTGGACCGAGTTCGCACCGTCGCTCGCCACCCACGGAGGCCGGGTGATCGCCATCGGCGCCAGCCCCCGCAGCGCGTACGAGGTCGTCGAACTGCACACCGGCCCCACGGGCTCCGGCTCCGCCGGTACGCTCGCCGGCCGCGCCCGCGTCATCGGGGCGGCGCACGACGACCCGGTCGACCCCGCCTACTATCCCGAACCCCAGATCCGTACCTTCCTCGGCCCCGCCGGACGAGAGATCCACGCGCACGTCTACCCGCCCCACAACCCCGGCTGCCTCGCCCCCGGCACCGAACTGCCGCCGTACGTCGTCTGGGCGCACGGCGGACCCACCAGCCGCGCGCCCCTGGTCCTCGACCTGACCATCGCGTACTTCACCTCGCGCGGCATCGGCGTCGCCGAGGTCAACTACGGAGGGTCCACGGGGTACGGGCGGGAGTACCGCAACCGGCTGCGCGAGCAGTGGGGCGTCGTCGACGTCGAGGACTGCGCGGCCGTCGCCCTCGCCCTTGCCGACGAGGGCACCGCCGACCGCTCCAGGCTCGCCATCCGGGGCGGCAGCGCGGGCGGCTGGACCACGGCCGTCTCCCTCACCACGACCGACGTCTACGCCTGCGGAACCATCCTGTACCCAGTGCTGGACCTCACCCAGTGGGGGTCGGGGGAGACCCACGACTTCGAGTCGCGGTACCTGGAAAGTCTCGTCGGGCCGCTCGCCGAGGAACCGATGCGGTACACGGAGCGGTCGCCCGCCGAGCACGCCGACCGGATCACCGCGCCCTTCCTGCTGCTCCAGGGCCTCGACGACGTGATCTGCCCGCCCGCGCAGTGCGAGCGGTTCCTCACGCGGATGGAGGGAGGACGGGTGCCGCACGCGTACATCGCCTTCGAGGGGGAGGGGCACGGATTCCGGCGGGCGGAGACGATGGTGCGGGTCCTGGAGGCGGAGCTTTCGCTGTACGCGCAGGTCTTCGGGTTGAATCCTCCTGGAATCCCTACCCTGGAGCTCGCCAAGTGACGACACCCACGCCGACCCGCACCCCGGCCCCCGCCGTGACGCCGCTGACCCGGCCCGCCCGCCTCGCGCCCGGCGCCCGGGTGGCCGTCGTCGCCCCCAGCGGGCCGGTGCCCGAGGAGCGGCTCAGCGCTGGGCTGGACGTCCTGCGCGGCTGGGACCTCGACCCCGTCGTCGCACCGCACACGCTCGACCGGCACCCCGACTTCGACTACCTCGCGGGCACCGACGCCGACCGGGCCGCCGACTTCCAGGCCGCCTGGTGCGACCCGTCCGTGGCCGCCGTGGTGTGCGCCCGCGGCGGTTACGGCGCGCAGCGGATGGCCGACCTGCTCGACTGGGACGCCATCCGCGCGGCCGGGCCGAAGATCCTCGTCGGGTTCAGCGACATCACCTCGCTCCACGAGGCCTTCGCCACCCGGGCCGGGCTGGTCACCCTGCACGGTCCGATGGCCGCCGGCGTCGACTTCCTCAAGAACACCCGCGCTCAGGACCATCTGCGGGCCACCCTCTTCGCCCCCGAGTCGGTCCGGACGATCACCGCCGAGGGCGGCACGGCCCTCGTCCCCGGCCGGGCTCGGGGCGTCCTGCTCGGCGGCTGCCTCTGCCTGCTCGCCGCGGAACTCGGCAACCCGCACGCCCGGCCGTCCGCGCGGGGCGCCCTGGTCTGCCTGGAGGACGTCGGCGAGGAGACCTACCGCCTCGACCGCTACCTCACCCAGCTGCTGCGCGCCGGCTGGTTCGACGGGGTCGCCGGGGTCCTCCTCGGCTCCTGGGCCCAGTGCGAGCCGTACGAGCGGGTCCGGGCCCTGCTCGTGGACCGCCTCGGCGGCGTCGGTGTGCCGATGGTGGAGGAGTTCGGCTTCGGACACTGCGACGGCGCGATCACCGTCCCGTTCGGTGTGACGGCCGAGCTGGACGCGGACGCGGGGACGCTGACGCTGGACGAGCCCGCGCTGGTCTGAGGCGGGGCGCGGGACCCCGGGCGCCGTGACGGCTCCCGCCCGGCGAGGTCTCCCGCCGGGCGCGGAACGCCGCCGCGTCGCATCCTGGTCGTATGAGCCCGAAGACGACCGCGTCGGAGCGAGGCAGGGGCAGGGTACGCGGGCACCGGCAGTGGGGTGACCTGCTGACGCCCGGCAGGCTCACCGTCGGCCTGCTCGCCGTGCTCGCTCTCGTCTTCATCTTCGAGAACACCCGGACCACCAAGATCCGGCTGCTGATCCCCGAGGTCACGATGCCGCTGTGGCTGGCGCTGCTGGGGACGGCGCTGATCGGCGCGGTGTGCGGGGCGTACTTCATGAAACGCCGCTGGTGAGACGGTCGGCGGTGCTGTGTCCGTGACCGGTCGTCGGCTGTCCGGCGCCTCGGCGTACCGTGGCGGGGTGTCCGAGAACGTGCGCTACCTCGCCGTGGGCCCCCGGGTGGGGCTACGGCACTTCACCCTCGACGACGGCGCCGAGTTCGTCGCGCGGGCCCGGGAAAGCAGGGAACTCCACCGCCCGTGGCTCTTCCCGCCGACCACGCAGACCGCGTACGGCGCGTACGCGGGACGGCTCATCGAGGACCCCACGAAGGCCGGGTTCCTGGTGTGCGAGAGGGACGGCGGGGCGATCGCCGGGTTCATCAACATCAACAACATCGTGGGGGGCGCCTTCCAGTGCGGGGCCCTCGGGTACGGCGCCTTCGCCCACGCGGCCGGACGAGGGCTGATGGGGGAGGGGCTCGGGCTGGTCGTCGAGTACGCGTTCACCGCCCTTGGGCTGCACCGGCTGGAGATCAACGTCCAGCCCGGCAACGCCGCCTCCATCGCCCTGGCCCGTCGCTGCGGGTTCCGGCTGGAGGGCTTCTCACCCGACTTCCTGTTCATCGACGGGGCATGGCGGGACCACGAGCGGTGGGCGCTCACGACGGAGATGCGGTCCCGCTGATCTGGTGAAACGGCCCCGGAATTCGGGCTGGTCGCGATCGACGCGTCCGCCGACTTCCGGCATCCGGGCAACTCGGACCGGATCGGGGCGGCCGGTGGCGAGGAACTCGCCCTCGCCACCGGCCGCGGACAGCACGACCTGACCGACCTGGAGGGCCTGAAGCCGTATCTGCGCGACGAGGACGTACGGCTCTTCGGCATCCGGGACGCATGCGAGGACGACCGGGCCGAGCCGGCCGGTCTGAAGATCCCTGTGGTGACCGTCGGAGATCTGCGCACCTGGGGCGCGGACGATCTCGCCCGGGTCACCGCGCGGAGCTACGAGACGCCCGAACTCGGCGGCTTCTGGGCGCACCTCGACGCCGACGTCCTCGACCCGTCCGTCATGCCCGCCGTCGACAGCCCCGACCCCGACGGGCTGCTCCCCGACGAACTGACCGCGCTGCTCGGCCCTTTGGTGACGTCACCGCACTGCGTCGGCCTCAACGTCACCGTCTACGACCCCGATCTCGACCCGGACGGTACGGCGGGCGCGCTGCTCACGGACATCGTGGTCTCCGCCTTCGTGGACCGGCCCCGCACCTGACGGGGGCGCCGGCTACCCCGGCGCGCGGCGGTCGGCGTACTCGTACACCGAGCCGTCCGGGTGCACCGCGATGAGGTTGCGGCCGACGGGCGTCGGCACGGGCCCCGCCAGGACACGGGCACCCGAGGCGGTGAGCACCCGGTTCGCCTCGTCGACGTCCTCGACCGCGATGGTGGCGGCCACCTTTCGCAGCACCTCCAGCTCGGACTCCGGGCCGCTCATCAGCAGGAAACACCCCACGGCTGCGACCTGCACGCCACCGCGCTCGAAGCGCATCGCCGGTCCGCCCGCGAGTCTCTCGTAGAACGGCACCGCGGCCTCAAGGTCGTCGACGCAGATACGGAGCGTGGTTCCGAGAATCTCCATACGGAGGAGCCTAGTTGGAAAATTCCCAGTACCGGCCGCGAAGGAGATCGTTCCGGACGGCCGGAGCCGGTGGGGGCCCGGGTACGGCCCCCGCGCGCGCCGCGTTACCCGGGGAGGGCACCGGGTACTCGGGCGGCATGGACCGCTTGGATCATCTCGAACATCTGGACAAGCACCTGGTCGACGAGCTGGCGCTGGTGGCCCGCGAGACCGTGCGGGACGAGCTGCGGCAGCAGACCCGCAAGCAGCGTCGCCGGGCCGCGCTCTACGCCGCGTCCGGCGCCCTCGCCCTGTACGCGGGCGCCGCGCTGGCGCTCGCCCTCGGCCTGGCGCTCTCGCTGGGCCTGCCCGACTGGGCCGCCGCGCTGATCACCGCCGTCGTGCTCGGTGCGGTGGCCCATGTGCTGAGGAGCGCGGCCCGTCCCTCGGCGTCCCGGCCCACGGCCGAGCACGAGGCCGAGCGAGCCGCCGGTGGTGACGATGCCGTCGGTCATACCGCGCCGGGCATGCCGCCGGGCGGGGTGGCCCCGGCCGGCTATCCGCCGGTGCCGCCCGTCGCCCCCGCCGCCGGACCGGTGCCGGGCACGGCGGCCGGGTCACCGCCCGTACCGGGCGGTGACCCGGAGACGCCGCACCACAGGGCGTGATGAGCGGTGGGCGCCGCGCTGTCGGGACACCGCCGCAGGGCCGTGGTGGTCACCGGGGCCAGCGGCGGCGTCGGCCGTGCCACCGCCGTGGCCTTCGCCGCCCGGGGCGACCGGGTGGCGTTGCTCGCGCGCGGGCGTGAGGGCCTCGCCGCGGCCGCCGACGACGTCGAGCGGGCCGGGGGCGAGGCCCTTGTCGTCCCCGTCGACATGGCCGACGCCAAGGCGGTCGAGGACGCCGCCCAGCAGGTCGCCGACGCCTTCGGGCACATCGACGTCTGGGTCAACAACGCCTTCGCCGGGATCTTCGCGCCGTTCGTGGACATCACTCCCGACGAGTACCGGCGGGTCACGGAGGTCACCTACCTGGGCTATGTGTTCGGGACCAGGGCCGCGCTGCGGCACATGCTGCCCCGGGACCACGGCACGATCGTCCAGGTCGGCTCGGCGCTCGCCTACCGGGGCATCCCGCTCCAGTCCGCGTACTGCGGGTCCAAGCACGCGATCCAGGGCTTCAACGAGTCGCTGCGGTGCGAGCTGCTGCACGACGGGTCGCGGGTGCGGACGACGATGGTGCAGCTGCCGGCCGTCAACACGCCCCAGTTCGAGTGGGTGCTGAGCCGGCTGCCGGGACGGGCGCGGCCCGTCGCCCCGATCTTCCAGCCGGAGGTCGCCGCCCGGGCGATCGTGCACGCGGCCGGGCACGGGCGGCGGCGCGAGTACTGGGTGGGCGGCTCCACCGTGGCGACGCTGATCGCCAACGCGGTGGCGCCGGGGTTCCTCGACCGCTACCTCGGCCGGGCCGGCTTCTTCGCGTCCCAGCAGGACCAGGGGGAGTACCGCGGGAACGGGAACCTCTGGGTTCCCGCGGACGGCCCCCACGGGCGGGACCACGGGGCACACGGGCGCTTCGACGCCGAGGCGCGGGCCAGGAGCGCGCAGGAGTGGGCGTCGCGGAACCGCAACCGGGTGGGCACGGTCGTGGCGGTCGGCGGCCTGGGCGCCGCGCTGACCGCCGGTCTGCGCCGCTTGGTCCGGTCACCGTCGCGGCAGTGATGGCCGGAGTCGGAGGGGCGGAGCGCGGGCAGGCGGCCCCCTCGGGAGGCAGGCGGCCCCCCGCGGGAGGCCGCCTGCCGCACGTGCACTCCGCCCGGACGCGTGCACTCGGCCCAGACGATGGGGAGAGAAAGCACCGTCTGGGCCGAGAATCCGGGGTGGGCCGCCGTCAGCCCTGGCGGAGCCGGGGCAGCACCTTCGTGCGGTAGAAGTCGAAGAACCCGCGCTGGTCGGGGCCGATCTGACTGACGTAGACGCGGTCGAAGCCCGCCTCGACGAAGGCCCGCAGCTCGCCGACGTGTTCCTCGACGTCGTCGCCGCACACCGTGTTCTCGGCGACCATCTGCTCCGTCACCAGCGGCTCCAGCTGCTCGAAGTGGCGGGGCGTCGGCAGGATCTGGCCCATCTCGCCGGGCAGGAACTGGCTCGGCCAGAGACGGTGGACCGTACGGACGGCCTCCTCCCGGTCCTGCCCCCAGCACACCTTCGTACCGCCGCTGACCAGATTGCCGCCCCCGCCGCCCTTGCGGTACTGCGTCACCATCTCCTCGTCCGGGCCCATCGTGATGAAGCCGTCGCCCACACGGGCGGCCAGCCCGGCGGCCTTGGGTCCGAACCCGGAGATGTCGATGGGCACGGGCTCGTCCGGGACCGTGTAGAGGCGGGCGTTCTCCACGGTGTAGTGGGGCCCGTGATGGGTGACCTCCTCGCCGGTGAACAGGCGCCGCATGATCTGGATCGACTCCTCCAGCATCTCCAGGCGCACGCTCGCCGGCGGCCAGGGCGTGCCGAGGATGTGCTCGTTGAGGGCTTCGCCCGAGCCGAGGCCGAGCCGGAACCGGCCCCCGGTCATCACCGCGCTGGTCGCCGCGGCCTGCGCCACCACCGCCGGGTGGATCCGGACGGTCGGGCAGGTCACCGCCGTCTCGACCGGCAGCGACACGGCCTCCGAGAGGGCGCCGATCACCGACCACACGAACGGGCTCTGGCCCTGTTCGCCGTTCCACGGGTGGTAGTGGTCCGAGATCCACAGGCAGTCGAATCCGGCCTGCTCGGCCATCCTCGCCTGCTCGATCAGGTCGGCGGGACCGAACTCCTCGGTCGCCAGGAAGTAGCCGAACTCGGGCATGGGGGGTGTCCTCCGCGGGGGTGCGGGTCAAGTCGCGGTCCGAGTACCCGGAGGTCACGGTGGAAACCCACGGCCTTCGGGCGCCCCGGCGGTTTGGGCGCCCCCACCAGGGGGACGCGATAGGCCCGTACGGCGCGGGCCGGAAGCCCTGGGACGAAGCCGTACGCACACACCGGACAACCGAGGACTCCACGACCGAGGACTCCGTACGCGCGACCCCGCCGGAGGCGAACCGTGAGTCGACCCCGCATCGTGATCGTCGGAGCCGGCTTCGCCGGCTACCGGACGGCCCGCACCCTGGAGAGGCTGAGCCGGGGCAAGGCCGACATCACCCTGCTGAACCCGACCGACTACTTCCTGTATCTGCCCCTGCTGCCCCAGGTCGCCGCCGGCATCCTGGAACCGCGCCGCGTCACCGTTTCCCTCACCGGCACCCTGCGCCACACGCGCCTGGTGCTCGGCGAGGCCGACGAGATCGACCTCGACGCCCGCACCGTGCGCTACGCCGACCCCGAGGGCGGTGTCGGCACCCTGACCTACGACCGGCTGGTGCTCGCCGCCGGCAGCGTCAACAAACTGCTGCCGATCCCGGGAGTCGCCGAGCACGCCCACGGCTTCCGCGGCCTGCCCGAGGCGCTGTACCTCCGGGACCACGTGACCCGGCAGGTCGAGCTGGCCGCCGGGTCCGAGGACCCCAAGGCCTGCCGGTCGCGCTGCACCTTCGTGGTGGTCGGCGCCGGTTACACCGGTACCGAAGTGGCCGCCCAGGGGCAGCTGTTCACCGACGAGCTGGTGCGCAGGCAGCCGCGCTGGGACGGTGTGCGGCCCCGCTGGATGCTGCTCGACATCGCCGAGCGGGTGATGCCGGAGATGGACGAGAGGCTGTCGGCGACCGCCGACCGGGTGCTGCGGCAGCGGGGCGTCGACGTGCGGATGGGGACCTCCGTGAAGGAGGCGACGCCCACCGGAGTGCTGCTGACCGACGGGGAGTTCGTCGACACCCGCACCCTGGTGTGGTGCGTGGGCGTACGGCCCGATCCGCTCGCCGAGTCGCTCGGGCTGCCCATGGAACGCGGTCGGCTGCTCGTCGAGCCGACGCTCCAAGTGCCCGGCCGCCCCGAGGTGTTCGCCTGCGGGGACGCCGCCGCAGTGCCCGATCTGACCAAGCCCGGCTCGTACACCCCGATGACCGCACAGCACGCCTGGCGGCAGGGCAAGGTCGCGGCCCTCAACGTGGCCGCCTCCCTCGGCCGGGGCGAGCCGAAGCCGTACCGCCACAGCGACCTGGGCTTCGTCGTGGACCTCGGTGGCGTCAAGGCCGCCGCCAACCCCCTCGGCATCCCGCTGTCCGGCCCCGTCGCCGGCGCCGTCACCCGCGGCTACCACCTGGCCGCCATGCCCGGCAACCGCGTCCGTGTCGCCGCCGACTGGCTCCTCGACGCGGTCCTGCCCCGCCAGGGCGTCCAGCTCGGCCTGGTCCGCTCCTGGTCGGTCCCCCTGGACACGGCCTCCCCGGAACTGGCCAGGACACCGGGCGCCCCGGCGAAGCCCGGAGCGGACGGGCAGAAGGGCGCCGCCGGGAACCCGGGCACGGCCGCAACGAAGACCCCGGAGAAGACCGGGGCGGCACACGGCCCCGGGACGCCGGAGCGGCCCGACGCCGCACGAAAGCCCGCACCGGGTTCGGAAGGAGACTCATGAACAGCCGTCAACTGGGCGAGCTGGCCCAGCAGTTGCGAGTCGACAGTGTTCGCTGCTCGGAGGCGGCCGGGTCCGGGCATCCCACGTCGTCGATGTCGGCGGCGGAGCTGATGGCGGTGCTGATGGCCCGGCACCTCCGCTATGACTTCGAGCGTCCGGAGCACCCCGGCAACGACCGCTTCGTGCTGTCGAAGGGCCACGCCTCGCCCCTGCTGTACTCGGCGTACAAGGCGGCCGGGGCGATCAACGAGACCGAGCTGATGACCTACCGCAAGCTGGGCAGCCGTCTCGAAGGGCACCCCACGCCGCGCCGCCTGCCCTGGGTGGAGACGGCCACCGGCTCCCTCGGCCAGGGCCTGCCCGTCGCCGTCGGCATCGCGCTCGCCGGGAAGCGGCTGGACCGCACCGGGTACCGGGTCTGGGTGCTGTGCGGGGACAGCGAACTCGCCGAGGGTTCCGTCTGGGAGGCCGCCGAGCACGCCGCCTACGAGCACCTGGACAACCTCACCGCGATCGTCGACGTCAACCGGCTCGGCCAGCGCGGGCCCACCCGGCACGGCCACGACCTGGACGCCTACGCCCGCCGCTTCGCCGCCTTCGGCTGGCACACCGTCGAGATCGACGGGCACGACGTGGACGCCGTCGACCGCGCCTACGGTGAGGCCGCGTCCACCAGGGGCCAGCCCACCGTGATCCTCGCCCGGACCCTCAAGGGGAAGGGTGTCGAGGCCGTCGAGGACCGCGAGGGCCTGCACGGCAAGCCGCTCAAGGACGCCGACGAGGCGATCGCCGAGCTCGGCGGCGTACGGAACCTCCGCGTCGAGGTGCACGAGCCGCCCGCCGCGCGGATGCTGCACGCCGTACGGACCGGGCACCCGGAGCTGCCGCGCCACGACATCGGCGAGGAGGTGGCCACCCGGGACGCCTACGGGCAGGCGCTCGCCGCGCTGGGCAGCGCACGCGGCGACGTCGTCGCCCTGGACGGGGAGGTCGGCGACTCCACCCGCGCCGAGTTCTTCGCCAAGGAACACCCCGACCGGTTCTTCGAGTGCTACATCGCCGAACAGCAGCTGGTGGCCGCGTCGGTGGGGCTCGCGGCGCGCGGTTGGGTGCCGTACGCCTCCACGTTCGCGGCGTTCCTCACCCGCGCCCACGACTTCGTCCGCATGGCCTCGATCAGCGGGTCCGGCATCAATCTCGTCGGCTCGCACGCGGGCGTCTCGATCGGCCGGGACGGGCCCTCGCAGATGGGCCTGGAGGACCTGGCGATGATGCGCGCCGTGCACGGCTCGACCGTGCTGTACCCGTGCGACGCCAACCAGACCGCCAAGCTCGTCGGCACCATGGCCGACCTCGAAGGCGTCCGCTACCTGCGCACGTCCAGGGGAGGGACCCCCGTCATCTACAGCCCGACCGAGGACTTCCCGGTCGGCGGCAGCAAGGTGCTGCGCGCCTCCGACCACGACCGGCTCACGGTCGTCGCCGCAGGGATCACCGTCCACGAGGCGCTGAAGGCCGCCGACGCGCTGGGCCGTGAGGGCATCCCGATCCGCGTCATCGACCTCTACTCCGTCAAGCCCGTCGACCGCCGCACCCTGCGGGAGGCCGCCGAGCGCACCGGCTGTCTCCTCACCGTCGAGGACCACCACGAGGAGGGTGGCCTCGGCGACGCCGTGCTCGACGCCTTCCTCGACGGCCGCCCCGTGCCCCGCCTGGTGCGCCTGGCTGTCCGCGACATGCCGGGCTCGGCGTCCCCCGAGGAGCAACTGCACAAGGCGGGCATCGACGCGGAGGCGATCGCGGCGGCCGGCCGCCTCCTGGTGGAGCACGCGATCACGCCCTGACCGTGGCGCGGTGAACGGTACGTAAGGCGAGGGGAGTTGACCATGGGGGCCGCACGCACCCTGCGGGTGGGCCGGCGCGGTGTGGAGATCCACCGCCCCGAGAAGGTGCTCTTCCCCGGCGACGGTGGCGGGGGGCAGGGGCAGGGCGGCGGCAAGGAGTACACCAAGGGCGACCTCGTGGCGTACTACCGTGCCGTCGCCCCGTTCATGCTGCCCCATCTGCGGGGGCGCCCGCTGATGCTGGAACGGCACCCCGACGGGCTCGGCGGCCCCACCTTCATGCAGAAGAACACGCCCGACCACTATCCCGACTGGATCGAGCGGGTCGAGGTCGCCAAGGAGGGCGGCACGGTCGTCCACGCGGTGTGCGAGGACACCGCCACCCTCGTCTACCTCGCCGACCAGGCCTGCGTCACCCTGCACCGCTGGCTCTCCCGGACCGGCAGGATCGACCGGCCCGACCGGATGGTTCTCGACCTCGACCCGGCCGAGGACGACTTCGAGCAGGTCCGGCGAGCGGCCCGGGACGTCAAGGAGCTGCTCGACGAGCTGGGGCTGCCGTCGGCGCCGATGACCACGGGGTCCAAGGGCGTGCATGTCGTCGTGCCGGTGAAGGGGGACGCCGACTTCGACGCGGTGCGCGACTTCGCCAGGGAGATCGCCGAGCTACTGGTCGCCGCCCACCCCGAGCGGCTCACCACCGCCGCCCGCAAGAAGGACCGGGGCGGGCGCCTGTACCTCGACATCCAGCGCAACGCCTACGCCCAGACCGCGGTCGCCCCCTTCACCGTACGGGCCCGTCCCGGTGCCCCCGTCGCCACACCGATCGCCTGGGAGCAGCTTGACGATCCCGCCCTGGACGCCCGGCGCTGGACGATCGAGGACGCCGTGGAGCAGGCCCGCACCGACCCGTGGGCCGGGGTGATGGGCCGGGCCCGTGCCCTCGGCCCGGCCCGGCAAAGGCTCGGCACCCTGCGCGGTTGAAACGGCACGCATCTTGAATGTTTGGTCAACGGCCCGGGGGCCACTCGGTGTTCGAGGTGGCCATGTCGAACACATCCAGCACATCGAAGACGCAGAGTTCACAGAAAAGCCAGAAATCGCAGGAAGCGGATGAATCGGAAGGGGTGCGGGAGTCGTCCGGGCGGTCCGGTAACGACGCGGCGGACAACCGCCCCAGCCCCATGCAGGTGCTGCGCCATGCGCGGACCCAGCTCGCTGAGCTGACCGGTATGGCGCCCGAGTCCGTGTCGTCCTTCGAACAGACCGAGGACGGCTGGACGTTGGAGGTCGAGGTCCTGGAAATGGCCCGGGTCCCCGACACCATGAGCCTGCTCGCGAGCTACCAGGTGGAGCTCGACCCCGACGGTGAGCTCACCGGATACCGCCGCGTCCGGCGTTACGAACGCGGGAGGGCGGACCCACATCGCCCCGGCGGCCGCTAGGCCGCCGTCCCGTCCCAGCATCCCCAGACAAGGAGGAACGGCCGGCATGACCGTAGTCCCGGCACAGCAGTCCGGTGGTGGAGGCGGCAGCAGCGGCCTCTACGACGTCCTGGAACTGGTCCTCGACCGAGGGCTGGTCATCGACGCCTTCGTACGGGTCTCCCTCGTCGGCATCGAGATCCTGAAGATCGACGTGCGTGTCGTCGTCGCGAGCGTCGACACCTATCTGCGCTTCGCCGAGGCGTGCAACCGGCTCGACCTGGAGGCCGGACCGCGCAAGAACCCCGGCCTGCCCGACCTGGTCGGTGAGATCACCGAGTCCGGCGCGCGCGGCAAGTCGAAGGGGGCGCTGTCCGGCGCCGCCGAGACGATCTCCGATGCCTTCAAGCAGGCCCGCGACGACGGCCAGACCGAATCGCGACCCCGGGCCCGCAAGACCACCAGCTCGCGCAAGAGGGAGGAACAGGAGTGAGCACGTACGTCTACGGCATCGCGGCGAGCTCGCACACCGCTCTCCCCGAGGGCATGGGCGGGGTGGGCGACCCGCCGCGCCCCGTGCGCATCCTGAAGGAGGGCGAACTGGCGGCGATCGTCAGCGACGCCCCCGAGGGGCTGCGGCCCAAGCGCAAGGACCTCCTCGCCCACCAGAACGTGCTGAGTGAGGCCGGCGGGGGCGGCTCCGTGCTGCCCATGCGGTTCGGCAGCGTCGCCCAGGACGACGAGGCCGTCACCGGGGTGCTCGCCGAACGTGCCGAGCACTACCGGGAGCGGCTGGACGCCCTCGACGGCAAGGTCGAGTACAACGTCAAGGCCAGCCACGACGAGCAGGGCGTGCTGCACCGCGTGATGAGCGAGGACGCCGAGCTGCGTGCGCAGGCCGAGGCCAACCGGAAGGCCGGTGGCGGGACCTACGAGGACCGGCTGCGGCTCGGCGAGATGGTGGCCACCGCGGTGCAGCGCCGGGAGGCCGAGGACGCGGCGGAGCTCCAGCGGGCGCTGGAGACGGCCGCGGCCGCCATCAGTGTGGGCCCCGACTCCACCGGCTGGCTGGCCAATGTGTCGTTCCTGGTGGACCGGCAGTCGGCCGAGGTGTTCCTCGCCGCCGTGGAGGAGGTCCGCAAGAGCCATCCGCACATCGAACTGCGCGTCAACGGTCCACTGCCGCCGTACAGCTTCGTCGAGCCGGGTCCCGCGCGGCACGCGGAGGCGGCGCACTGACCGCGCCGCGCGCACGGCGTACGAGGTCGAAGGAGGCGAGTGCATGGGTCTGATCACCGAAGTGCTGCTGCTGCCGTTCGCACCGGTGCGCGGCAGCCTCTGGGCGGTGAGACAGGTGCTCGCCGAGGCCGAGCGCCAGTACTACGACCCGGCGGCCGTCCGCGCCGATCTCGCCCGCCTCGAGCAGCGGCTCGACGCGGGCGAGATCGATGAGGAGGAGTTCGACCGCCTGGAGGACGAGCTTCTGGAGCGGCTGGAGATCAGTGCGCGCAGGGGCACAGGAAATGGCGACGGGACGACATGATGAACCGAGTGGGACTGGGCCTCGCTGTCGGGGCCGGATACGTCCTCGGACGTACGAAGAAACTGAAGCTCGCCTTCGCGATAGGCACGGCGGTGGCGGGCAAGCGGATGAACCTCGGCCCGCGGGCGATCGCGGAGCTGGTGTCCCAGCAGCTCAAGGACAATCCGCAGTTCAAGGAGATCGGCGACCAGCTGCGCGGCGACCTGCGCGGGGTCGGCAAGGCGGCCACGGGAGCCCTGGTCGAACGCCAGATCGAAGGTCTCGCGGACCGGCTGCACGGCCGCACCGCGCAGGTGCGCGACCAGCTCTCCGGCGGCGCTCCCGACCGGTCGGGGCGCGATGACGACGACGCGTACGGCGACGAGGACGTCGAGGCGTCCGGGGATTACGACGAGGAGGACGCCGGCGCGGACGACGCCGAGGCCGCCGACGAGGAGTCCGAGCCGGAGCGCAGGAGGCCGGAGAGGAAGACCTCGGCGAGGGCTGCCAAGAAGGCCCCCGCCAAGAAGACGGCCGCCCCCGCTCGCAAGGGCACGGCGAAGAAGGCCGCCAAGAAGACGGCCGCCAGGAAGACCACCCCGGCCAAGAAGACCGCCCGCAAGACCACCCGGTCGCGGGCCACGAGGGGAGGCGGTGGCGATGACTGAGACCCTGGGCGCGGCGACCGGCCGCGCGACGAGGACGGCGAAGGGCGCGACCGACACGGCGAAGGGCGCGGCGAGCGGTACCCCGCTCTCCGACCTCGCCCACAGCCCCGCCGTCGACCACCTCAAGGACGAGGCACGCGCATACCTGGCCGCGCAGGCCCAGCGGCTGCTCGTCGGCGTGGGCCGCAAGCTCGGCGAGACCACCGGCAAGCTGAACGACATCGCCGACGGCAACAGCCCAGGCTTCGCCAAGCTCGCCCTGGAGGGCGGCCGCAAGCTCGCCGAGGGCAAGGGGCCGTTGCGCACCGCCCTGGAGCTCGGCGCGGGCCGGGCCAAGGACGGCGTGCTGGGTGCCCTGAAGAACCTCGGCGGCGGCAAGGGCGGCCGGGGCGGCGGAGCGGGCAGCAAACCCACGGTGATCCTGGAAACCATTGACGTCGGCGTCCCCGTGCGCACCGCGTACGACCGGTGGACCCGCTTCCAGGACTTCAGCACCTTCGCCAAGGGCGTCAAGAGCGCCGACCGGGCCGACGACACCCACTCCGACTGGCAGCTCAAGGTCTTCTGGTCCAACCGCAGCTGGAAGGCCCACACAACCGAACAGGTGCCCGATGACCGGATCAGCTGGACGTCCGAGGGTGCCAAGGGCACCACGAAGGGCACCGTGTCCTTCCACGCCCTCACGGACAACCTCACCCGGGTCCTGCTGGTGATCGAGTACTACCCGAAGGGCCTGTTCGAGAAGACCGGCAACCTCTGGCGTGCCCAGGGTCGCCGCGCTCGGCTAGATCTCAAACACTTCGCCCGCTTTGTCACTCTTAAGGGTGAAGCGGAGGAGGGCTGGCGCGGGGAGATCCGTGACGGCGAGGTCGTGCGCTCCCACGAGGACGTCGTGGCGGAAGAGGAGCGCGACGAGGCCCCGGACGACGACGAGGCCCGCGACGAGAGCGGGGGCGCCCACGCGGAGGACGAGGACGCCTACGAGGACGAGGAGCCGGACGACGAGCCCCGGGATGCCGACGAGGACCCCGGCGAGTACGCGGACGAGGACGAGGAGGGCGCCGAGGACGCGTACGAGGAGGCCCCCGAGGCCGAGGCCGAGGCCGAGGACGCGTACGAGGACGACGTCGAGGAGGACAGCGACGAGGAACCGTACGACTATGAGGACGAGGAACGGGCCGCCGTGGGCGGGAGCCGCCAGTGACATTCCCGAGCCGAGTCCCCGAGCCGTACGGTCAGAACGGCAGCGCCAACCTGGCCGACATCCTGGAGCGTGTACTGGACAAAGGTCTGGTGATCGCGGGCGACATCCGGATCAACCTGCTCGACATCGAACTGCTCACCATCAAACTGCGCCTCATCGTCGCCTCCGTCGACAAGGCGAAGGAGATGGGCATCGACTGGTGGGAGACCGACCCGGCCCTGTCGTCACACGCCCGCCGCGACGAACTCTCCCGTGAGAACGCCGAGTTGCGCGCCCGGCTGGCCGAGCTGGACGACGGCAGGCCCCGGCGTGAGCCGGAGCCGGCCGTCGAGCGCGGCCGTGCCAGAGAGGAGCCCTCATGACCGGACTGCGCTATGTGTACGCCGTGTGCCGACCCTTCGACGCGCCGCTCCAGTCCCAGATCACCGGGGTCGGAGGCGCCCCTCCCCGGCTGCTGCGCCACCACGACCTCATCGCCGTGGTCAGCGAGGTGCCCGAGCGGGACTTCGCCGAGCAGCCGCTGCGCGCCCATCTGGAGGACCTGGACTGGCTGACCGAGACCGCCCACGCCCACCAGAACGTGATCGACGCGCTCACCGTCGTCACCACGCCCCTGCCGCTGCGGCTCGGCACCGTCTTCCACGACGACAGCGGTGTACGGGTCATGCTGGAGGCCCGTGAGGAGAGTTTCCGCCGCACTCTGGACCGGCTGTCGGGCCGGGTGGAGTGGGGCGTCAAGGTGTACGCGGAACCGGAGACCGAGGAGCAGACCCAGGAGCCGGTGAAGGTGGCCAGCGGGCGGGACTATCTGCGGCAGCGGCGGCGCAGCCGGCAGGCCCACGAGGAGCGCTGGGAGAGGGCCGAGCGCTTCGCCCGCCGACTGCACGAAACCCTCTCGGAATGCGCCGAGGACACCCGGCTGCACGCACCCCAGAATTCCGCCCTTTCCGGTGTGCCCGGTCGCAATGTGCTCAATGCGGCCTATCTGGTGCCACGCAAGATTTCCGAGGAGTTCGTGGAACTCGTGGATCGCACGAAGAATGAGGAACCCGGATTGCGCGTGGAACTCACCGGACCCTGGGCCGCCTATTCCTTCAGCGGAGAGGAGCCCGGTGAAGGGGACTCCGGTGATATGAGTGGAGAGAATTCGTGACCGTCATAGAACGCCGGGAAGTCGCCCTCGTCGACCTGCTCGACCGGCTTCTCGCCGGCGGGGTCGTCATCACCGGTGACCTCACCCTGCGCATCGCGGACGTCGACCTCGTCCGCATCGATCTGAACGCGCTCATCAGCTCCGTGAACGCGAACGTGCCCGCACCCTGGGGAGGCAGTGAGTGACCGGCCGCAACCGCCTCGAACTGGAACCCGACACGGTGGAACGCGACCTGGTCAAGCTGGTCCTGACCGTGGTCGAACTGCTCCGTCAGCTGATGGAGCGGCAGGCGGTGCGCCGTTTCGACACCGGGGAGCTCACCGAGGAGCAGGAGGAGCGCATCGGGCTCACCCTGATGCTGCTGGACGACCGGATGACCGAGTTGCGTGAGCGCTACGGCCTGCGGCCCGAGGACCTCAATCTGGACCTCGGGCCGCTCGGGCCGTTGCTCCCCAGGGACTGACCCGCCCCTCGGCGGGTCAGTCCCTGGGGAGCGAATTCACCACCTGTACCAGCGGCCCCTGCCTCCGGATGCGGACGTCCCGCGCAGCAGGAATCCGAGGAGCCACAGGACCAGAACGGCCAATGCGATGTACCAGAGAACCTTCACTGCGAATCCGGCACCGAAGAGAATCAGCACCAGCAGCAGTACCAGCAGGATGGGAACCATTATGCGAACCTCCTGATGGTCCGTGTTTCCAGAATTCTCGGTTTCAGGCCGGCTTGCGGCAGAGAATTTCTCCGTGCAGCACGGCGAACCAGGCGTCCTCCTGCCGCCCCCATTCCCGCCAGGCCGCCTCGATCGCCCGCAGTCGCCCCTCGGTCGCGTGGCCCCCCTCGGTGGCCCGCCCGGCGTACGCGGAGGCGACTGTCCGGTCCGCCCACAGCCCGCTCCACCAGGCCCGCTCCTCGGAGGTGGAGTACGTCCACGTGGAGGAGGTGGCCGTGATGTCGGTGAGCCCGGCCCGCAGGGCCCAGGACATCAGCCGGCGCCCGGCGTCCGGCTCGCCGCCGTTCGCCCGGGCCACCCGCCGGTACAGGTCCAGCCAGTCGTCCATGCCCGCCGACTGGGGGAACCACGTCATCGCCGCGTAGTCCGAGTCGCGGACGGCGATCAGGCCGCCTGGCCTCGTCACCCGCGCCATCTCGCGCAGCGCCTGCACCGGGTCTCCGACGTGCTGGAGCACCTGGTGGGCGTGGACCACGCAGAAGGTGTCGTCCGGGTGGTCCAGCGCGTGGACGTCGGCGACCGCGAAGTCCACATTGGTCAGGCCCCGTTCGACGGCCGTGGCCCGTGCCTGCTCCAGGATGCCGGGGGCGTGGTCGACGCCGGTGACATGGCCGTCCGGGACCAGGGCGGCGAGGTCGGCGGTGATGGTGCCGGGGCCGCACCCGATGTCCAGGACCTTCATGTGCGGCTTCAGTGAACCGAGGAGGTAGGCCGCCGAGTTGGCGGCCGTCCGCCAGGTGTGCGAACGCAGTACCGACTCATGGTGCCCGTGCGTGTAGACGGCGGTCTCCCGTGCCTTCGACATGACCGTTCCCCTTCTGCAGGTCCTGGGGGAACCGTACGCGCCCATGCCGAATAATGAGACCGCCGTCTTGAATGCTGGACCGGTGATCAGTCGGTGATCACGCCCTTATGGGTCACTGGAGGGGCCGGTAGACCGTGAGCGCCTCCGGGAGCTTCCGCAGCGTCAGATCGCCGTGGGCCTCGGTGACTTCGCCGTCGTACGCCAGCGGCGTGCCCGGCGTGATGCCCTCGACGCGCAGCCGGTTCACCCGGACCGCGGCGTGCGCGGGGGAGCGGGTCAGGGGGCCGGCGAGGGCCGCCGCCACCAGCCGCAGGGCCGGGCGGCGCCCACCGTGCACCACACGGACGTCGAACAGCCCGTCGGCCAGGTCGAAACGGTGCCCGGGGGCCAGTCCCAGCCGGTGGTACGTTCCGTTGCCGGCGAACAGCAGCCAGATCGGGCGCGGCCGGCCCTGGAAGGTGGCCTGGAGCGGGTGCCGGTCGGAGCGCAGGACGCGCAGCGCCGCGATCACACCGGCCGGCCAGCCGCCGAGCACCCGCTCCCAGCGCTCGCGCTCCCGCACCAGCTCCGGGTACACACCCAGGCTGAAGGTGTTGACGAAGCGGCCCTCCGCCTCACCGGACCTGAAGTGCCCCACGTCCACCCGGACGGCCTCGCCGTGGCGCAGGGCACGGCTGAGATCGCGTACGTCCTCCACCCCGAGGTCGCGAGCGAAGTGGTTGAGCGTGCCGCCCGGCAGGACGGCCAGGGGCAGACCGTGGCGCAGGGCGACCTCGGCGGCGGCGTTGACCGTGCCGTCGCCGCCGCACACGCCGAGCACCCGGGCGTGGGTGGCCGCCTTCTCCAACTCGGCGCGCAGATCCTCCGGTTCGCACTCGACCGTCTCTGCGCCGGGGAGCCTGTCCCGCAGGGCGCGGACGCGGTCGGCCGTCCCGGAGGCGGTGTTGGCGACCATGACCAGGCCGTCGCCGTCCGCCAGCGCGGGCGCGTCCGCGCGGGGCCGGCCGGGGGGCACGACCTGGTCGCGGGTCGGCACCATGCCCCGTACGGCGTAGGCGGCGCCCACACCCAGCGCGGCGCCCACCAGCACATCACTCGGGAAGTGCACGCCGGTGTACACGCGGGACAGCGCGACGGCGGTCGCCAGCGGGGCGACCGCCGCGCCCCAGCCGCGGGATTCAAGGGCGACACCGGTCGCGAAGGCGGCGGCGGAGGCGGAGTGGCCCGACGGGAACGATGTGGTGATGGGCTGGCGCTTCAACTGACGCACCACGGGCACGTTGTCCAGGACCGGACGGGGCCGGCGCACCGTGCGCTTGCCGAGGGTGTTGATCGTCGCCGAGGCGAGGGCGAGGGAGGCCACGCCGCGTGCGGCCGCCCTGCGGGCCCTCGGGCTGCGGGTCGCGGCGATCGCGGCCGCCGTGGCGAACCACAGGACACCGTGGTTGGCGGCGCGGCTCAGCCTCGGCAGCATGGGGTGGGCGCCCGGCCACTCGCGGGTCGCCACCGCGTTGAACAGGCGGCTGTCCGCGGCGAGGAAACGGTCCCGAAGGATGTGGTGGCCAGGAGGGCGGACGGTGAGGTCGACGTCTGCGGTCATGAGTCCACGGGTACCCCATGGTGCGGCAACCCTGTCAGGCGGGGGTGCGGTCGGGAGCGCGGCACGGCGCCGGCGCGCGGAGAAGTTGCGCTCAGTGGGGCGAGCGGCCGACCGGGGGTGCGCTTCACCGGCGTGAGCGGTGCCGCCGCGCGCTTGCCGCGGCAGGGTGGCAGAAAGGCCACGGCTGGGCGGGCGGCGCAAGCCGGTGCCTGCGGCGGGGCTCGAATCGGTTTGCGTCACGGTTCTCGGGACTCGCAGAATGCGCCGCATGGGATATCTCGAAGCGGCGCATCTGGAGTACTACCTTCCGGATGGGAGGGCCTTGCTCGGCGATGTGTCGTTTCGGGTGGGGGAGGGGGCGGTGGTCGCCCTCGTGGGACCCAACGGGGCCGGGAAGACGACCCTGCTGCGGTTGATCTCCGGGGAGCTGAAGCCCCACGGGGGGTCGGTCACCGTGACCGGCGGGCTCGGCGTGATGCGCCAGTTCGTGGGGTCCGTACGGGACGAGACGACCGTCCGGGACCTGTTGGTGTCCGTGGCGCAGCCCGGGATCAAGCAGGCGGCCCGGGCCGTCGACGCGGCCGAGCACGCGATCATGACCGTCGACGACGAGGCGGCCCAGCTCGCCTATGCCCAGGCCCTCTCCGACTGGGCCGAGGTCCGCGGATACGAGGCCGAGACGCTGTGGGACATCTGCACCATGGCCGCGCTCGGGGTGCCGTACGAGAAGGCGCAGTGGCGGCAGGTGCGGACACTGTCCGGCGGTGAGCAGAAGCGGCTCGTGCTGGAGGCGCTGCTGCGCGGCACCGACGAGGTGCTGCTGCTCGACGAGCCCGACAACTACCTCGACGTCCCCGGCAAGCGCTGGCTGGAGGAGCGGCTCGCGGAGACCCGAAAGACCGTGCTGTTCGTGTCCCACGACCGGGAACTCCTCGCCCGTGCCGCCGAGAAGATCGTGAGCGTGGAGCCCGGCCCGGCGGGTGCGGACGCCTGGGTGCACGGCGGTGGGTTCGACACCTACCACGAGGCCCGGCGGCAGCGGTTCGAGCGCTTCGAGGAACTGCGCCGCCGCTGGGACGAGAAGCACGCCCAGCTGAAGAAGCTCGTGCTGACGCTCCGTCAGGCCGCCGCCGTCAGCCATGAGATGGCCTCGCGCTACGCCGCCGCCCAGACCCGGCTGCGCAAGTTCGAGGAGGCCGGACCGCCGCCCGAGCCGCCGCGCGAGCAGGACATCACCATGCGGCTCAAGGGCGGCCGTACCGGCGTCCGGGCCGTCACCTGCGCCGGACTCGAACTGACGGGGCTGATGAAACCCTTCGACCTGGAGGTCTTCTACGGCGAGCGGGTCGCCGTCCTCGGCTCCAACGGGTCCGGCAAGTCGCACTTCCTGCGCCTGCTCGCCGGCGAGGACGTGGCCCACACGGGCCAGTGGAAGCTCGGTGCCAGGGTCGTACCCGGGCACTTCGCGCAGACGCACGCCCATCCGGAGCTGGAGGGGCGGACCCTGCTCGACATCCTGTGGAAGGAGCACGCGCAGGACCGGGGCGCCGCCATGTCACGGCTGCGCCGCTACGAGCTGACCAAACAGGCGGAGCAGCCCTTCGACCGGCTCTCCGGAGGCCAGCAGGCCCGCTTCCAGATCCTCCTCCTGGAGCTCCAGGGGGTCACGGCCCTGCTGCTCGACGAGCCGACCGACAACCTCGACCTCGAGTCGGCGGAGGCCCTCCAGGAGGGCCTGGAGGCCTTCGACGGCACGGTGCTCGCGGTCACCCACGACCGCTGGTTCGCCCGTTCGTTCGACCGCTATCTCGTCTTCGGCTCCGACGGCCGGGTCCGGGAGACCCCGGAGCCGGTGTGGGACGAGCGCCGGGTGGAGCGCGCCCGCTAGGGTCTGCCGGTCGGATCACGCCGACTGCCGGACCGGTGCCGTTGGACTGCCGGTGAGCGGGGCGTGGTGCGTGCACGTGCAGGGCGGAGAAGGGGGTCCATGCGGAGCATGGGCGACCGACGACAACGCCGCAGGTGTGCGCACCACGCCCCGCGCCCCAGGCTGATCCACACGACGGACCCTGATGCTGTGACCGGGAAGGTTCACCGGCTCACGACGGTCGGGGCACGATGCTTCGCCCGGCGCACGGCGAGTCACCGTGCGCCGGGCGAGCCGGTGTCACTTCCAGCGCAGCAGCGCGCCCAGACCGCCGACCGGGACCTCGGCCTCCGCCGCCTCGGGCGCCGGCGTCACCGAGATCGCCGGAGCACCGGTGGTCACCACGGACCGCAACAGCGCGTCGTCCGCCCGGGCCGACCGGGCGTGCTCCTCGGCGAGCCCGAGCGTCCGCAGCTCCGTACGGCGTACGGCCAGCTGATCGGGGTCCTCGCCGACCCACAGAGCCCGGTGGGTGTCGGGTCCCTCGGCGCGGACGAGCAGCTCGTCGATCCGGTGCTCGCGCGCCGCCTCCACCAGGTCGGCCACATCCTCGACGGCCCCCCGGCGTCCCTCGGTGTCCGGGCTGCGCGCGGCCAGGAACCGTTCGACCTCGTCGGCGGCCCGCCGACGGACGTGCTCGGCGCGGATCCGTGCCACGTCCTCGTCCAGCAGCCTGCTGCCCGCCCCGTGCGGGGCCTCGACGACCCGGTCGAGCAGCCGCTGGGGCAGCCGGTCCCGCACGGCGTGCCGCTCCCGGTCCTCACCCACGAGGATCAGCAGATCGGCGCGGGTGTCCTCCTGGCACACGGCGAGCGCGTCGGCGACCTCCGCCGCGTTGTGCTCCCAGGTGTTCTCCACCCGCAACTGGAAGTGCCGCTCCGACCAGTCGACCGTGCTCGTGCGGTGCACCGGCCACTGCTGCCCGGTCACCGACCCGGCGTCCTCGCTGCCGAGGGCTCCGCGCAGTTCGAACCGGGCACCCCGCCGGTCCACGTACGCCACCACGCACACCGGGTCCTCCCCGGCGAGATCCAGCAGCGGCGCCGTACGCGGCAGCGGCGCCCAGAAGGCCTGGTTCGCCGGTGGGGGCGCGGCCAGCGGCGGATCGAGGACCACCCGGCCGTCGCGGGCGAACAGCGCCCGGCCGTGCGGCTCGGCGTCGTGCCGCAGCTCCTCCACCGCCTGGTGCACGGCCCGGCAGGTCGCCTCGTCCGCCCCCTGGTCGGCGAGCTCACGGGAGACCGCGGCCGCCGTCAGGGACCGCTCCCGGGCCATGGACTCCGAGGGCGCGGACGTACCGACGTACACGGAGGCCCAGGGCCCGGGATGTTCGTACAGTGGATGGAGAAACGCGAGATCCATGGCTCCCTCCCGGATGCCGCTCGGGGTAACGCTTGCCGGGCGGGTACCCGGACCTCATGGAGGAACACGAAGATCGGGGTACCACCATGACCGGAGTGCACCCGGACCAGCTGGACGACCAGCAGTTGATGAAGGAGCTGGAGTCGATCCACCGGACGCGCCACGACACCCTGCTGCACGGATCGTCCGAAGCGCTGCGCACCCACAACGAGCGGATGGCGCAACTGGAGGGCGAGTACCTGCGCCGTCATCCGCGCCGCCCGGTCGTCTCCGGGCGCACGCGCGAGGGCGCCCGGGACCGAGGACCGGCGGCGACGTCATGAGGCGTACGACTTCCGACCCGGCCGGTGCCGGGGAAACCGACGGCTCGAGCGGTGGCACCGACCGTACCGGCACGGCGACCGACGCCCCGGCCGGCAATGCGACCGACACGGCACAGTCCCATCCGCTGCTCGCCCGGCACGCCGAGGCCCAGCACCTCTTCGGCCTCCGGGTGCACGCCGTCCGCGACGACCAGTGGGCCGCGGGCACCCCGTGCGCCGAATGGACGGTCCGTGACCTCGTCAACCACCTCGTCTCCGAACAGCTGTGGGTGCCGTCGCTGGTCAGGGACGGCTGCATGATCGAGGAGGTCGGCGACACGTTCGACGGGGATCTGCTGGGGCCCGACCCGGCCGCGTCCTGGGACACGGCGGCCCGCTCCGCGCGGGAGGCGTTCACCGCGCCGGGGGCGCTCGAACGCACGGTCCATCTGTCGTACGGCGACACCTCGGCGACCGCGTACTGCGCGCAGATGATCGCGGATCTCGTCGTCCACACCTGGGACCTGTCCCGCGCGATCGGGGCGGACGAGCGGCTCCCCGAGGAACTGGTGACCTTCGCGACGGAGGAGATCGCGCCGTACGCGGGGGACCTCGCGAAGAGCGGGCTGTTCGCGGCACCGGTGGAACCGCCGGCGGGCGCCGACGCACAGACCGAACTGCTGTGCCTGCTCGGCCGTCGGCCGTAGCGCTCCGCCGAGGCGAGCGGGCGTGCGAGCGTCCGGTGCGCCCGAAGGGGCGCCCTCTTCCGTGAAGGCGCCCCCGGTGTGTGCCGGCCTCAGGCGGCGGCCGTCTGGAAGACGTCGAGGAAGGCCTCGCAGAACGCCTTCAGATCGTCGGGCTTGCGGCTGGTGACCAGCTTGTTGGGACCGTGGTCGCAGACCTTCACCTGCTCGTCGACCCATTCGCCGCCCGCGTTGCGGATGTCCGTGCGCAGGCTGGGCCATGAGGTCAGGACCCGGCCGCGGACCACGCCCGCCTCGACCAGCGTCCACGGCGCGTGACAGATCGCGGCGACCGGCCGGCCCCGTTCGAAGAACTCCTGGACGAAGGAGACGGCCTTGGCGTCCATGCGCAGGAAGTCCGGATTGGCCACCCCGCCGGGCAGCACCAGTGCGTCGAACGACTCGGCGGGCACCTCGCCCACCACGTCGTCCACGGGGAACGTGTCCGCCTTGTCCAGATGGTTGAAGGCCTGGATGCGGCCCGGCTTCGTCGACACCAGCACAGGCTCGTGACCGGCGTCCGTCACGGCCTGCCAGGGGTCGGTCAGCTCGATCTGCTCCACACCCTCGGGTGCGGTCAGGAATGCGATTCGCATGCGTGCTCGGTCTCCTTTCTCCTCGGCTCTCCCCGTCCCGTTCCGGGGCCGGCTCCCGCGCCTGTCCGTAAGGGTCAGACCGGGGGCCGGCCCGGCCAGGTGTCCGGTTCGGCCCGGCTGATGTCGGCGAGCGCCGAGTCCGGGTCCTGGGCGACGGCCAGATCACCGAGGCTCACCATGCCCACCGGGTGCCCGTCCGCCAGAACCGGAAGCCGGCGTATCGCGTGGTCGCGCATCAGCGCGACCGCGGCGGACACCGCGTCGTCCGGGCTGATCACCACCGGGTTCGGGGTGCACACGGCCTGGGCGCTCACCGTCAGCGGGTCCACGCCGTCCGCGACGGCCCGCAGGGTGATGTCACGATCGGTCAGGACCCCGATGAGCTGCCCGTCCATGGCGACCAGGACGTCCCCGACGTCCTGCGCACGCATCAGCTGCGCCGCTTCCACGAGTGAGGCGTCCGGGCGGACGGCCACGACACCGGGTGTCATGACGTCCCTGACGAAACCAGCCATGATGATCGGCCTTCCGCTGCTGCTCCCGGGCTGCGCGGGCACGCCCGCGTGGGGTGTGACGACGCCGCAGTACCCGTGAGCGGGACGGCTATGCGTCCTTGCCGTGTGCGGGTTCCGTGCCCGCCCGGTCACCCCCGTCCGTCGGCCTCCCGCCCGCCGGCCAGCGCCTGGGCGAGCTGGTGCACGGAGTCGTAGCGCGCCTTCCTCGGCAGCCGCTCCAAGGGTTCGACCAGGTTGTCCGGGGCGTGCCGGTCGCGCAGGACGCGGATCAGCTCGCCGGGCCGGGCCGGGAACGACGTACGGCCCAGAACGCGGGCCAGGTCCAGACGCAGCGCCTCCACCCGGGCGGGCGCGCGGCTCGGTGTCACCGGCCCGTGCGCGACCTCCGGGTCGTCCTCGGCGTAGGGCTCCGGGTCGTGCCACTCCTCCGTACGGGTGGGGTGCCCCGATCGGAGCAACCCCTGCAGTTCGTGCTTCATCTCGTCGTCGCGGTGGACGTTCAGCCGATCGCTGCCTCGCTGCATGACTCCCCTCCAGAGTTCGTGTGGCCCCCGCGTACCCGAGGACCCGGCGTCGACACAGGGGTCCGGCGGTCGGTTCCGGTCGCGATCCGGGGTTCCGCTTGCCGCCCGGGTTTGCCCGTCCGCGCAGGGGAGACCCGGCCGGAAGCCCCCCAGCGCACATTCCCACGGGAAGGACCGGGCTCATGGCGGTGATCGCTGTGATCATTCCGATGCTGATGCTCGGCGCCGTACTGGCGTTGGGCCGCTACGAGGAGATGGTGCTGCCGCCCATCGAGGACCCCGACCGGCCCGATCCGGTGCTACCGGCCAACTGACACGCCGAACGGGGCGCCCGGCGCCGGCACCAACGGACGAGCGCCGCCTGGCAGCCCCCGGTGCGGCCAGCAACGGGCGCCGCAATCCGGTTCCGAAGTCCCCCGGCTGACCTCAGCCGATGCCGATGCCGTGGGGGCCGCCCCGGCGGTCGGCGCGTGCCCTTCGCCGCGAAGCCGGCCACGTCGTCCACCTCGTCCTTGGCGATGAACGCCGGGCCGGTGAGGACGGGCGCCGCGCCGCCGCCGCTGACGTTGCCGTCGGTCCGGTACAGCCACAGCCCGTCGACGGCGGGATGGCCCTGAGGGCAGGGCTGCTGGTCCACGGCGAACTCGAGGTCGCCGTCCTGGACGCCCGCGCGAGGTTCTTGTCGAGGTTCTTGTCGAGGTCGAAGGTGGCCACCTCGGCCTTGCCGCCCCGTCGACACCGACTGCACGGCGGTCGGCGCGAACGGGGCGCCGAGGGTGACCACCTGTTCGACGGAGGGGTCCTGCTTGAGACTGGCTATGAGGCGAGGCTGACCGAGGGGACGGCGGGGGAGTGCCGGGGCGGCGGGGGCGGCGGGGGCGGCCCCCGGAGGGGCCGTCGGCCGCGTCACTTCTGTCGGACGAAAGGTGGGACGAGGGCGGTGCGCGGGCCCTGCGGTCGCAGGGGCCGGCGTCGCTTCCCGTCACACCATCGAGCGATGACAAGACCGACGGGACGCCACATCCCGCACTCTCAATCGAGTCCCGCCGGCACCGACGGTGTCATGGGACTGAAAGAGCCCCACTGACCCCATCAAGCGGTGATGACTGATCGGCTCGACGTCCTCTGCCGTTCGGCGGGGGCGGGTCTGGAAGCTCGGCAGACGCGTCAGGGCGTGCGGACCAGCATGATCCCAGCAACAACACAACGTCCTTGGAGGCACCATGCGCACTCGCACAGCCGCCTGCGTCGTACTGCTTGCCCTCACCGCCTTCACCACCGGCTGCGGAAGCTCCGAGAGCACCAGCAAACCGAGCAGGCCCAGCAGCACCCCGACCACCGCCGGCACCACACCGGCAGCCGCCGGCGCCGAAGACCTGAAGGCCTGTACGAAGGCCCTTGAAGCAGCACTCGATGCGGACTCCGAGGGCGAGGAGTTGAAGAAGACCGCCGAGTGCGACGGCCTCAGTAAGAGCGACTACCAGAAGGCCGCGGCTGGAGTCCTCGAGGGCATGAAAGGCTGAGACGCACTCAAGGACGCCATCGACGAAGCCTCCACGACCGCCCCAGCCCTGGCCGGCCCCGACGAGGCCGTGCACGAGCCGGCCCGACCGTCGCGGGCTGAAGGCCCCTGCGTCGCCCACACCTTCCGTTCCAGGGCCTGCGTGAGGTCATGATCAGTCAGTCGTCTTCAGTAGGTCGTTGATCTATTCGGGGGCGGACGAGGCTCGTCGAAGAAGACCGGCCAGGGCGAGGTTGGCACCCGCCGACTCTCCGGCCTCCGCGATCCTCGGAACCGTCTCGGCGGCCAGGTCGTAGGCCGCCAGGCAGTCGTCCAGACCGGCGGGGAGGGGGTTCTCGGGCGCGAGACGGTAGGCGGGAAGCAGCACGCGCGCGATGACGCCCCTGCTGTCCGGCAGGACGACGTCGGCCCTGGTGTTCGGGGGGACGACGGCCTCCACGGTGAGTTCACGCCCGGAGAGCGCCCAGGACACCTCGGCGGAGCCGTACGGCGTGTGCAGACGTGCTCCGGCCTGGGTGATACCGCCACCCGGAAGGGGAGCGATCCGCAGGGGGCGGTATCCCGGCGGGGCGTGAGCCAGGTCGGCCACCGTACGGTGGCACGGCCCGGGCGGACTTCAGCGGGCGAGCAGTCCGCGGAGAACCACCCTTTCCACAGCTGCGACGAGTTCCGTCACCTGGGAGGCGTCGGCGCGGAGTCGGTCGGCGCGCCAGGAGAGGCCGAGAACGCCGTTCATGGCGGCCCACAGCGCGGTGGCGGTGGTGACGGGATCGAGGTCGGCGGCGAGCGAGCCGTCGGCCACCCCGTCGGCCATGGCGGCGGCGAGTTTGGCGTTCTGCTCGTCGACGAGCGCGGCGACCCGTTCCAGGGCCGCTGGTTCGTCCGGCGGCTCGGCCAGCAGGCGGAACTGGTGTGGGCGCTCGGCGGCGAAGCGGACGTACGCGGCCGAGGCGGCCCTGATGCGTTCCACCGGGGTGCCCGGGGCGGCGTAGGCGTCGTCCATGTAGGTCCGGTTGTCCTCCAGTGCCCGCTCGGCAACCGCGATGAGAACGGCCGCGCGGCCGCCCACGCGGTTGTACACCGTCTGCACGGCGACATCCGCGCGTTCGGCGATCCCTTCCAAGGTGACCGCGTCGGGGCCCCCGGAGGCCAGCAGTTCCTCGGCGGCGTCGACGATGGCCGCACGGGTTGCGGCGGCCCGACGTGTCGTGCGTGTGACCTTGACTGTCATGGTCTCCGCTACTTTACGAGGTGCTCGAACGGCCGGACCCCCTGGGCCGCTTCCTTCAGCCCGGATTCAGCGGGAACCGGCCTGGTGGCGCTCATGCACCGCCGGGTCGTGCCAGCCCGACGCCGAGGCCAGGCCGAGGGCGCGCTGGACCGTCCGAGGGCGGAAACCGACCCGTTCGAGTACCGGCCGGAACAGACCGGGAGCGTTCGCGGTCAGGGTGAGGGACCTGGGGACGACGACGCGGTCCGCACGGCGCTCGATGCCGCGGACGACACCGGCGATGACCTTCTCCAGCGGCACCATCTTCCACAATCCCTTGGTGTTGCCGCCCCAGAGGGCGTGCCCGGCCGGGTCCGCGGTCACGTCGTCCATCATCGGAGTCCGGAAGAACGTGGGGTGGACGCTGCCGACACCGACACCCAGGTGGCGAACCTCCAGGCGAAGGCTGTCGCACATGGCCCACACGCCGGCCTTGCTCGCGGTGTAGGAGATCTGGAGCGGCGAGTGCACGAAGGCGGCCATGGAGGAGATCGCGAGGAGATAGCCGCGTTGGGCCTCGACGTGGGGCAGAGCCGCGCGGAAGGTGCGCCAGACCCCGTTGAGGTTGACGTCGATGACACGTTCGTAGGCCGACGGGTCGATGGTCGACATCGGGGCCATGGTGTCGATCCCGGCGCCTGCGATGACGATGTCGAGGCGCCCGAAGTGCGTGGCGGCCTCGTCCATGGCTTGCTGCAGGCCGGCGAGGTCGCGTACGTCGGCGTGCCAGCCACGGGCGACCCTTTCGTCTCCCAGGTCCTGGGCCTGGGCCGTGGTGGCCGCGAGGCTGAGGTCGAGCAGCGCGAGGTTGGCTCCGCGCCCGCGCAGCGCCCGGGCGAGGGCGGCGCCCAGGCCGCCGGTGGAGCCGGTGAGGACGACGGTGCGCCCGGCCAGGTCGTAACGGGTCATGACAGCCTCTACCTCGGTGAGTCGGTCTGCGGGGACTTGCCTGTGGGGCCGGCGGATTCCTCGAGTCGGCGCAGGAGTCGGCGCAGTTCGGGGTGGCGTTCGGCGATGAGATCGGTGACGGGGTTGAGGACGCCGCGCAGGGCCGAGAACGGTACCCACCTGCGGGGGACCATGACACGGGCCGAGCGGTTCTCGATGCCGCGGACGACGGCGTCCGCGACGCGCGTGGGGGCGATGGCCTTGCCGAGCAGGGACGGGAAGGCGATCTCGCGCATGCGGGTGGTGATGTCGTTGCTTCCGAAGGCTGCTCCAGCGATGGGTGTGTGGACCCAGCCGGGGTAGAGCACCCCGGCGCTGGCGCCGTGGATGCCGATTTCGGCGCGCAGGGCGCGGCCGAACTGCTCGACGCCGGCCTTCGACATGGCGTAGGGGGCGTTGGTCATGCCGTTGAAGTAGGCGTACACCGAAGCGGTGACCAGGACATGCCCGCGCGCCGCGATGACGTGCGGCAGTGCGGCGCGAACGGTGCGCCAGACGCCCAGCAGGTCCACTTCGACGACGCGCTCGAACATGGCCGGGTCGATGGTGGCGATCGTCGCCGGCGGATCGGCCGCGATCCCCGCGTTGGCGAAGACGACATCCAGGCCGCCGAACCGGTCGACCGTACGGTCCACCGCGTCGGCCAGTGCGGCGCTGTCGGTGACATCCACCGACAGTGCCAGTGTCCGGTCGCCGCCGAGGTCGCGGGCGAGGGCCGATGTGGCGTCGATGCCCCGGTCGGCGAGGACCACGTGGGCTCCGCGTGAGTGCAGCGTGCGGGCGGTGGCCGCACCGATGCCTCCGGCTGCGCCGGTGATGAAGACGGTCTTCCCCGCAATCGGGTAGGTGAGCATCTCGTACCTCTTTCAGGGTCTCGTGGGTCCCGGGGCTTCAGCGGGTGCGGAGCCGATGGGGAGGTGCCGCGCCAGGAAGGCGAGCTGGTCGGTGACGACGCGTTCGAAGGGCTCGCCGAGGTAGATGTCGAAGTGGCCGTCGGGGTAGAGGCGGATCTCGCCGCGCGGGGCCCTGCGGGCATGGCGCAGGGTCGGCCGCGCGGGGGCCACGCTGTCGTGCTCGCACACGCAGAACAGCACCGGGCATGCGATCTTCGCGGTCCGGCGGCCCGGCCGGTAGCGGAGGATGTCCAGGGCGAACCGCGCCGCAACCTGGTTGGAGAAGGGCGCGTCGTCGGGCACGAGGGCCAGGTAGCCGGGCTCGGCGTCCGCAGCGGTCATCAACGCGGCGGATCCGGGCGGCCCCGCCGTCGCGACCATGACGGGAGGACGCCCAAGGCGGGCGCCGACCACGTCACGGACCGCGCGGGCCATCACCTTCACCGAGGTGTCCGGGCGCATCGCCAGGGCAGAGGCGACACCGTCGGTGAACAGGCCCTGGGCGATGACGGCGGCGACGGCCGGGTCCTGGGCGGCTGTGGTCAGGACATGGCCGCCGCCGAAAGAGGTGCCCCACAGCACCACGCGCCGGGGATCGGTCTCCGGCCGGGAGCGCGCGTACGCCACGGCGGCCCGCCAGTCCTGGAGCTGTCGTCCGATGCTCAGGAGCTGGCGCGGCTGACCGCCACTGGCTCCGAAGTGCCGGTAGTCGAACACCAGGCATGCGTAACCGGCGGCGGCGAAACGCTCGGCGTAGGCGTCCAGCCGCATCTCGCGGACCCCACCGAGACCGTGTGCCATGACCACCACGGGACGCCGACTCCCGCCCTCGGGCAGGTACAGCCAGGCGTGACACTCCTGCGGCCCCGAAGGAAACGTCACATTCAATCGGTCGGTCATCGGACCTCCGTAACACCGCCCGCATCGCCGGGCTCGCGAAAACTTGGAACTGCTTCCAATGTTGGAAGTTAATCCAACATTGCGGGGCTGTAAAGCAAACCGACGGCAACGAACCCGTCACGTCTCCGCTGGGTTCTGAGCCACGCCCTGCTTCAGCGCCGCACCGGGCGATGAACGGCCGACGGTCCGAGCGCGCAGGGCGTGTCCGACCGGTGATCGCTCGGGGCCAGGCCGAGCTTGTGTCCTTTGACGTGCCGAGGGAGCGGCGCAAGCTTGCCCGCTATTCGGGCGCGGACGAGGCTTTGCGGGACGCAGCCCGCGAGGCGCGCCTGATCCCGCCGACGCTGCTGATCGACGTCCCCGACGACGCGGAGATCACCCGCGAGGAGATCTTCGGACCGGTGCTGACCATCCACCCCTACGACGATCTGGCCGAGGCGACCGCGTTCATCAACGACCGCCCGGCCGCTCCGGCGGCGTATTCGTACGGTGAGGACGGCGACGACTTCCGCCGCTTCCTGCAGCACACCACCTCCGGCGGTGTCACCCTCAACGACGGCCTCCTGCACGCCTCCCTCAGCAACGCCCCGTTCGGCGGAGTGGGAGGCTCCGGCACAGGCGCTACCTTCGGGGGCGGCGGCGACGGCGGTGACGTTGTCGGCGATGGGGCGGGGCAGCAGGTCGTCGGCGGGGGCGGGCGGCGCAGCACGGTGTTGCAGTGAGTGAAGAGCCGCTGGGCGGTGCGCGTGGTGCTGCATTGCTCACGGAGGTAGGTGTCCCCGATGATGCCGCGCGGTGCCGGGCGGCCCGCATTCCCGCCGAGCGCGGCTTTGCGACCAAGCCAGAGCTGGCCCGCACCCTGGTTCCGGACCTTCCGCCGGATGCCGGAAGAGGCCGATACCGGCTACGTCCTGGCGGTGCCGTTCCCAACAGATCAAGTCGCTGGCCGGGCTCTGGCGCATCGACCAGCTCATCGCCGACGCCGCCAGCGATGCCTGGGGGGCAGGTGCTGTCCTGCAGCGACGGCGCCAAGGGCCCGCGCATCTATGACTGGGTTCCCGCTGCGACACCGGAGTGGCTCCCGGTGATGGTCGATCGGCTCCGGCGTCCTCTGCCATTCGGCGGGGGTGGTCCGGAAGCTTGGCAGACGCCTCAAGGCGTCCGGACCGGCGACGTTGTGCGCATGACTCAGACGGAGTTCTCGCACGAAACGCCACCTCCACGGCACGCGATCATCGCGACCGTGCCCGCGGTCGTTGGGCCGCCTCCGCCTCCGCCTATGCAGAGACGCACGCGCTTCACGATCTACAGAACGTACGCGACCGCGTCCGTGGCCGCCCTGCTGGCCGCCTTCCTCACCCCGGCGGCGGCCCAGGCCGCCCCCGCCCCGAAGGAGAGCCGACCGGTCTACTCCTACGCCCATGCCGTCCGTGAGTCCGTCTGGGTGGACACCGGCCTCGACAGCGACCGTGACGGGACCAACGACCGCGTCGCCGCCGACATCGTCCGGCCCCGCGAACCTGCCCGGCAGGGCCGCAAGGTCCCCGTCATCATGGACGCCAGCCCGTACTACTCCTGCTGCGGGCGCGGCAACGAAGACCAGAAGAAGACGTACGACACGCGCGGGCGCGTCAGCCGGATGCCGCTGTTCTACGACAACTACTTCGTTCCCCGCGGCTACGCCTTCGTCGGCGTCGACCTCGCCGGCACCAACCGCTCCGACGGGTGCGTCGATGTCGGCGGCCGCAGCGACGTCCGGTCCGCGAAGGCCGTCATCGACTGGCTGAACGGCCGCGCCAGGGCCTACACCAGCCGCCGCGGCGGCACCGCCGTCAAGGCGACCTGGACCAACGGCCGCACGGGCATGATCGGCAAGAGCTGGGACGGCACCATCGCCAACGGCGTCGCCGCCACCGGCGTCAAGGGCCTGAAGACCATCGTCCCGATCGGCGCCATCTCCTCCTGGTACGACTACTACTTCGCCAAGGGTGCCCCGCTGTCCGAGTTCGGCCCCGACTGGCTGTCCTTCGCAGTGCAGAGCGACGACGCCTCCAGGCACTGTGCGGCCATGGAGCGCAAGCTCATCAACGGGGCCCCGCGCAGTGGTGACTGGACGCCACTGTGGACCCGGCGCGACTACGTCAAGGACGCGGCGAAGGTACGCGCGAGTGTGTTCCTCGTGCACGGGACGCAGGACCTCAACGTCCGCGCCAAGCACGTCGGGCAGTGGTGGGCAGCCCTCGCCAAGAACGGCGTCGAGCGCAAGATCTGGCTCTCGCAGACCGGTCACGTCGACCCCTTCGACTTCCGGCGCGCCGACTGGGTCCATACCCTGCACCGCTGGTTCGACCACGAACTCCTCGGCTACGACAACGGCATCGACCGTGAGCCCATGGCCGACATCGAGCGCCGACCCGACCAGTGGGTCACCTCGAACGTGTGGCCGCCGCGCGCCACGCACACCACCACCCTTCACCCGGCCACCGGAAATCGGCCGGGCGTGGGGACCCTCGGCCTGAGCAAGGGCACCGGCACCGAGAGGTTCACCGACAACCGGGCGCGCAGCGAAACCGACTGGGCGGCACACATCGGCAGCACGACGCCCGAGAAGGCCGGCTTCCTGACCAAGCCACTCACCAGCGACCTGCGTCTGTCCGGCTCCTCCAAGGTCACCGTCACCGCCACCCCGACCACGTCGACGGCTCACCTGTCCGCCGTCCTCGTCGACCTCGGCCCCGCCACCATCCGGGACTACGCCCACAAGGCCGAGGGCATCACCACCCTCACCAACCGCACCTGCTGGGG
>NZ_JBVIDX010000002.1:0-283012 GCF_055572155.1 Streptomyces sp. NPDC030814
ACACCAGAGGACCCCCCCCGGGGGGGGTGGGGGGAAGTACAACACCCCCAGGTGTCCCCAGGGAGCGTACCGGGGGGGGAGGGCGGGGCTTCCCCCCGCCCCCCCGCCTTCCGGGCGACGGCACTCACCTGGCCATGCTCGGTCTCGACCGGAAGTCCTGTGGGGCTTTGCATGAGTCCACGTAGCTTTGCGAGGCGCGCTGTGGCGCGGTGAGGTCGGTGAGGTCGACGCCGCGCAGCGCGCGGCCGAGGAAGTAGCCGTCCTCGATGGACATACCGGCCCCGCAGGCGGCGTACGGCGAGGTCGGCACGTTACCGTTCGGGGTGCGCCGCCATGCCGTCCGTTGATAATTGAGGCGCCAACGTCCGCGGGACTCGCCGCGTGCTGACCGGAGCCGGCTCGCGCGTTGGCCGTCGGGGACGTCGCGGCTGACTGAGTGGGGTGGCAGGGTGATTCGGGTGCTGTTGGCCGACGACGAGGCGTTGATCCGCGCCGGGATACGGTTCGTGCTCGAGGTCGCCGATGACATCGAGATCGTGGCCGAGGCGGACAACGGTGCCGGCGCCGTGGAGCTCGCTCGTAAACACCTCGTTGACGTCGCGCTGCTGGACATTCGCATGCCCGGCGTCGACGGGCTGGCCGCGGCCGCCGAGATAGGGAAGGTGGCACCGCGGACAAGCGTGGTCATGCTGACCACCTTCGGCGAGGAAGAGTACGTCACCCGGGCCCTGCGCTGCGGCGCTGCGGGGTTTCTGCTCAAGGACACCCCACCCGACGATCTGATCAGGGCCGTCCGGGTGGCGGCCGCCGGTGAGCCCATCCTCTCGCCCCGGGTCACCAGGCAGCTGATCGATCGCCACGTCAACCGCGACCTGAGCCAGGCCGACGAGGCGCGGCGCCGTGTCGCGGCTCTGACCGACCGCGAGCGCGACGTGCTGTGCCTGCTGCGTGAGGGCTGCTCGAACGCTGAGATCGCCAAGGTGCTGCTGATGAGCGAAGGCACCGCCAAGTCTCACGTCAGTCGCATCCTGTCCGTCCTTGGCTGCACCAACCGGGTTCAGGCGGCGATCCTGGCGCACGATGCCGGAGTCCTTCCGCCAGGCAGCCGTTCCTGATCCGCCTAGTCGAGCCCACGCGAAGCGTCTGCTTGCCGGGTTCCGCCTACGGCATCCGGATCTCGACCTTCTGCGCGAGCTTGGCGTCGTTGAAGCAGAACCGGAACACGCTCCCGAAGCCCTCGGCCAGCGCGTAGTCGCACGTGGTGCCGGACGGCACCGCCGGGCTGCTCAGCCCGGCCCGCTTTGCGGGCGGTCATGCTGTCGCCGCCGGTCAGCTCGCGCACCCTGTCCTGGGTGTCGCCGATCCTGCTTTGCTGGTAGGTCTGTGGCGAGACGGCAGACTCGAAGTAGGAACAGACGCTGAGCCGAGGCCGCCGCAGACCACGACGGCGGCTCCAACGAGGATGATGAAGGCCGTCTTGGTCCTCCTTCGTGATGCGTCGTGGAAGGGCCCGTCTTCGGCCCGGGCACGGGAGGGGAGCATCTGCGCGTCGGCCAGGGCGGGCTGATCGATGGTTGGGCTCATTGTGCCCGGCCTTCAATGGCGCAGGGGAAGCTCGGCGGTGAGGGCGTGTTCGCCGGTGATCGGGTCCGTGCCGGCGGTGAAGTCCCCACCGGCCAGGCGGGCGCGTTCGCGCAGGCCGGCCAGCCCCAGGCCGCTGCTGGGCGGCGGGACGGCGGGCGGGCGTGCGGCGTTGCGTACGCTGATGGTGAGTTTGTCGGTGTCGACGATGACGGTCAGCCGCGTGGGCGCACCCGGGGCGTGTTTGTGCACGTTGGTGAGGGCTTCGCGCACGATGCGGTTCACCGCTCGGCGGATGCCGATGCCGATGCCGGCGTCGGTGAGGTCGCCGCCGCGCCAGGACAGGGTGATGGGCAGGCCCGCATGCCGGGCTTCGGCGACCAGGTTGGTGACATCCTCGCGCGTGCCGACCACCGATTCGGTGCCGTCCGGTGGTTCGGCGCCGTCGAGGCGCAGGATGCCCAGCACGGTGCGAAGCTCCTCGAGTGCGGTCCGGGAGGTGGTCCGTAGCAGGTCGGCCTGCTCGTTGATCTCGGGGGCCGCGGTGCGGGTGCGCATCTCCAGTGCCCCGGCGTACAGGACGATCAGGCTGAGCCGGTGCCCGAGCAGATCGTGCATCTCGCCGGCGATGCGCGCCCTTTCCTGCATCCGGGCCTGCGACTCGCCGAGCAGGTTGGCGCGTTCCAGCAGGGCGTTGCGTTCGTGCAGGGCTTCCATGGCCCGGGCTCGCTCCCCCTGCCGCATGCCGATGGTGCCCGGCAATACCACCAGCAGCACAGTGATGACGACGATGCGGCCGACATCCTCCAGGTCAACCGTCAGCCCGGCGAGCTCGACGAGGTTGGCCGCGGATTGCACGCCGGTGGCGAGCGCCAAGGCGGCCACGGCGCGGCGGGTGTCCGGCACCTGGCGGCCCACCGCATAGGCGAGCACCACGCTCACCGGCCAGAGAAAAGCCAACAAAGTCGTGCTCGGCCAGATCAACGGCACTATCGCGACGCCGGTCCCGGCCAGCAGCGAGGTGATCGGCCAGGTGAATCGGCACAGCAGGGCAACAGCGGCGGCCAACAGGCCGATCGCTGTTGCGGGCTGCCCAGGCACGTTGATGACGGCCGTGACGATCGCCGTGGCGGGCAGGAACAACCACCACGCCAGCAGCAACCTGCCCTGTCGTGCCAGGTGCTGCCAGGTCGTCACCGCCTCGGCGGTGACGACCTCGGCGAGTTTCGCCCGACCAGTCACGACACCTCCACGACGACGGCGGTGGCCGCCGAGCCGGGCGGTCGCCCGACCGATGAGCGCAGCCGTGTCCGGGCCACGCCGGCCGGGGTCACCAGCCACAGCAGTGCAGCGGTGATGACAGGTAGCCCGTGATCGGCGCCGACCGTACCCGAGGACGGGGGCCGTGGTCATCGTATCCGGGCTCAGCCAGGGCAGACCTCGTTCGGGCGAAGGGCGAACGTGCCCTGACACGCCGCGTCTCACCGGACGAACTTCGCCAGTTTGGTGGTGCTGTTGAGCAGGTACTCCAGCGGTCCGCGGCGGAAGAAGCGCGACCAGACGGTGGCGAACAGGATGGCCCCGGCGATGAACCCGAGCAGCGGCACCAGGGTGCCGGTGGCCCCGTCGGGCAGCATGGTGTAGGCGGCGACGTGGGCGACATAGAGGGTCAGGGACATGGTGCCCACGGCGATCAGCGGACTCGCCAGGCGACGCAGCCACGCCAGCCGGGCCATGGCCGCGGTCGCGAAGACGAGCACGGTGATCGCCACGCCCAGGCCGCCGATGATCTCGAAGGTCGTACCGCTGTGCGGCTCGGCTCCCAGCAGCGACGAGGCTATGTTCGCGCTGTCCGTAGCCTTGTTGTGGATGTAGTCGTAGGCCGGCGATCCCGGTCGCAGGGATTCGATGGAGTTCGGATCCAGGTTCGCGAAGGCTTCCTTCAGAGCGGCCTTGTCCGCCTGAATGGGCGGGTACAGCCTTACCGTCAGCCAGGCGGTGCCGTATCCGAGCGCCATCAGCGCGGCGCCGAGCGCGGCCAGTCGGCGTTGCACCACGCCGGCGGCCAGGTCGAGCCGGGCCAGCGCCATCCCGGCGATCACGAACGGCATCCAGGTGATCGCGGGATAAAAACCGTCGAGCAGCAGGCCCAGCAGTCCGTCGCCGCCGAGCCGGGCGATCGGGTCGTAGGCGTTGATGCTCTTCGCCGTCGACTCCCCCAGCAGCCACCTCAGGCCGAACGCCGCCTGCGGCCCGACGATCGCGAGCACGGCCGCGATGACCGCGAGGGTCCTGGCCCGCAGCCGCACCAGCGGCAGGGCCAACAGGAAGTACACCCCGTAGAACGCGAGAATCACCACGATCCCGGTCTTGAGCATCGTCAGCACGGTGCCCAGTGCCAGCAGGACCAGGGCACGGATCACGATCCGGGCCCTCGCCTGCCGGCCGGCCAGGCCGCTCTTCGGCTCTCGACGGCCGGCGATCAGCATCAGCGAGAACCCGGCGAGGGTGGCGAACAGGATCGACGACCGGCCCTCGGTCAGCTCCAGCAGCCAGCCGCCGAAGCCACCCACGTCCTCGGCAGGTGGGGCGACGTGTACCGCAAACATTCCGAACACCGCCAGCGCGCGGGCCAGGTCCACCCCGACCAACCGCCCCACCGACGGCTGCCGCTCGCCCACGCCGGCGGGCTCAGCCGGTGCCCCGTGCCGCGGAGGTGGCGTTTCGTGTGAGATCTCGATCTGAGTCATGCGCCCAAGGTCGCCGGGCCGGACGCCCTGACGCCTCTGCCAAGCTTCCGGACCACCCCCGCCGAACGGCCAACGATGCCGAGCCGATCGACCATCACCAGAAGCGACTTCGGTGCTGCGGTCTTGACTCGCGGTCGCCGTCGCGGACGGTGCGGGCGGCCGACGTCGCCTGGCGCTCGTGGGCGTTCATGTGGACGGGGCGATCCAGCATTAGCGTGCGGTCAGCACGCGGCAGATCGGCTCCACGCCGCCGATGCGGCCCCTGCGCTCGTCGATCAACGCCACGAGCATGTGTGTGACCGGTCCAGCTCAGAGATGCTGACGCGCATCGTGTGGCTGCTGGCCCCAGCCGCTGCCGGCCGCCTACCTCCAGCGCGCCCTGTCGATCGAGGACCGTCTCGCGCGCAAGCTCGCCGAGCGCGAGGGTGTCGCCCGGACACCGACCTGCGCCCCTTTCTCGCCGTCGGCGCGGTCGGCACGGCCCTGCGCGCCGCCCACCACCGCTGGGCGGCTCTTCCCCAGGGCACGACGGAGGATCTGGCTCGGCTGCGCGACCATGCCCTGCAGTCCTTGATTCTCCAACGACATGTTCCGTACCCCGTCGATCGCCGACAGCTACGCCCCCGCGCTCAACTTCGGTGCGACCGCGCCCCAGGCACCCGAGCCGAACGCGCACGAGACGTACTGGATCTACCGCTCGGCGTTCCCCGGCATCTACGCGGGCGACAACGACTACTTCGCCTACGAGCACGACCTCAAGGAGAACGGGCACAAGATCGACGCCCACGCGAAGCCCGTCTACGTCGTCACCGGCGAGTACGACCCGGCCAGCGACGACGACGTCAACGGCGGCCCGGCCGTGGAGAAGTTCATCCCCGGCACCAAGTTCATCAAGGTCACCGGGCTCGGGCACTTCGCCCCCTGCGACGACCCGGTCGGGTTCGGCGACGCCATCGTCCCGATCCTCGACGAGGTCATCGCCAGAGCTGCCTCCGCCGGTCAGTCCTGACGCCGCTCCCGCGAAGAAAGGCCCGTACGACATGAGTGTCACCCACGACCTCGTCCGACGGTCGGCCACCGGCAGGCCGGTCATCGACTTCGACCACCACTCGCCCGCCTACCGCGACACCTGGAAGGAACTCGCCGCCCGGTTCCACGCCACCGGCAGCCCCGTCGCCTGGACCGAACACCACGGCGGCTACTGAGTCGTCCCGCCGCTGCCCCGCCGGGCCGCGCACCACAACACCATCTGTCATCGGTGCACCTCCCGCGGCATGCCTGATCTCGTTGATGCTTCCGCCGCCGTCTCGTCGCTCGCGATCCGATGGGCCGCATGAGCGAGCCGGTCGAGGTCCCGCGACGGCCCGTTCAGCCTCCGGCGACTGCTGCCGTCCGGAGGGCGTCGGGGGTGGTTCCGGTCCAGGTGCGGAAGGCGCGGTAGAAGGAGTGGGTGTCGTCGTAGCCGAGTGGGTAGGCGATTTCGGCGGTGCGCACGGTGCTGTTGCCGAGGTAGTGGCGGGCCAGGTTTTCGCGGGTAGTGGCGAGGATTTCCTGGAAGCTGGTTCCTTCGAGCTTCAGTTGTCGTCGCAGCGTGCGGTTGCTGACGGCGAGGTGACGGGTGACCGCGGTCATGGAGCTTCCGCCGGCTGGAAGAGTGCTGTTCAACACTACTTCCGGCTCTTCGGCTTGGTGCTCGGCAGGAACTCCTGCACCTTCGCCTTGAAGCCCTGCTTGATCATGGACCCCCGGTCCGCGTCGCCCTTGAGGATCGAGGCGGCCGTGGCCTCCATCTGCTCCCAGGTGGCGTGCGGCGGGATCGGCGGGACCGCCGGGTCGGTGAGGAACTCCACGACGGCGGGGCCGTCGGCCTCCAGGGCGGCGCGCCAGCCCGCCTCGACGTCCTCCGGCTTCTCGACCCGGATGCCGGTCAGCCCCAAGGAGCGGGCGAACGCCGCGTACTGGACGTCCGGCAGCTCCTGGGACGGCAGGAAGGACGGCTCGCCACCCATCGCCCGCAGCTCCCAGGTCACCTGGTTCAGGTCGTGGTTGTTCCAGATGCCCACCACCAGCCGGGGGTCCTCCCAGACATCCTTGTACTTGGCCGCCGTGATCAGCTCCGCAAGGCCGTTCATCTGCATCGCACCATCCCCGACCAGCGCGATCGCGGGACGGTCCGGGTGGGCGAACTTCGCGCCGATCGCGTACGGCACCCCGCAGCCCATCGTCGCCAGGGTGCCCGACAGCGACGACCGCATGCCGTCCCGCAGGGTCAGATGGCGGGCGTACCAGTTCGCCGCCGAGCCGGAGTCCGAGGAGATGATCGCGTCGTCCGGGAGCAGCGGGTCGAGGGCGTGGGCCACGTACTCCGGGTTGATCGGGTCGGCGGACAGCTCCGCGCGCCGCGTCATCACCTCGCGCCAGCGCGTCACGGCCGCGCACACCTCGTCGTACCACTCCCGGCCCCGCTCCGGGTCGATCAGCGGGATCAGCCGCTCCAGCGTCGCCTTCGCGTCGCCGACCAGGTTCTCCTCGTACGGATAGCGCATCCCGACCATGTGCGGGTCGATGTCGATCTGAACCGCCCGCGCCTTGCCGTACTCGGGCAGATACTGCGAGTACGGGAACGACGAGCCGATGGTCAGCAGCGTGTCGCAGTCACGCATCAGCTCGTACGAGGGGCGCGTGCCCAGCAGGCCGATCGAGCCGGTGACGTACGGCAGCTCGTCGCTGAGCGCGTCCTTGCCGAGCAGGGCCTTGGCGACCCCCGCGCCCAGCAGCTCGGCCATCCGTTGGACCTCGGCGCGGGCCCCGGCGGCGCCCTGACCGACCAGGATGGCGACCTTGTCCCCGGCGTTCAGGATCTCGGCCGCCCGCTCCAGCGACTCCTGCGAGGGGACCGCCGTCCAGGAGCCGCTGCCCAGGCTGGAGGGGACCATCTTGAAGTCATGGGTCGGCGGCGAGTAGTCCAGCTCCTGCACATCGCCGGGGACGATGATCGCGGTGGGTGCCCGGCGGGCGTAGGCGGTGCGGATCGCCCGGTCCAGGACGTTCGGCAGCTGCTCGGGCACGGTCACCGTCTCGACGAAGTCCGAGGCCACGTCCTTGAACAGGGTGTGCAGGTCCACCTCCTGCTGGTACGAGCCGCCCATCGCGCTGCGATGCGTCTGGCCCACGATCGCGAGCACCGGCACATGGTCCAGCTTGGCGTCGTACAGACCGTTCAGCAGATGGATCGCGCCGGGCCCCGAGGTCGCCGCGCACACCCCGATCCGGCCCGAGAACTTGGCGTAGCCGACCGCCTGGAACGCGGACATCTCCTCGTGCCGCGACTGGATGAACCGCGGCCTGTCCTCCGCCCGGCCCCAGGCGGCGAGCAGCCCGTTGATGCCGTCACCTGGATAGCCGAAGACGTGTTCGACTCCCCACTCGCGCAGCCTGCGCAGGATGTGATCGGCGACATACGTGCTCATACTGGACCTCCCGGGGTGTTTTTCTCAGGGTCGAGTCACCCCGTGAGGAAGAGAAAAACCTGAGTGTGTTTGCCGTGCTCGGAGCGGGGCAGGCGCACCACAGTGCTTCGGACAGGAGGCACGTCCGTGGGAACAGGCGACTGATCCAATTCATCACGGGTGTGCCCGTCTGTGCACGTCCGCGCCCCCACGGTGACCGTCCACCCCAGAGCACCTCTAGGGAGCTGCGACGCACCATGCGTACTCAGGCAAGCGCGAAGCACCACCCGCACGACGACGCCCCCGACACCGCGGAAGCGTTCCGGAAACTGGCGACGCTTCCCCCCGGCCCGGAGCGGGACGCACTCCGGGAACGGATCGTGGAAGCGTGGCTGCCGATGGCCGAACGGCTCGCCGGGCGGTTCCGCAGCCGCGGCGAGAGCTACGAGGACCTGCGCCAGGTCGCGGCGCTCGGCCTGGTCAAGGCCGTCGACCGCTATGACCCGGAGCGCGGCAACGCCTTCGAGAGCTATGCGGTACCCACCGTCACCGGTGAGATCAAGCGGCACTTCCGGGACCACATGTGGACCCTGCACGTGCCGCGCCGGGTCCAGGACCTGCGCAACCGCGTGCGGTTCGCCAGCCAGGACCTGTCCCAGACGATCTCGGGCCGCCGGCCCACCGTGGCCGAGATCGCCGCACACGCCAACATGAGCGAGGAAGACGTCCAGGTCGGACTGGAGGCGCTGGAGAGCTTCACGGCGCTCTCCCTGGACGCCGAGCTGCCGGGGAGCGAGGACGGCTACTCGCTCAGCGACGCGCTGGGAGCGCCCGATCCCGCGCTCGACACGGTCGTCGACCGCGAGGCGGTCAAGCCGCGACTCGCGGCGCTGCCGGAGCGGGAGCGGGCGATCCTGTACATGCGGTTCTTCGGAGACATGACGCAGAGCCGTATCGCGGAGCAGCTGGGCATCTCCCAGATGCATGTCTCCCGGCTGATCAGCCGGTGCTGTGACCGACTGCGGGATCAGGTCATGCGGGATGTGGGAGGCTCCTCCGACTGAGCCCCGCCCGGCCGGCCGAGCCACGCGCCCGGCCGGCCGAGCCACGCGCCCGGCCGGCCGAGTCGTGGGGGCCGTCGGCCGAGTCGTGGGGTGCCATCGGGTGACCCGTGGGGCGCCGTCGGGGCGCGCCGGGCGCCGCGACGCCGCGGGGATCCCTAGGTGACGTCGCCGCCCATGGCGAGGGCTATATGGCGGGACATCGTGTCCATCGCCCGGGCCTCCGCCATCGAGAAGGCCAGGCGGGCGCCCGAGCGGAAGAGGGTGAGGACGCCCCTGACGGTGCCCGCGGGGGTGGCCAGGGGCACCGACAGGAGTGAGGTGACGTCGGCCCGGACGAGGACGGGGGCGCCCGTGGCGTCGAGGCCGAAGGCGTCGGGGTCGGCCGGGCGGACCTGGAGGGCGGTGGAGCCGCCCCGGGCGGCCGCGACGACCAGGGGGCAGGCGGCCGGGTCCTGGTCCGTGAGGAGGTCCGCCTCCTTGCCGGGAGGAGTGAGTACCGTCGCGCGGGTCAGCCGGGGGGACGTCGTGTCGGCCACGACCCAGTCGGCGAAGCGGCCGTGCAGGACACGGGCAGCACAGTCGAGGGCCTCGGCCGCGGGGGCGGTGAGCAGGGCCGTCGTCATGGCGTCCAGCAGATCCATGAGCGCCGCGTGGCGGGTCGTCTCGGCGAGATTGGGCAGGGGGCGGGCGGGACCCTCCACGGACGGCATCCGGTGGCCGGCCGGCTGCAGCACGACCAGGACGGTGGTCCGGGGCTCGCCGCTGGGGCGCAGCGCCGTCAGGGTCGCCCGAACGGGCACCGACGGGCGCTGCTGGAGGTGCACGGTGAGGCTGCGATCGCCCTCGCCGCGGGCCACGGCCGCGACCTGGCCGCGGAACGCGCTCCGGTCGGCGTGCGCGAGGAACCCGGTGAGGGGGCGACCGGTCGCGTAACCGGCCCGTACGCCGGTGAACGCGCTCGCCGCCTGGTTGAGCCGCCGCACCACCGTCTCCCGGTCCAGCAGGGCTACGGGCAGCGGCAGCAGCCGGAAGACGGCCTTCAGCAACTGGTGTTCCTGCCCGGTCGACGAGGCTCCGCCGGGCGGACGGGCGGTGAGCCGCTCGTACCACGGCCACAACTGGTCCGCCACGTGGTCGAGTTCGAAGATCGCCGCGTCCAGCACCGTCGGCAGATCGTCGGCCGGCACCGATCTGGCCGTCTTGAGCTCCGCGACCCGGCGCACGAAATCCGCCAGCTCCTCACCGAATTCGTCCGTCTGAGCCATGCGACGAACGTAACGCGTGTGGCGCGCGCACGGGGACGGCGTGACGCAACGCATCGGGTGCCTCGTCCGCACGAGGCGTCCGCATTCGTTTTCCGCGCCGGTCGAACGGGAACGCGACCGCACGAGAGGAGGCGTGCAGCATGCCGGAAACCGAACATGTCGACCTTCTGAGCAGGGAGTCGCCCGAGTCGGCCCTTCCGGTGAGGAGGCTTTCGCAACTCGTCGAACATGCCGCCCGTTGCACCAGCGACTGCTGCGGGGCGAGCAGCATGGTCTGCGACGACGGTGTCGAACGCCCCGCCGCCGTCACCCACCCCGACCTGGCCGGACTGGTCGCGGTCCAACTCCGCTCGGGGGACGGGCCGATCCCCGCCGCGCTGGAACGAGGGGAGCCGGTCGACGCGGCGGATCTCCTGCGGGACGAACGGTGGCCGGACTACCGGGCCGTCGCCCTCGACGCGGGCGTACGGTCCAGCGTCACGATGCCGTTCAGGCGGCCGGGGCTGACCGTCACCCTCAGTCTCTACAGCTTCCGGGCCGGTGCGCTGGAGGACGCGTCGCACGGGCCCGCCCGCGCGCTCGGGGATCTCGCCGCCACGTGCATCGTCCGCGACCTTTCCTACCGGGCCGCCCTCACCGAACTCGACCAGCTCGGCGCGGCGCTGCGGACGCGGCCGGTCGTCGACCAGGCGTGCGGCATCGTCATGCACGTCCTCGGCTGCGACGCGGACGCGGCGTTCACGGTGCTGCGGCGTATCTCGCAGGGCACCAATCGCAAGTTGGCCGAAGTGGCGTCGGCGGTGGTGGAGAAGCGGGGGAGGGGGCTGGAGCGGGAGTTGGCGTCCCATGCCGGGTGAGGGGGCGCCTCGGAGCGCCGCGTTGCCGCATTGTCAGGGCTCGGGGCTACGAGGTCCGTCGGCGGGTGCGGGTGCGGGTGCGGGTGCGGGTGCGGGTGCGGGTGCAGGTGCGGGTGCAGGTGCGGGTGGCTGGTCGCGGAGTTCCCCGCGCCCCCGAAGGGTCGGGCGTGCGGCCCGCCCTTCGCCCTCCCCCGGACTCCCCGCCGGCTCGAACGTCCCGTCACCCACTCGGCGGCCCCGCGTCCCGCGAATGGTGCTCGGCGGCGCGCGGGCGGCGGGCCCGCCGGTTCTGATGGGGAGGGCGGGGCACGGAGGTCGTGCCCCCAGCCGGAGCCGGCCTAAGGAGCCCCGCCCATGCGCCGCAGAGCCCGTGTCCTGTCCGCCGCCGCCCTGGCAGGTGCCGTGCTCGGTGTCGCGGCCCCGGTCGCTTGCGCGGATCCGGCGGCCGAGGTCAACCCGCACAATGCCGCCCCGGGCGAGACCGTCACGATCTCCCTGTCCTGCGACCCGACCGGAGGCCCGGCCCCCGACACCCTCGAGGCCGACTCGCAGGCGTTCGAGCAGGGCACCGTCGAGCTGCAACGGCTCCCCGGCAACGACGACCCCGTGGGCGGACCCTCCTACGAGGGCACCGCCCGTATCGCTCCGGCCGCTGACTTCGAGACGGGCCCGGACGCGGCGGGCGGCTCCACCGAGTGGGGCGTCGACGGCGTCTGCCCGGCCCCGCCCGGCGGTGAGGAGCTGCAGTGGAGCGCCACCTTCACCGTCAGCCTCGGCGGCGGACACCACCCCACGCACCACCCCACCGATGAGCCGGAGCACCAGTCCGGCCACCGCGACACCGATGAGCCGGAGCGCCAGCCCGGCCACCGCGACACCGATGAGCCGGAGCACCAGCCCGACCACCGCGACACCGATGAGCCGGAGCACCAGCCCGACCACCGCGACACCGACGAGCCGGAGCACCAGTCCGACCACCGCGACACCGACGAGCCGGAGCACCAGTCCGACCACCGCGACACCGACGAGCCGGAGCACCAGCCCGGCCACCACGACACCCGCCATCCGGCGCCGGTCCAGCGCGGTGTGCATGCGGGCGGCGGCGGTGCCTTCACCGACTCCGTACCGGCCATGGTCGCCGGCGGCCTCCTGGTCGCCGGCGCGTTCGGCGCCGCTGTCCACCGGCTGCTGCACCGCCGGGGCCGGTGGACCCCGTGACCGCGCGCCGCTGTGACCGGCGCAACCCGACGAGGTGCTCATGGGGCGCGTGAGCCGGGGTACTGGCAGGCCGAGGGCGCGGGCGTCGCCCCGCGGGGTACGACGGGGCACGCGCGGCAACGGCGGAGCACCATGGACATCGCGGGAGCGCTGAGCACCGGACAACGCGACAGGACTGCGCGGAGGCAGAGATGCGGCGGACGGAAGCGGAGAGAGGCCCGGTGGGGCACGGCCCCGTCCGCTATGGTCCGCCCCTTCCCGACCAGGGACTGCCGCTCCTCCCCGAGCTGACCGCCGTGCTCTCCGCCGCCGCCGGACACCCCGACGCCGTACCCCTCGGGGGTTCCCCCGCCCTCCTGGAGGCCGCCTCGGGCTACTGGGACCGGCGCGGGCTGCCCACCACCCCCGACCGCGTCGCGGCCGCCCCCGGAGCCCCCTCCCTGCTGCTGGCGCTGACCGCCGCGATCGGCGGCGACGTCCTGCTCCCGCGGCCGTGCGCCGCCTGGTGGGAGCCCGAGGCGCGGGTGCTCGGCCGATCCGTCTTCCATGTGCCGACGCCCGCCGAGTGCGGCGGGGTACCGGACTCGTCCGCGCTGCTGGAGACCGTGCGCCGGATCCGGGACGAGGGCGGTGACCCCCGGCTGCTCGTGCTGTGCGTCGCCGACGACCCGACCGCCACCGTGGCCCCGCCGGAGCTGGTCCACGAGACCGTGGAGGCCGCCGTGGGAGAGGGCCTGCACCTGGTCAGCGACGAGACCTGGCGCGACACCCTGCACAACCCGCACGACCCCGTGCTGCTCAGCCCGGCCGAGATGCTGCCGGACCGGGTCACCGTCGTCACCGACCTCGCCGGACCCTTCCTGCCGCCCGGCTGGCCCGCTGCCGTCGCCCGTTTCCCGGCCGACGGCAGCGGGGCCGGACTGCGCGACCGGGTCCTCGACGTGCTCACCGCGCTCGGCGCCCGCGTGGCCACCCCGGTCGCCGCGGCCGCCGTGTACGCGCTCGACGAGCCCGCCCCCGTCACCGAGCGGCTCGCCACCGTCGTACGGCTGCACGCGCGGCTGGCGGCCGCCGCGCACCGGGCCGTGGTCGCCGCCGGGGCGCTGGCCCTGCCCCCGAGCGCGGGCCGGCATCTGTACGTCGACCTCGCCCCGCTGCGCCCGGCGCTCACCGCGTACGGCGTCGGTGACGCCCAGGAGCTGGAGGACTTCCTCACCGCCCGGCTCGGCCTGCCCGCGCCCGGCGGCCACCGCTTCGGCGACGACCTCGGGGAGCTGCGTTTCCGCCTGTCGACCGGGCTGTTCCTCGGCAGCGCGGACGAGGAGCGGACCCTGGCCCTGGCTGCCCCCGACCCCCTGGAACTACCGCATGTGGAACGCGCGTTGACCCTGTTCGGATCGGCCTTCGAGGATCTGCGATGACGACGGCGCGCCGGGCGGCCAGGTCGTGTCGAGGATCCTTCGACGACGCTCGGCGATGGGAGCCTCCTCGATGACGCACGAGTCGACCACCTCCTCGCCCGCCTCTCCCGAGGACACCGACGACCCGGCGCCCTCGCCCCGCCTCGGCGCCCTGGAGCCGAGGCCCTCGTCGCCCTTCGCCGTCCCGCTCGCGCCCCCGGAGCCCGCCGAGCCCCGCCCCCTGGGCGAGCGGCGCCGCTGGCCCGGGTCCTTCGTCGACCGGCTGACCACACCCCTGCCGGGCCTGCGGGCCTTCGCCCGCTTCGCCCGCGAGGGCTCGGTCCGGCCGGGCCCCGAGGGCCTCGTCGACATCCCCCGACTGCCGTACGAACCCGGCCCGGTGCCCGTCGTGGACGCGGATACCGTCGCCGTCACCTGGGCGGGGCACGCGAGTTGGGTGGTGCGGATCGGCGGGCTCACCGTCCTCACCGACCCCGTCTGGTCCCGCCGTATCCTCGGCACCCCCGCCCGGATCACCCCGGTCGGCGTGGCATGGGACGCGCTGCCGCGCGTGGACGCGGTCGTCATCAGCCACAACCACTACGACCACCTGGACGCGCCGACCCTGCGCCGACTCCCTCGCGCCACGCCGGTGTTCGTGCCCGCCGGCCTCGGCGGCTGGTTCCGCCGCCGCCGCTTCACCCGCGTCACCGAGCTGGACTGGTGGGAGGCAGCCCAACTCGACGGCGTCCGCTTCGACTTCGTACCGGCCCACCACTGGTCCAAGCGCACCCTCACCGACACCTGCCGCTCCCTGTGGGGCGGTTGGGTCCTGACGGCGTCCGACGGGAAGCGGGTGTACTTCGCGGGCGACACGGGCTACGGCCACTGGTTCTCCCTCATCGGCCGCCGCTACCCCGGCATCGACCTCGCGCTCCTGCCGATCGGCGCGTACGACCCCCGCTGGTGGCTCAGCGACGTCCACTGCGACCCCGAGGAGGCCGTGCAGGCCTTCCAGGACCTCGGCGCCCACCGTATGGCCCCCATGCACTGGGCCACGTTCGTCCTGTCCGCCGAACCGGTCCTGGAACCGCTCACGCGTGTACGAGCCGCCTGGGAGACGGCAGGGCTCCCGCGCGAGAACCTGTGGGACCTGCCGATCGGGGCGTCCCGAGTCCTTGACTGACGGTGTCCAGGCATGGACCCGAGGCGACCGGGTGACGGCGCACGACCGCGCCGTCGAAAGGGGCGCGGGGATCCACGCGATCAGCCACCACGAACCCGCGGTTCACCCGAACCGCACCCCCGGGCTCTCAGCGGACGACCCGCCGCCACAGGCTCGGCACCACACTGATCAGCAGCGCCAGCACGACCGCCGCCAGCACCCCTTCCCACGGCTCCGCGAACAATGACCCTCCGAGAATCCCGATCAACTGGTACGTGACCGCCCACGCGAGGCACGCCGGCAGATTCCCCCGCGCGAACCGCCGCAACGGCATCTTCGCCAGCAGACACGCCAGCATCACCGGGAGACGACCGGCCGGCACCAGCCGGGACAGCACCAGCACGGCCACCCCGTGACCGTCGAGCTTCCGCTGGGCCTGGGCCAGCCGGTCCTCCTGCGCCCGGCGGCGGATCGCCTCCAGCCAGCGCGAGCCGTTCTTGCTGCCCATTCCACGCCGGCCCAGCCAGTACAGCGCGATGTCCCCGAGGAACGCGGCCACCGACGCCACCACGAACACCATCAGCAGCGCGAACGGCGCCGTCTGGTGGAACGCCACCACGGCCGCCGAACTGACCAGCGCCCCCGTCGGCACCACCGGCAGCAACGCCCCTACCAGTACCAGCAGGAACAGCGTCGGGTAGCCGATCGCCTGCTGCGTCGACTCGTGCGGCAGGAGGGTGGCCGCGACGGACAGGTCCATCACCGGGCGTCCTCCAGGACTCCGCTCGGCCGGCGTCTCATCGGGCCACCCTCGGCCGTACGCGCTCCCCGTGCGCCGGCCGGTGCACGGCCACCTCGGGCGCGCGCACGGCGGCTAGGCGCACGAACTCCTCACCCGGCGCATGGAATTCATGGGGGCGCACCGCGTCCATGCCGATCGGCCAGTACGTGCCGTAGTGCACCGGAATCGCGCTGCGGGGCGCCAGCAGCGCGAGCGCCTCCGCCGCGCGCCCTGCGTCCAGATGCCCCTCGCCGAGACACGGTCCCCAGCCGCCGACCGGCAGCAGCGCCACATCGACCGGACCGACCTCCTTGGCCATCGACTCGAACAGACCCGTGTCGCCGGCGAAGTACGTCCGCGCCTCGCCCTCCACGACGAAGCCGAGGGCCGGCGAACGGTGCGGCCCGAACGGCAGCCGGCGCCCGTCGTGACGCGCGGGCACGGCACGGACGACCAGGTCACCGACGCTCACCTCGTCACCGGGCGCCACCTCGCACAGCCGCAGATGCCGCAGCCTGCGCAGCCCCGGCACCTGGCGCGGCGCACCGTGCGGCACCACGAGCCGGGTACCGGGCGCGAGCCGGGCCAGGGAGGGGACATGCAGATGATCGGCGTGCAGATGCGACACCAGCGCCACGTCCGCGACCGCCGCCTCGGGCGGGGGCGGCGCCCCGCGGCGCCTGCGCAGATGCGCGAGCCGGCGCGTGAAGAGCGGATCGGTGAGCACGCGCGTGCCGGAGTCCTCCACCGTGCAGGTGGCATGACCCCACCAGGTGACCTCCACCGGCACTTCGTTCGCCTCCTTCGCGCTACTCCCCCGAGCCTACGGGCTGGAGTAGGGTCTCAGGCTCTGGACCCGGAGGTGAGGGGGACGCCGTGGGAGACAAGAGTGACGCCTTCGCCCTGTCCTGCCAGGAGATACCCGGTGAGTGCCCCGGGCGGACGGCGGGACACCCGGCGGTGGTGCGGGTCGCCGCCATCGCCAGCCTGACCCCCCTGGAGGAACTGGAGGCCGACCCCTTCCTGGTCGACTCCCGCAGCCAGCACGCCATGTGCGCCCGCTGGGCCGCCGAGCGCGGCTACGTGGTGACGCGCGAGCTCCTCGTCCGCGGTCTGCGCCCCGACCACTGCGCCCTGTGGGCCGACGTCGACGCCGGCCACGTCGACCTCTTCGTCGCCCCCAGCCGCCGCGTCCTCGAACGCGCCCTCGCCTCCGTCGACGACTTCACCGCCGAGTGCGCCCGCCGCGGCGTCCGCATCGAGACCGTCGGCCGCGCCGAACCCGCCTACGACGCCCAGATGAAGGCCCGCGTCCACCGTCGTCTGTCGATGCCCACAGCGGGCTACGACGGCCGCTGAACACCGCGGGCCCGCTCCGCGCCGGCCCCGGGCCGTACCCCGTCCCCGCCTCCGTGCCCCCCCCTCGGCACCGCCCCGGCTCCCCGGCCCTTGTGACAGGCTGGGCCCAGGAATCGGGACGTAAGGGTGGCCGGACGTGGGCGGTGAGCGTTGGCGGAGGGTGCTGAGCGGATTCTGGCGGATGCTCGCCGTGTGGGCGGTGTCGACGCTGACGATGCTGGTGCTCGCGGGCGCTCTGCCCGACTTCCGGCTCCAGTCCAGCACCGGCGAGAGCGCCACCAAGATCGCCGTCACCGCGGCCCTGGGCGCCGGCGTGTTCGGCCTGCTGTCCTCCCTGGTGTGGCCGCTGCTCGTACGGGCGTTGCTGCTCGTGCCCGCCCTCGTCCTCGGTCTGCTCGTCTTCTTCCTCAACGGCTCGCTGCTCCTCGTCGCCCTGTGGATCAACCCGTCCGGACAGGGTGAGGCCGCGCCCGAGACCGCCGTGGTCGTGGCAGCCGTGATGTCCGCCGTCGCCTCCGCCACCGGAGGTTCCCTCGCCGTACGCGACGACGACGCCTACCGGCGCCGCCTGTACCGGCTGGCCGACCGCCGCCGCAGGCACGCCGACGGCCCGCCCGGCCCCGCCGGCCCCGGCACCGTCTTCCTCCAGCTCGACGGCGTCGGCCACGATGTGCTGGAGGCGGCCGCCGCGAAGGGCGTGATGCCGACCGTGGCAGCGTGGCTCGGCGCTCCCGCGCCCGGGACCGGGCACGTCCACGCCAGCCACCGGCTCACCCCCTGGCGGACCGACTGGTCCAGCCAGACCGGCGCCAGCCAGCTCGGCATCCTGCACGGCAGCAACCACGACGTGCCCGCCTTCCGCTGGTACGAGAAGGAGAGCCGGGAGGTGATGGTCTGCAACCGTCCCTCCAACGCCGCCGAACTCCAGCGCCGCGCCATCGACCGCACCGGCGACGGCGGTCTGCTCACCGTCGACGGCGCGAGCCGCGGCAACCTCTTCAGCGGTGGCGCCGACCAGCTTGCGCTCGTCCTGTCCATCGCGGCCCGCCGGGGCAAGCAGAACCGCTCCCGCGCCGGGTACTTCGCCTACTTCTCCGACCCCGCCAACGCGGTCCGCACCGCCCTGTCCTTCGTCGCCGACGTGTCCCGGGAGATCGGCCAGTCCACCCGCGCCCGGCTCCGCGCACAGCGGCCCCGCGTCAAACGCGGTGGCCTCTACCCGTTCATCCGCGCGTTCGCGACCGTCGTCGAACGCGATGTCGTCGTCGCCGCGGTGATCGGCGACATGCTTGCGGGGCGCGCCGCGATCTACGCGGACCTGGTGGCCTACGACGAGGTCGCCCACCACTCCGGACCCCACAGCCGGGACGCGGAGAAGATCCTCCAACGCCTCGACCGCTCCATCGCGTTGATCGCGCAGGTCGCCGAGCACGCCCCCCGCGCCTACCGCATCGTCCTGCTCTCCGACCACGGACAGAGCCCCGGCGAGACCTTCCTCGGCCGCTACGGCCTCACCCTCGGCAACCTGGTCCGCGCCGGCTGCGGCCTGCCCGTGCCCCGCAGGGCCGAGCGCACCCACAGCGGCGCCGAGGCCCGCTCGGCGGTCCGGGCCGCGCTGCACATCCCCGTCGAGGAGGGCGTCGAGGAACACCGCCCGACCCGCCGCTCCGAGCCGATCGTCCTCGCCTCCGGCAACCTCGGCCTGGTCTCCTTCCCGGACGTGCCGCACCGGATGAGCCGGGAGGAGATCGACGCCCGCCACCCCGCCCTGCTGTCCACCCTCGCCAACCACCCCGGCATCGGCTTCGTCCTCGTCCGCAGCGAGGAGCACGGCGGCCTCGTCCTCGGCGCGCACGGCGCGGAGATCCCCGTCGACGAGATCGACGACGACAACCCCGGCCCCCTCGCCGACTTCGGCCCCGGCGCCGCCGACGCCGTACGCCGCACCCACGGCTTCCCGCACGCCGCCGACATCATGGTCAACTCCTGGTACGACCCCGTCGAAGGCGAGGTCCTCGCCTTCGAGGAACAGATCGGCTCCCACGGCGGCCTCGGCGGCTGCCAGTCCCGCCCCTTCCTCCTCTCCCCGCTGGCCCTCTCCGAACCGGTCGAGGAAGAAGCGGAGTTGGTGGGCGCGGAGCACATCCACCGGGTGCTCAGGCGCTGGCTGAGAGAGGCCGACGGCCCGCAGGTACCGGTGGCGGCGCACGCGCCCGGAAGAGGCGTGCGGAACTGCGCGACCAACCCGAACGAACCCGCACCCGCCAACCGGCAGGACCCGGCGGACGCATAGGCACCCCCCCCCGGAAAATTCGGCTGCGCTCCTTCGAACAGGCGCCCACACTTGGTCGCACCGCCCGGAGGACAACCCCAGGAGCCCACCCCTTGCAGGCAGCCGTCACCGTCACCCCGTCCCGTCTCCCCGAACTGCTGCTGGGCCTCGCCACCGTGCGGCCCGTGTTCGTCTGGGGCGCCCCCGGCATCGGCAAGTCCTCCCTGGTGAGGGACTTCGCCGAGTCGCTGGGCCTGGAGTGCGTGAGCCTGCTGGGCACGCAGCTCGCCCCGGAGGACCTGATGGGCGTACCGCAGATCCGCGACGGGCGCTCGGTGTTCTGCCCGCCCGAGGCCATCGCCCGCGACGAGCCGTACTGCCTGTTCCTCGACGAGCTGAACGCGGCGACCCCGGACGTGCAGAAGGCGTTCTACTCGCTGATCCTCGACCGCCGCATCGGCACCTACGAACTGCCGAAGGGCTCCATCGTCATCGGCGCCGGCAACCGCGCCACCGACAATGCCCTCGCCCGCCCCATCGCCTCCGCGCTGATCAACCGTCTCACCCACGTCCACCTGGAGGCGTCCGCGAAGGACTGGCTGGCGTGGGCGGCGGGCAGAGGCATCCACCCCTGGATCGTCGACCACCTCACCGACCGCCCCGACCACCTGTGGTCCAAGCCGCCGAAGACCGAGGAGGCGTTCTCCACCCCGCGCTCCTGGCACATGCTCTCCGACGCCCTGCACTCCTTCGGGCAGGGCGTCGACGAGGACACCCTCCAGGTGCTCGCACACGGCACGCTGACGCCCGCCCACGCGGTCGCCTTCTGCGGCTACGTCAAGGTCGTGCGCAGCCGCTTCGGCATCGAGGCCATCCTCAAGGGCGACGCCCGCTGGCCCAGCCGGATGGAGGACCGCGACCTGTTGTACTTCCTCGCCGACTCCTTCCGCGGCCGGCTCATCAAGGACCTGCCCGCCAGCAAGCAGCACATGTCGGCGAACGGCCGACAGACCGCGTACCGCGCCAAGTCCCTGCTGGTGCAGCTCGCCGAGATCTCCGTCGAGGTCGCCCAGACCGTCATCGCCTCCGACGCCGACGGCCACCCCGTGCTGCCCGCCTGGTTCCTGGTGGAGGCGGCCCGCGACATGCCCCGGCTGGTGGAGGCCCGCCGATGAGCCGCAACGGCGCGAAGAACCAGGGCAAGGGCCGCAAGAAGCGGGACATCGCGGGCGCCGCCTACTCCGCGGGCCTGGCGCTGGTGCGGGCCAACCCGGCGCTGCGCTCCATGGGGCTCACCCACTGCCGCGACGAGAACTGCGAGCTGGCGCCCCGCGACGGCCTCGTCCGCGTCGACTCAGAGGGTCAGGTGCACGCCCACCCCGACCGGCTCGCCGAGCCCGGCGCCTGGGCCTGGGCCCTCGCCCACGCCACTCTCCACGTCGGCTTCGGGCACGTCCCGGCCGCCACGGGGGAGCGCGAGCAGCCCGACCGGTTCGACCTCGCCGCCCGCTGCGTCGTCGTCAACCGCTTCCTGCTCAGCTTCCCCATCGGTGAGGCCCCCGAGCACCTGCCCGCCTCCTATCCGGACGGCGACGAGGAGCAGCTCGCCACACGCTGGCGCCGCGACGGACTGCCCACGGCGTACGAGCGCTGCGGCACCGCCGACAGCGAGCCCGACCAGATCCTGCTGACCTGGCCGAAGTGGGCGGGACAGCTCCCGGACTGGCAGCTCGCGTTCGCCCACGCCCTCGCCGGGACCATGTCCGCCGCGATGGACATGGCGGGCGGCCGCCGTGACTCCCTGGACGGCGAGCCGGTCCGCAAACGGCCCTGGGAGGAGGCGCTCAGCTGGTTCATCTCCTCCTACCCGCTGCTCGGCGGCATCGCCTCCGGAATGAAGATCATCGCCAAGGCGGACATCGCCCACGCCCACGACATCGCCATCGCGGCCGTCGACGCGGACGCCGGCGAGATCTACGTCAACCCGCTCCGCGACTTCGAGGACGAGGAGTGGCGGTTCATCCTGGCCCACGAGATGCTGCACGCCGCCCTGCGCCACGGCGACCGCTGCGGCGCCCGCGACCCGTACCTGTTCAACATCGCCGCCGACTACGTCATCAACGGCTGGCTGCGCGAGATGCAGGTCGGCACCATGCCCGAGGGACTGCTGTACGACCCCGAGCTGAAAGATCTGTCCGCCGAGGAGGTCTACGACCGCATCGCCGACGACCTGCGCCGCAAGCGCCGTCTGTCCACCCTGCGCGGCAAGGGCACGGGCGACATCCTGAGCGGACCGCTCGGCACCCCCGGCGACTACGTCGACCTCGACGAGTTCTACCGCCGCGGCCTCGGCCGGGGACTGGACCTGCACCAGCAGCAGGAGCGCGGGTACCTTCCGGGCGGCCTGGTCGAGGAGATCCGCGCCCTCACCCATCCGCCCCTGCCGTGGGACGCGCAACTCGCCCGCTGGTTCGACGAGTTCGTGCCCCGCCCCGAGCCCGTACGGAGCTACGCGCGCCCCTCGCGCCGCCAGTCCGCCACCCCCGACATCCCCCGCGCCGGACGCTGCTTCCCGCCCGAGGAGGTCGCCCGCTGCACCTTCGGCGTCGTCCTCGACACCTCCGGCTCCATGAACCGGGTCCTGCTCGGCAAGGCCCTCGGCGCCATCGCCTCCTACGCCGAGGCCCGCGACGTACCGGCCGCGCGGGTCGTCTTCTGCGACACGGCCCCCCACGACGCGGGCTATGTCCCGGTCACGGAGATCGCCGGGCGCGTCCGCGTCCACGGTCGCGGCGGCACCGTACTCCAGCCCGGCATCGACCTGTTGCAACGCGCCGACGACTTCCCGCCGGGCGCGCCCCTCCTCGTCATCACCGACGGCTGGTGCGACGCCCTGCGCGTACGACGCGAGCACGCCTATCTGATCCCGCAGGGCGCCCGCCTGCCGTTCACCGCCCGCGGACCGGTGTTCCGGGTGCAGTGAGCGGGCACCGAACTCGACCGGTACGTGGCGCGGGCGCCGAACTCGACCTCTACGCCGGGCGAACGAGCGGTCGACCGCGGCGGGCCTCCGCCCCGTCGGCTGGGTCCGGGGCGGCTCGATGTGATCGGATGGGGCCGACCCCGTTGGAACGGGACCCACGTGAAAGGAAGAACCGTGGCTACCACGCGCTCCGCACACACCGTATGGGAAGGCAACCTGCTCGAGGGCAACGGTGTCGTCACCTTCGACTCGTCCGGCGCCATCGCCGAGCAGCCGGTGACGTGGGCCGCTCGCACGCAGGAGGCGAACGGCAAGACCAGCCCCGAGGAGCTGATCGCGGCCGCCCACTCCAGCTGCTTCTCGATGGCGTTCTCGCACGCCCTCGCCGGCGCCGGCACGCCGCCCACCAAGCTCGTCACCTCCGCCGACGTGACGTTCCAGCCGGGTGAGGGCATCACCGGCATCCACATCACCGTCGAGGGCGAGGTGCCCGGTCTCGACGAGGCGGGCTTCGTCGCGGCGGCCGAGAACGCCAAGGTGAACTGCCCCGTCAGCCAGGCCCTCAAGGCCGTGCCGATCACCCTGTCGGCAAAGCTGGCCTGACCCGCGGGCTCACGGCGGCCGGACCAGCCACCCCGTCGGGGCGGTGGTCCGGCCGTCGGCGTCCTGATGCGCGCGCCGGCCCGGCACGAGCACATTGGGCGCATGAGTGACGACTCACAGCCAGGGCTCGACGCGGAGCTCAGAATCGCCGTCGCCTTCACCGGCGGCCTCAGCCTCGCCGTCCGGATGGGCGGCGTGGCCCGGGAACTGAACCTGCTGATGACCGCCGCGCGCGCCGACTCCTCCGACACGCCCGCCGGGCTGGTGCGCGCCTGCTACAAGCGACTGCTCGACCTGCTGCGGCTCGACGTCGGCGTCGACGTGCTCTCCGGCACGAGCGCGGGCGGGATCAACGCGGCCTTCCTGGGCCTGGCCACCGTGGGCGGCTGTGACCTGGGCGGACTGCGGTCGCTGTGGCTGGACGAGGGCGCGCTGGGAAGCCTCCTGCGCGACCTGGACGAGCCGCGACCGCCCTCACTTTCGGCCCTGGGCCCCACCGGGAGCCCGCCGAACTGGACTTCCTGACGGCGGGCGACCGGGCGGAGCTGCCCGCGAGCCTGCCGCTGACGTCGATGTGGGTGGCCCACGGCATCCAGCGGCTGATCGCGGCGGAGGAGCTGCCCTGTGTCGCCGAGCAGGCCGAGGCGGACCAGAAAGCGGTCGGCGCCCTGGCCGCGGCCGACTTCCTCAGGCACTACCGGCGGCGCTACCCCGACTCCCGGCAGCCGGTGGAACCGGAGACGGTCGACGGGTTCCTCCGCGCCTGCCGGATCCCGGAGGAGACCTTCCGGCGGGAGAAGGACAGCAGGCTGGTGAAGCACACCGTCTCGCACACCGCCGTGGTGACGGCGAACGCGGTGCGCACGGTGGTCGACCGGTGGTACTGGCGCCTGCTCTTCGGCGGTGTGAGCCGGGCCCTGCGCCTGGCGCACGCCGTGCGCAGACGCGCTTAGGGCCTTCCGACCGCACGCCCTCCACGGGTGCCCCCGCCGGGAGCATGCCGCCCTACGCCCCATTGACAAGAGCCCACTCAAGATTTGTGCTGGTGGTAGGAACCACGGGTGTGGGAGCCACACATGTGGGGCCCCCGGGTGGGAGCCACGGGCGGAACCTTGGCGGAACCTTGCGGGAAGGGGACGGCGATGGGGCGTGCGGTCGGGATCGATCTGGGGACGACGAACTCTGTGGTGGCCGTGCTGGAGGGCGGTGAGCCGACCGTCGTCGCCAACGCGGAGGGCCAGCGGACCACCCCCTCCGTGGTGGCCTTCGCCAAGAACGGCGAGGTCCTCGTGGGTGAGGTCGCCAAGCGGCAGGCCGTGACGAACGTGGAGCGCACCGCGCGCTCCGTCAAACGCCATATGGGCGACGGGGGCTGGCGATTCCCCGAGCACGGCTCCGTGGATGGCACCCGCCTTCGGGCCCAGGAACTGTCCGCGCGAGTGCTCCAGAAGCTCAAGCGGGACGCCGAGGCGTATCTCGGCGACGACGTCACCGACGCGGTGATCACCGTGCCCGCGTACTTCGACGACTCCCAGCGGCAGGCCACCAAGGAGGCGGGGGAGATCGCCGGGCTCAAGGTCCTGCGGATCATCAACGAGCCCACGGCCGCGGCCCTCGCGTACGGCCTCGACCGGGGTGAGGAGCAGACCGTCCTCGTCTTCGACCTCGGCGGCGGCACCTTCGACGTCTCGCTGCTGGAGATCGGTGACGGGGTCATCGAGGTCAAGGCCACCAACGGGGACACGCATCTCGGCGGCGACGACTGGGACCAGCGGGTCGTCGAGTACCTCGTCAAGAAGTTCAAGGGGCAGCACGGCATCGACCTCGGCAACGACAAGATGGCGCTCCAACGGCTCCGGGAAGGCGCCGAGAAGGCCAAGATCGAGCTCTCCAGCTCCTCCGAGACATCCATCAACCTCCCGTATGTCACCGCCTCCGCCGAGGGGCCGCTGCATCTGGAGGAGCGGCTGACGCGCGCCCAGTTCCAGGAGCTGACGGCCGATCTGCTCGACCGCTGCAGGACGCCGTTCCACCAGGCCGTGAAGGACGCCGGGGTGAAGCTCTCCGCCATCGACCACGTCATCCTCGTCGGCGGCTCGACCCGGATGCCCGCCGTGACCGATCTGGTGAAGGAACTCACCGGGAAGGACCCGCACAAGGGCGTGAACCCCGACGAGGTGGTGGCCGTGGGAGCGGCGCTCCAGGCGGGTGTCATCCGCGGTGACGTGAAGGACGTCCTGCTGCTCGACGTCACCCCGCTGTCCCTGGGCATCGAGACCAAGGGCGGCATCATGACCAAGCTGATCGAGCGCAACACCACGATCCCGACCCGGCGTTCGGAGATCTTCACCACGGCCGCCGACAACCAGCCCTCGGTCGGCATCCAGGTCTACCAGGGGGAGCGGGAGATCGCCGCGTACAACAAGAAGCTCGGCGTCTTCGACCTCACGGGCCTTCCCCCGGCGCCGCGCGGGGTCCCGCAGATCGAGGTGGCGTTCGACATCGACGCCGACGGGATCATGCATGTCTCGGCGAAGGACCTGGCCACCGGTCGCGAACAGAAGATGACCGTGACCGGTGGTTCCGCCCTGCCCAAGGACGACATCGACCGGATGATGCGGGAGGCCGAGCAGTACGCGGAGGAGGACCGGCGGCGCCGGGAGGCCGCGGAGACCCGCAACCAGGCGGAGCAACTCGTCTACCAGACCGAGCGGTTCATCCGGGACAACGAGGAGCGGGTACCGGCCGACATCCGCGGCGAGGTCGAGGCCGCCGCGACCGAGCTGAAGCAGCTCCTCGACCACCCCGAGGACACGGCCGCACTCCGGGCAGGCATCGACAAGCTCGCCACGGTGAGCCAGCGCATGGGCCAGGCGATGTACGCGACAGCCTCCGGGCCCTCCGGCTCCTCCGCCGAGGAGCCGCGCACCGCCTCCGGCCCCGCCGAGGAGGAGGGCGTCGTGGACGCGGAGATCGTCGACGACGAGAAGAACACGAAGGGGGGCGCGGCGTGAGGTGAGCCGGTGGTGACCGCCGTGCCCGCTCCGCCATCGCGTCGACGAACCGGCCGGGCCCGGTCCGGGAACGGCCGAGTTCGGTGCGCATGGCCTCGATCGACTCACGTGCGTCCACGGTGGCTGCGGGGTCGTGGGCGGCGGCCCAGTCGGCGTACGTGGTCGAGGCGTGCGGCCCCGTGGTCGGCGGCAGTGACTCCACCGCGGCGATCATGCCGGGATCGTCGCACGCCCACTGACACGCACGCCCTCGGAGGGGTTCACCGGCTCGCGGCAGACCTTCCCGGACACGACCCGACGGCCGTCGTCGGTGGGACGGTCGCACGCAGGGCACTCGGTCGACCGCATGACGGGCCCGGATCGATCGCCGGCAGGCTCAGTACCTGTCGCGGTACCGCCGCAGGATCTCACGGGTGCGTTCCGCCGAGGCCGCGTGTGCGGCCATGTGGTCGAGGACCTCCAGGTGGAGGGCGACCTCGCGCCGGGAGTCGAGGTAGAGCGCGCCGGTGAGGTACTCCGTGTAGACCATGTCGGGGAGCTCGGGCTCCGCGAAGCGGAAGAGGGAGAACGGGGCGTAGGTGCCCGGGTGGGGGCCGGCGGCGAACTCGGCGACCTGGAGGATGACGTGGTCCTTCTCGGTGGCCTCCAGCAGCCGGTCGATCTGGTCGCGCATGACCTGGGAGCGGATGCTCACCGGCCGTCTGAGCGCCGTCTCGTCCATGATCACCCACAGGTGCGGAGGGCTCTCCCGGGTGAGGAGCTTCTGCCGGGCCATGCGCAGCGACACATGCCGCTCGATGGTCTCGGGGCCGGTCTGGCCGAGGGTTCCGGCCTCCATCACGGCCCGGGCGTACTCCTCGGTCTGGAGCATGCCGGGCACGAAGTGCGGCTCGTACTGCCGGATCAGATGCGCCGCGCCCTCCAGGCTCACGTACAGGCTGAACCAGTCGGGCAGCACATCGTGGAACCGCTGCCACCAGCCGGGCTTGTTCGCCTCCTCGGCGAGTTTCACGAACGAGGCGACGTCTGCCTCGGCGACGCCGTACGTGGTGAGCAGGACCTGTACGTACGGGATCTTCAGCGCGACGTCCGCGGTCTCCATGCGCCGTACGGTCGCCGGGGCGACCCTCAGCACGCGCGCGGCCTCCTCGCGCTTGAGACCGGCGGCCTCGCGCAGTTCCTGGAGCCGTCTGCCGAGCACCACCTGACCGACGGTGGGCGCGGGCCGCCGCTCACTCACGCCACGCCTCCCCACGCGCCGAAGTACGCGTCCAGTCTGTCATGTTCCGATGCACATCTCATGAGGCCGACCGGAACGGGGGAGTCCCCGGTCCCCGTTCGACCACGGCGTCGCCGTGGCGGAACGCGCCACGACGACCCCAAAGAGTAAAGGACGATTCCGAAGAGTGAACAACGGTCCCACAGCGTGACAACCGTCATGGACTCCCAGTGGACCCGGCCCTGCTCCGTTCATGACCTCCGGGGTAATCGACCGGGGCAACCCCCGCGCGGCAAGGTGAGGCCATCGGGTTCCGGGCCGGCGCACTCCGGCCCGGGGCCCGGCTCCGGCGGCCCGCACGGCCGCCCCCCATCTGACCGACTTCGCCTCGACGGAGGGTGACACCCCATGTCCGCGACCCAGCTCGCCGCTCTCGCCCGAACCACCGACCCCCGGACCATGCTGCGCCGCTTCCTGGCCGTGGACGCCGTCGTGACCGGGGTGAACGGGCTCGCGTACCTCACCGCCGCCGGCCCGCTCGGCCGGCTCCTCGGCGTCGGCTCCGGGCTCCTCGTCGCACTCGGCGTGTTCCTCACGGTGTACGCGGCGGCCGTGGGCCTGCTCGCCGCGCGCGGGCGTCCGCCGGTGTGGCCCGTGCGCGCGGTCATCGAGGCCAATCTCGCCTGGGCCCTCCTCAGCCTCGTCGCCCTCGCCCTGTGGCTCACGCCCAGCACGGCGGGCGCGGTGTGGACGGTGCTCCAGGCGCTGACGGTGGCCGGGTTCGCGGCGGCGCAGTACACCGCCCTGCGGACGACCGGTGACTGACCGGCTGTCACCTCAGCGACTGCAGGTACGTGACCGTCGCCGGGTCGGCCGGCAGGAACGTCTCGATGGCCAGTTCGGCCACGGTCACGTCCATGGGCGTGTTGAACGTGGAGATCGACGAGATGAAGGACAGCACCCGGCCCGCGTGCTCGATCCGCATCGGCAGGGCGAACGACACACCCAGCTCCTCCCCGGGCTCCTCGTCGGACGTGCCGGGCGGCAGCGGATACGCCGCGACCTCCTCGTACAGCGCGCGCAGGGGCTCAGAGCGGCGCAGGGCGATCTGGCGCTCCATCTGCTCCAGCAGATGACCGCGCCAGGCCCGCAGATTGCGGATCCGGGGTGCCAGACCCTCGGGGTGGAGGACCAGGCGCATCGCGTTCAGCGGCGGCACGAGCAGGGACTCGGGGACGCCGTCCAACAGCATCGCGATGCCCCGGTTGGCGGCCATCACATGATACGTCGCGTCGAGCACCAGCGCCGGGTACGGCTCGTAGCCCTGGAGCAGACGCTCCATGCCCTCGCGGAGGGCCGCCATCGACGGGTCGTCCAGCGGCGTCTGCGGATAGCGGGGGGCGTAACCGGCGGCCAGGAGCAGCGCGTTGCGGTCCCGCACCGGGACGTCCAGGTGCTCGGCGAGCCGCAGCACCATCTCCTCGCTGGGCCGGGAGCGGCCCGTCTCGACGAAGCTGATGTGCCGCGCCGACGAACCGGCGCGCAGCGCCAACTCCAGCTGACTGACCCGCCGTTGCTCCCGCCACGCCCGCAGCAACGGGCCGATGCCCTGGTCGGGAGGGGTACCGGGTCGGTTCGTGGTGGCGGGCGAGACAATGGTCATACGTCAGAACGTAGCCGAGGCGATCGAGGAGTGGCGCGTGTACGACCCGTGGAACCCGTCCTGGGAGGCGACGGCGGTGTACCGGGCGCGGGTGCGAGGGTGCCTGCTGGGCGGGGCGGTCGGGGACGCGCTCGGCTACCCGGTCGAGTTCGCCTCGCTGGCCCTCATCCGTTCCACGCACGGCGACCGAGGAGTGACCGGTCTCGTCCCGGACGCGGACGGTGTGGTCGGCCGGGTCAGCGACGACACCCAGATGACCCTCTTCACCGTCGAGGGGCTGCGGCAGGCGCACGAGCGGGCACGGCTCAAGGGCATCGAGGGCGCCTGGCCCCAACTGGTCCGGGAGGCCTATGGCCGCTGGCTCGACACCCAGCGGCAGCCCGGCCCTGATCCGCGTGTGACCTCGGGTCTCGCCGCGCTGCCCTGGTTGTACGCCCGCCGCGCTCCCGGCAACGCGTGCCTGTCCGGCCTCGCCCAGGTCCACCACCCCGATCCGGCGGCCCCGCTGGGGCGTCCCGGCCCGGTCAACCCCGACTCCAAGGGCTGCGGCACCGTCATGCGGTCGGCCCCCTTCGGGCTGGCCCGCGTCCCGGCGGAGACCGCGTTCGGCATGGCCGCCCGCGGCGCCCTGATGACCCACGGGCACCCCACCGGCGCCTACGCGGCCGGCGCGCTCGCCGCGATCGTCGCCCACCTGGTCGCCGACGAGTCGTTGGAGGGCGCCGTCCTGCGCACCCTGCGGCTGCTGTCCCGCCACCCCGGACACGAGGAGACCAGCAGGGCCCTCGACCGCGCCCTCGACCTCGCCGCCGAGGGCGCCCCGACGGCGGAGAAGGTCGAGCATCTCGGCGCCGGCTGGGTCGCCGAGGAGGCCCTCGCCATGGGGGTCTACTGCGCCCTCGCCACGCACAGTGTCAGCGAGGCCCTCCTTCTCGCCGTCAACCACTCCGGCGACAGCGACTCCACCGGCTCCATCTGCGGCAACCTCCTCGGCGCCCACTACGGCGACCACGGCCTCCCGCACGACTGGCTGGCCGCGACCGAGGGCCGCGCCGACATCATGGTCCTGGCCGACGACTTCGCGACGGAGTGCGTACGGATGTGAACCGGGTCGCATCCGCCCGGCCCCGGGGGCGCGCGGCGCGGCCGGATGCGTACGGCGCCCGCCCTCGCGGCACGGGCTGACCAGGGCCGTGGCGGCCGGGCTGTGGCACGCTGGGAGGGACCGCACGTCACGGAGGGGGCGTCACGGAAGGAGCGGGCCATGCCCGTCGAACCCTTGTCGCAGAAGGAGATCGAGGACCGGCTGGCGGAGCTGCCGGGCTGGTCGCTGGACGGGGACCGGATCGCCCGCACCTACCGGCTGGCCTCGCACTTCGCGGCGACCGCGATGGTCGTGCACATCGCCCGCACCCAGGAGGAGCTCGACCACCACTCCGACCTCACCCTCGGCTACCACACCGTTTCGCTGACCATCCACACGCACAGCGCGGGCGGGGCCGTCACCGAGAAGGACTTCGAACTGGCCCGCAGGGTCGAGGAGCTCGCACCGGGCCACGGGGCGAGCTGAGCCGGTGCTGGACTACGACAAGGAGGCGGGCGACTACGACGCCCTGCGCGGCGGTGAGCCACGCGCCGAGGCCGCCGCCGACGCCGTGCTCGGACTCGTCCCCCGGGGTGTCCGCAACCTGCTCGACGTGGCGTGCGGCACCGGCATCGTGACCCGGCGGTTCGCCGCCGCCCGCCCCGGGATGCGGGTGACGGGCGTCGACCTCACCCCCGCCATGGCGCGCCGGGCCGCAGCCCGCCTGCCCGGCGCGATCGTCCTCGCCGACAGTCGCCGACTCCCCTTCCCCGACGCCGCGTTCGACGTCGTGACCAGTGTGTGGCTGCTGCACCTGCTCGTCGACCCGGACGACGTACGGACCGTCGTCGGCGAGTGCGCCCGCGTGCTGCGGCCGGGCGGTGTGTACATCACCACCGTCGACAAGGGGGCGTCCCACAACGTCGGCAGCGACATCGACGCCGTCCTCGCCACACGCCCCCGCAGTCCGGCCATGGACACCTCGGCGGCCGTGGGGAAGTACGCCGACGAGCACGGGTTGCGCCCGGCGGGCGAGGCCCGCTTCCCGGGACGCGGCCAGGGCCGAAGCCCGCGCCGCGCCCTCATGGACCTGCGCCGCGGCTGGTTCGTCACCCTGCCGCCCGGTGACCCCCTCGCCGACGACTTCGCCGTACGCCTCGCGGCCCTCCCCGACCAGGACCGGCCCCGCCCGGACCCGGAGTTCTCCCTGCGGGCCTTCCGCAGGAGGTGACCGAGGGCGGCGGTCAGGAGACCGCCGGCCGCCGGAACTCCATGGTCCAGTCGGTCAGCCAGGTCTCGCCGTCGTCGAGCGAGAACGCCTGCTCCCAGCGGGCGGTGGTCGTGGACACACAGGACCGGACGAACCGCACCCGTACGTCCTTGCCGTCGTGCGTGTCGTCTCCGTGGAACTCGCCCCGACCGCCCTCGAACCGGCCGACGACCGGCGGGAACAGCCGCCCGCTGCGGCTGGACGACCAGTTCAGCGGCCACTCCCGGGCCTGAGGATCGAACAGCCGCAGCGTCAGCCCCTTCGATCCGAGGTGCGGCATGCCGATCGCGCGCAACGCGTCGGGGAGGGCGGCGCGCACCAGGTCCTGGAGCCGGCCGAGCTGCGCGAGCGCATGGCCCGGACGGTCGCCGAACTCGCCGCGACGTACGGCGCGAAGGACGATCACACCCATGTGACCGACGGCGACTGAGGAGGCGGAACCCGTCTGCTCTCTCGGAGGGGCAACCCGGCCGACGGTCCACGGCTGCTGACCGGTATGACGACGCAGACACGAACGAGTGTATTTTCGGCCGCCCTGATGACGTTGGCCGACGCAGGCGGGATCATCGTCCGGCCCGCCCCGTTCAGCAAGCCGTCACCTCCAGGGCAGCGGCCGAGAGAGTCCGTCGATGACCTTGTCCCGTGTCGTGACCGCCGCACCGGCGATCATCATGCTCGTCGCCGCCACGGTGATGCTCTTCTGGTGGATCCGGCACCGTGACGACGAATGAATGAGGGCGCGCGCCGCGTTCGGCGCGCGCCCTCGTCGCGTCCCGCACGGGTGTCAGGTCACCGTGCAGGACTGGTCTCCGAGTCTGAAGGCGCCGGGCTTCCCGTTCGTCCCCGACCAGGTGCCGGTGAAGCCGAAGCTCACCGACGCACCCGGCGCGACGTTCCCGTTCCAGCCGATGTTCTTCACCGAGACCGCCGCACCGGACTGGGTATGGGCCGCGTTCCACAGCTGGGTGACGCTCTGGCCGTTGGGGAAGGACCAGTTGAGGGTCCAGCCCGTCCAGGCGCCGGTGCCCGTGTTGGCCAGCCGCACATCGGCCTGGAAGCCGCCCGACCACTGGTTGGTGATCTTGTAGGTCACGGCGCAGGCACCCGTCGGCTGTGGTTCCGGATCGGGGTCCGTGCCGCCGCCCCCGCCGCCGGTGTCGGAGGTGTCGCCGTAGATGACACCGCGTCCGTTGGTGGCGACGTACACCCGGCCGTAGACCCGCGGGTCACCCGTGATGGCCGCGCCGGTCCAACCCCACTGGTGGGCGTCGTCGTTGATCCGCGTCCAGGTGGCGCCCTTGTCCGTCGAACGGAAGATGCCACGCACCCCGCCGATCTTGGCGCTGGTGTACAGGGTCTGGTACGAGGCGCCCGCGGCCGCCTTGCCGAAGCCGATGGTGTCGGCCTGCGCGACGTTCGACAGCTTGGTGAAGGTGGCGCCGCCGTCGGTGGAGTGCCACAGCCCGTACGCGCCGCCCGTCTCCCCGCCCGCGAGCCACACGTCGCCCTTCGTGCCCGGCAGCGCCTTGAAACGGACGCTGTCACCGCTGGGCAGGCCGCTCGCGTTCGACGCGGTGAAGGTCGCGCCGCCGTCCGTGCTGACGTAGAACTTCCCGGACTTGAAGCCGTAGAAGGTCTTCGGGTCGACCCGGTCGGATTCGACGATCGCGCCGGACGGTATCCCGCTCGACTCCTGCCACGACGTCCCGAAGCCCGTGGTGTACCGCACGCCGGTGCCCGCCGGGCTCCACACGAAGCGGCTGCCGTCGGAGGCCGCCGCGACGGTGCCGCCGCCGCTCACCCCCGAAGGGTCGGTGCCCGCGAACCAGTTGGCGCCGTTGTCCGTGGAGAACGCGATGTGCGGCCCCGAGTCCAGGTTCCCCACCCGGACGACGGTGTTCGGGTTGGTCTCGGCGAAGTCCAGGCTGGTCGTCGTCGTGAAGTTCGGCTGTGTGAACATCATCGGCGGGACCTTCGCCAGATCCGTGTGCCGGAAGCCGCCGATGTCACCGAGCGCGCTGAGCAGCGGGGCGCCGGACGGGGGAGAGGCGAGATCGTTGACGGCCGTCTCCTCCAGGCCCCGCACCATGGGCTTCACGGTGAACTTGGCGCCGCTGTCCCAGTTGGTGAGGTTCTCGGTGCCGTAGATCGTCGCGCCCGTCCCGTACATCATGCGGTTCGAGTCGAACGGGTCGATCTCCAGCGACTCGGTCATCCAGCCCAGCTTCGGCGTCTGTTCCGGCGGCGACGGGTTCGCGCCCCACGTCAGCCACGGCGACGACGAGACGTCCATGGTGAAACGGTTGTCGCGGTTCGGGTACGACGTGTAGTCCCACGCCTTCGTCCAGGTCGCGCCCTTGTCGGTGGAACGGAAGATCTGGGTGTCCGGCCACCAGGAGCTGTACGCCGTCGCCATCACCGTGCCCGGCCTCTGACGGTCCACCGTGAGCCCGCTGAAACCGAAGGACGTGTCGGCCTCCGCCACCGGGCTGATGTTCGTCCAGGTCCCGGTCGCCGTCGCGTACCGGTAGAGCCGGCCCTTGCCGCCGTCGTACGGCCCGCCCGTGTCGCTGTACGCGAGGTACAGATGGCCGTTCGTCGCGTCCAGGACGCCCTTGTGGGCCAGTTGACCGGTCGGCTGCCCCGCCACCCGCGACCAGGTCGCGCCCGCGTCCGTCGACCGGTAGACCGCGTTGTCCTTGTCGGCGACACCGATGTAGATCGTCTTCGTGGCGGTGCCCGCGGTGCCCGTCGACTCGTCGAACGTGACCCAGACGATGCCCTGGTTGTCACTGGAGTACCCGCTGGTGTCGGACGGGTCGGCCACGTAGTTGCCGACGTTCGGGAAGTTGGTCACCTGCGACCAGGTGACCCCCGAGTCCGTGGACCGCCACAACCCCTTGCCGCTGGGCGCGCCCAGATACAGCACGCTGTTCTTGTTCGGGTCCACCGCCAGCCGCTCACCCATGCCGCGCCCCGGCATGTTCCCGCCCAGCTTGAACGGCAGATTCGCCTTCTGCCAGCTCGCCCCCCGGTCGGACGAGCGGTAGATCGCGCCGTTGCCCGGGTCCCAGCTGTTGGTGTACGTGCCGGCCGCGACGTACACCCTGTTCGGGTCGACCGGGTCGGAGGCGAGGCTCACCACACCCGTGTGCCCCCAGTCGTCCCAGCCGACGGAGTCGAGCAGCGGCGTCCACGTCTTCGACGACTCCACCCAGCGGTACGCCCCGCCGATGTCCGTGCGGGCGTACGCGAGGTTCCTCTCCTTGCGGTTGAACACGATGCCGGGGACGAACCCGCCACCGTCGATACGGGCGTTCTTCCACGTGTAGGTGTCCGCGGCGATCGACACCTTCTCGCCGGCCCGCTCGGCCTGCTCTGCCTGTCCGGCCCGCTCGGCCGCCAGCGCGGGTGGGGACCCCGCGAGGAGACCGGCCGCGAGGGCCAGGACGGTGGTGAGGATGCGGGTTCTTCGCACGGTGAAGTCCTCTCCGGAGGCGTGGGGGGAGACGGATGGACGGGCGGCGCGAACGGCCGGGCGGCCCCCTGTGCGGGTGGGGACCGCCCGGCCCAGGTCCTGCCCCCGCCGGAGCGCAGGACCTCGTACCCGGAGCTTCAGCGGGGACTTATTCGAGGAGCTCCGCGTACGCACCCATGGCCAGGGCGATGTCCGCCTGGGCCCAGAACCGGTGGTACGTGAACGACGGCGCGGCGCCACCCGCCAGATACGCCTCGATCTTCGACCAGGCCGGGTCGTCCTCGTAGAAGGTGCGGATCGACTCGAACGTCGACGACGAGTTGATCGTGTCGCCGTTCGGCATCGTGCCCGTCCACCCGCTCGGCACGTACACCCGGTCGTCGAACCGGTTGTAGTCGGCGCGGGTCTCCGGGACGGCGACACCGAGCCCGTCCTGGTAGTGCTCCCACATGCCGTCGAGCAGCGCCTTGGCGACCCGGGCCGCGTCGGCGTCACCGGAGCGGTCGGCGTAGTACGTCAGCGTCTTGGCGTACGAGCCCGCCACCCCCACGTCGTCGGTGTAGTCGGCGACGGTGACGTGCAGCCCGCTGTTGGAGCCGGGGCTGGACGGGTTCCAGGTGTTGGGGGCACCGGACCACTGGAGCGTGGAGGGGATCCGGTACGTCCCGTCGGGGTTGATCGTGGTCTTGGACAGCGCCCAGTCGACCCACTTGTCGAGCACCGTCTTCGCGGCGGCGTTGCCGGTCTGCTGGTAGTACTCGGCGACCCGCTCCATGGACCACGTCTGGAAGCCGAACCACTGGTTGGACGGCGGGTCGTGGTACACGGGCTTCTCGTCGTAGTACATGCCGTAGAAGGTCGGCGTTCCGGCCGGAGGCGTCGCGTACCGCCCCGCCCAGCTGTTGGTGGCGCCGCCCGCGATCGCGCCCTCGTTGGACTGGAGCCAGCGGTAGAACTCGATCTGCCGGTCCAGGGACTTGGCCCAGTCCGCCTGCCCGGTCGCCGACTTGGGCTTCAGCGGGGCGTAGTTGGCGAGGGCGTACGCGGCGAGCGGGTTCTGGTAGCCGCCGTGCGCGTGGCTGGAGCCGATGCGCCAGGCCCAGCCGGCGTTGGTGTCGGTGGCGCCGCCCCACGCGTAGTACCAGGAGAGCAGGTAGAAGGAGGCGTCCTTGCCGGTGCCCGCGGGGCACGTGGTCGGCCCCACGCAGTTGCCGACCTTCTTGAAGTACTTGTCGTACATCGCGTAGCGCAGGTAGTCGCCCATCTTCGCGGCCTTGCCGACGGTCGCGGAGACGTCACCGCCCTTGCCCTGCTGCTTGGCCCAGACGTCCGCCCAGTACGCGGCCTGCACGGCGCGCGCGTCGGCGTCGGGGGCGTTGGTGAACTTCCACTGCTTGGCGTAGGAGGCGTCACGGGTGAACAGGTCCAGGTACCCGTTCCTGCCGCCGTACTTGAACTGGTCGCAGGTGGGCTGCGGGACGGTCTCCCACACCGACTCCTGCGGTCCCCGCTGGAAGGTGTTGATGTACGACGGGCCGGTGTCGGCCGGACCGGCCTCGCACTTGCCCGGCGAGTTGCCGTAGCCGTACACGTTGTCCACGTCCTGCAGCCAGTGCATGCCGTAGATGTCGTCGGTGTTGTAGGCGCTCTTCAGCTCCGCGGCGATCGGGTCCGAGCCGACCGAGACCGACGTGTTGAGCTGCGCCGGGTACTCGCCCGGGGTGTCGTGCTCGGGGGCGTACGTCGCCGGCTTGCTCGCCGAGTAGAAGGAGTTGGTCGGCTGGTCGGCGCGGGTGGGGATCATGTACTTCTCCATGGTCTCCCAGGCGCCGTTGAACTTGGACCAGTCGCCCGTGACCTTGCCGTACATGGCCTGGAGCCACAGGAGGTAGCTGTACGCCTCCGAGGTGGTCTCATGGCCGTGGTCCGGCGCCTCGACGATCAGCGTCTCCACCGAGTGGTACGGGATGCCCTCGGGGGAGAAGTAGCCGTTCGCCGGGTTGGTGATCTTGCCGTAGAGCTCCAGGAAGCGGGCGTCGTAGACCTTCGACGCCGCCAGCTGCGTCACCGTCACCGCCCCCTTGGCGTGGCCGGTGGCAGTCGACTCGAAGACCGCCGAGCCCGTGCCCGAGGAGTCGGCCGTGACGGTCACCTTCTGGGCCGTGTTCCAGTTCGACGGCGTGAAGGTCAGCGACGCGCCTCCCGTGACCGACAGGCCCGAGTTGCCGGAGGCCCGCGCGGTCGTCACCGTCACATTGCCCGACGGCTGGGTCGAGAGCTTCACGTCGTACGTGCCCGTCTTGCCCTGCTGCACGCCCAGTTGTGTCGGTGAGACCACCACGGCGGGGCCCGAGGCGACCGTGATGCCGACCGGCGCGGAGTCCGCCGACGCGCCCAGGCTGTCGTACGCCTTGGCGACCAGCGAGTGGCTGCCCACGGACAGACCGGTGGCCGAGAAGGTGTACGGCGAGGTGGTGTCCGTGCCCAGCAGCCGGGTGTCGTCGTAGAACTCCACCTTGGTGATGGTCGCGTTGTCAGCGGCCGCCGCGGTGGCCGCCATCGGCACCGGGTCACCCTGTGAGTACGTGGCGCCCGCGGTCGGGCTGGTCAGCACGGTGATCGGCGGCTGGTGGGCGCCGACACACGCGGTGCCGTTGATCGCGAAGCTGGTCGGCGCCGTGTTGGTGCCGCTGTAGGTGAACTGGGCGCCGGTGCTCACCGCGGCCCCGACGGCGATGGTGCCGTTCCAGGACGCGTTCTTCGCGGTCACCGTCCTGCCGGACTGCGACCAGGTGCCGCTCCAGCCGCTGGTGAGCGTCTGGTTGCCCGCGTAGGAGTACGTCAGGGTCCAGCCGTTGATGGCCTCGGTGCCCCGGTTGGTGATGGTCAGCTCGGCGGTGAAGCCCGAGCCCCAGTCGTTGGTCTTGTAGTCGACGTTGCAGGCCACGGCAGCCGCGGCGGCGGGGGCCGACCCCGTGCCCAGCATCGTCAAGGGAAGAGCGAGGGCCGCGACCACGGCGGTCCACAGGCGCCGTGTGGCACGGCGTCCGCGTCTGGGGTGCATGCTCTGGTTCCTTCCGTGCGGCTCTTACGAAGGTGGGGGCGGAGCAGCAACAACAAGCCTTGAACCAGTGGGAGCGCTCCCATATTGAGGAGAGGGGTGCAGGCGGTCAAGGTGCTTGAAGAGTCGAAAAGATTCGACGGCGGGCGAAAAGATTTGTGGTGGGCAATAACGCAACACCTCTGTCTTTTACTGTCACTTGGCGCTACCTTCACCAGCACCAGTGGGAGCGGTTCCACCAGTCGACGCGGCCGTCATGGCGCGCCCGATCTGCAAGGAGTCGCTCATGCGCCACCCCCCGCGTTCAGGTCTTTTACTCGTCTCCGTGGCCGGGCACGCCTCGCCGCACGGGGGCGGGTCGCCGGCGTCCGAAGTGCCCGGCGGCAGGGTCGTCCGGCGTTCTCGCGGACGGCTGCGACCTGGTGCCGCGGCCGTGGAACCGACCCACCGTGCCCGAGGGCGATCCGCTTTTCGCCCCGGCCGGAAGCGGAGCACATGGCCGGCTCCCGCCGGCCCGGCCTGACCTCCGCCCGCGACGGCAGTCCCACGTCGCCGGGCGCCGGGCCGCGCGACCGTCCGCGCTCCCTCGGCGGGCGGGCACCAGGCACAGCCCCTACGGAACCTCCACGTACACCCCACTACGGAAGAGGAAACCCGCACTCATGAGCCGTACCAGAACAGCACTCCTCGCGGCGATGGCGCTGGTCGCCGGAGCCGCCGGGACCGCGGTGGCCGCCGTGCCGGACGACGCCGGCACCCGGGCGATCCCCTGCACCGTCGACTACAAGGTGCAGAACCAGTGGTCCACCGGCTTCACCGCCGCCGTCACGATCACCAACAACAGCGCCGCGAAGTCCTCGTGGTCCGCGAAGTGGTCGTACGCGGGCAACCAGCAGGTGGGCAACGGCTGGAACGCGAAGATCTCCCAGAGCGGCAGCACCGTGACGGCCTCCAACGAGACGTACAACGGGTCGCTCCCGACCGGCGGTTCGGTCAGCTTCGGCTTCAACGCCGGCTACAGCGGCAGCAACGCCCTCCCGACCACCTTCACGCTCGACGGTGTGACCTGCAACGTCGACGACGGCGGTGGCGGCGGCCCCACCGATCCCGGCCCGGGCAACCCCGGCACGCGGGTGGACAACCCGTACGCCGGCGCCAAGGTGTACGTGAACCCGGAGTGGTCCAGGAACGCCGCCGCCGAGCCGGGCGGCAGCCGGATCGCCAACCAGCCCACGGGCGTGTGGCTGGACCGCATCGCCGCCATCGCGGGTGCCGGCGGCAAGATGGGGCTGCGGGCCCACCTCGACGAGGCGCTGCGGCAGAAGGGCTCCGACCAGCTCGTCGTCCAGCTGGTGATCTACAACCTGCCCGGCCGTGACTGCTCGGCCCTGTCCTCCAACGGCGAGCTCAAGGCCGACGAGATCGACAAGTACAAGACGCAGTACATCGACCCGATCAAGGCGATCCTCGCCGATCCGAAGTACGCCTCGCTGCGCATCGTCACCACGGTCGAGATCGACTCGCTGCCGAACCTCGTCACCAACACCGGCAGCCGCCCGACGGCCGTGCCGCAGTGCGACGTGATGAAGGCCAACGGCAACTACGTCAAGGGTGTCGGCTACGCGCTCAACAAGCTGGGCGACGTCCCCAACGTCTACAACTACGTCGACGCCGGCCACCACGGCTGGCTCGGCTGGGACGACAACTTCGCCCCCTCCGCCGCCATCATGAAGGAGGCGGCGACCGCCGAGGGCGCCACGGTGAACGACGTCCACGGCTTCATCACCAACACGGCGAACTACAGCGCCCTGAAGGAGAACAACTTCACCATCAACGACACCGTGGCCGGCAAGTCGGTCCGCGAGTCGAAGTGGGTCGACTGGAACCGCTACGTCGACGAGCTGTCCTTCGCCCAGGCGTTCCGGGCCCAGGCCGTCTCGGCCGGCTTCAACTCGAACGTCGGCATGCTGATCGACACCTCCCGCAACGGCTGGGGCGGCACCGCTCGGCCCACCGGACCGGGCGCGACGACCAGCGTCGACACCTACGTCGACGGCGGGCGCTACGACCGCCGCCTCAACACCGGCAACTGGTGCAACCAGTCCGGAGCCGGTCTCGGCGAGCGTCCGCAGGCCGCCCCCGCGCCGGGGATCGACGCCTACGTGTGGATGAAGCCCCCGGGGGAGTCCGACGGGGCCAGCTCCCAGATCCCGAACGACGAGGGCAAGGGCTTCGACGGCATGTGCGACCCGACGTACAAGGGCAACCCGCGCAACAACTACAACATGTCCGGCGCCCTGCCGAACGCGCCGCTGTCCGGGCACTGGTTCTCCGCCCAGTTCCAGCAGCTGATGCGGAACGCGTACCCGGCGCTGTGACCTCCGCCGGCTGAGAGGGTCCGCCAGGGGCGCACGCTTCCCCAGCCCCTGGCGGTGCCGGCCGAACGACACACCCGCGCGTGACGGCCGCCCGCCCCTGTGCACGCAGGGGCCGGGCGGCCGTTGCCGTGCCGGAGCCGCGCGTGCCGTTGCGGCGCCGGGGGCCGTGGCGGCCGTTTCCGTGACAGGGTGGTGTGACGCATGTCACTGTGACGTGGGTGGGTGGGGCGATGAGTTCCGGACCGCACCCCGGTCTTCATCGCCGTACACCCCGAGCGGACGAGGAGACCACCCCATGCGCATCGTCATCACCGCGTTCATGAGCCTGGACGGCGTCGTGCAGGCCCCCGGCGGCCCCGAGGAGGACACCGACGGCGGCTTCGCCCACGGCGGCTGGACGCAGGAGTTCTTCGACCCGGAGGTGGTCGGCGGGGCCTGGGACGAGGTGCTGCGCGCGGCCGACGCGCTGCTGTACGGGCGCCGCACCTGGCAGGCGATGGCCGGGGCCTGGCCGGAGCGCGCCGGGGACCCCTTCGCCGACCGGATCAACGCCCTCCCCAAGTACGTGGTCTCCAGCACCCTCGGCGACGACGAGCTGACGTGGAACACCACCCGCGTCCCCGGTGAGGAAGCCGTCGCCCACATCCGCAAGCTGCGCGAGAGCGAGGGCGGCGACCTGCTCGTCATGGGCAGCCCCAGCCTCGCCCGCACCCTCCTGCACGAGGGCCTGGTCGACGAACTGCGGCTGATGATCATGCCGGTCGTCCTCGGCGGCGGAAAGACGATCTTCCCCGACGGTGGCGCCAAGCACACCCTGCAGCTGGTCTCCACGGTCACGAGCCCCACGGGTGTGAACGTCTGTGTCTACCGGGCCGCCGACAAGGGCTGACACCCGGAGAGCGCGAAGCCCGGAGAGTTTGCCATAACGGCAAGGGAGGTTGCCGTTCCGTGGTGCGTCGGCGCAGGCTGACGGCAACCGGAAGAGAGGCTCACCCCCATGGGACATCACCACCAGCACGGACACGGGCACCGCGACCACAGTCACACCGACATCGACTGGGCCGAGCTGGCCGAGCATCTGGAGGAGCAGGCGGAGCTGTTCACCCCGCTGAACCGGCAGGCCGCGGCCTGGGTGGCCGAGCGGCAGCCTGAGCCCGGACTGGTCGTCGACGCCGGCAGCGGGCCGGGCGTGGTGAGCACGCTGCTGGCCGACACGTTCCCCGGCGCCCGTGTCGTCGCCGTGGACGGCTCGGCTCCCCTGCTGGAGCGGGCGCGGGCCCGGGCGGAACGCCTGGGCCTGGCCGACCGGTTCACCACGCTCAAGGCGGAACTCCCCGAGGGCCTGGCCGAGTTGGACTACCCCGCCGATGTGCTGTGGGCGAGCCGCAGTCTGCACCACCTCGGCGACCAGCGGGCCGGCCTCGCCGCCTTCGCCGAGCGGCTGTCCCCGGGCGGGGTACTGGCGCTCGTGGAGGGCGGACTGCCCGCGCGGTTCCTGCCGCGGGACATCGGCATCGGCCGCCCCGGACTCCAGTCCCGGCTCGACGCGGTCGAGGAGCTGTGGTTCGGCGAGATGCGCGCCGCACTGCCCGGCACGGTCGCGGAGGCCGAGGACTGGCCGGGGCTGCTCACCGCCGCCGGCCTGCGTGACGCGACCTCCCGCACCTTCCTGCTGGACCTGCCTGCCCCGGTGTCGGAGGCGGCGCGCGCCCACGCCGTCACCATCTTCCGGCGGCGCCGGGAGACCCTCGCGGAGTACGCGGACCACCTCGACCCGTCCGACCTCGCCACGCTCGACCGGCTCCTGGACCCCGATGACAAGGCGAGCCTGTACCACCGCCCCGACGTGTTCGTCCTCGCGGCCCACACGGTCCACCTCGCCCGCGCGTGACGTAGCCGCGGGCGGCGGTGGACGCCCCGCGGCACACGAAAACCGCCCGCCGAAATCCCCTCGGCGGGCGGTCCCGTCAGTCGGCGTCGGCCGCGGTGGACCTCAGGCCGCGTCGAAGGTCGCCGGGTCGGGACCGATGCGGCGGTCCTCGTTCAGCGCGCTGATCGCGGCGATGTCCTCGGTGTCCAGGGAGAAGTCGAAGACCTCGATGTTCTCCCTGATACGGGACGGCGTCACCGACTTGGGGATGACCACGTTGCCCAGCTGGAGGTGCCAGCGCAGCACGATCTGGGCCGGGGTGCGGCCGTGCTTCTGCGCGATGGCGACGATCGCCGGGACCTCCAGCAGGCCCTTGCCCTGGCCGAGCGGTGACCAGGCCTCGGTGGCGATGCCCTGCTCCGCGTGGTACTCGCGGGCGGCGTGCTGCTGGAGGTGGGGGTGCAGCTCGATCTGGTTGACCGCCGGGATGACGTCGGTCGCCTCGGTCAGCGTCTCCAGGTGCTCCGGAAGGAAGTTGGAGACACCGATGGCCCGTGCCCGGCCGTCGGCGTACAGCTTCTCGAGCGCCTTGTACGTGTCGACGTACGTGCCGCGGGCCGGGAGCGGCCAGTGGATCAGGTACAGGTCGACGTACTCCAGGCCGAGCTTGTCCAGCGACTCGTCGAAGGCGCGGAGCGTGGCGTCGTAGCCCTGGTCGGTGTTCCAGAGCTTCGTGGTCACGAAGAGGTCCTTGCGCGGGACGCCGGAGGCGGCGAGCGCCTTGCCGGTGCCCCGCTCGTTGCCGTAGATCGCGGCCGTGTCGATGCTGCGGTAGCCGGCCTCCAGCGCCGTGCCGACGGCCTGCTCGGCCTCGTCGTCCGGCACCTGCCAGACGCCGAAGCCCAGCTGGGGCATCTCGACGCCGTTGTTCAGGATGATCGGGGGGACCTTGCTGCTCACGAGCTCTCGATCCTTAAAGTCGTCGGTTGGTGCTTCCCATCGTCAACGATCACGGCGCGCGATGCATTCCTGAGCGGCTCGCTCGCGCCCCGAATCGCAGAATGGCCGGAAACGGATCCGGCGGTTCTACGTTATCGGTCCGGACCATTGACCGAACACCGTCACGCGAGGAGCCTTGCCAGCGCCCAACGTACCTCGCTGAACTCCGGTCACGTGCGTGAATGAATGGTCATGACCCCCACTCGCAGGAACCTCCTCGGCGCCGCGCTCGGCGGCACGGCCGCCGCCCTCGGGCTGCCGGCCACCGCGCACGCCGCCTCCTGGCAGCTGAAATGGTCCCCGTCGGCGAGCGCGGACGGACTCCGTGCGTTCGAGACGGTCGAGGACGACCGCGCCGACTCCCACACCTCCGCCGCGCCGCACATCCGCGCCACCGGCGACACCTGGCGGTTCGACATGCACACCGTCGACCGGGACACCTCCACCGACCGGCAGCGCCAGGAGGTCACCGGCCTGCGCACCGGCGGCGGCTTCCTCCGCTGGACCGAGGGGCAGACCTGGCGCGTCACCTACCAGATGTATCTGCCGAGTTCCCTCAGGGCGACCACCAGCTTCACGCACATCATGCAGATGAAGCAGCCCGGCAACGGCACCTCCCCGCTCGTCGTGCAGTCCCTGCGCCGAGACGGGGGAGGTGCCCAGACCATCGAGCTGAAGCTGCCCATCGACGACATCCTGGTCGGCCGCACGGACCTGGCGCCCCTGCACGACTCCTGGACCGACGTCGACTTCCAGGTCAAGGTCGGCAACGGCTCGGCGGGTTCGGTGCGCTGGATCCTCAGGAAGGGCTCGACGACCCTCGTCGACGTCTCCCGCACCGGCGTCGACACCTTCCTCGCCGACCGGCTGCGCCCCAAGTGGGGCATCTACCGCTCCCTCGGCGACACCTCGGGCTCCCTGCACAACTGCCACATGCTGCTGCGGAACATGCGGGGCTACCAGCTGGTCTGACCCGGTACGCCGAGGCGGGCGAGCGCGCCCCGAGCGGTCTCACGCCTGGTACAGCGCCTCCACTTCCTTCGCGTACGTCTTCTCGATCGCCTTCCGCTTCAGTTTCAGCGAGGGCGTCAGCAGCCCCTGCTCCTCGGTGAACTGGTGCGCCAGTATCCGGAACGTACGGATCGACTCGGCCTGCGAGACCAGGGTGTTGGCGGCGACGACCGCCCGCCGCACCTCGGTCTCCAGCTCCGGGTCGCGCACCAGGTCGACCGGTGACAGCTTCGGCTTGCCGTGCATCTGGATCCAGTGCTCGACCGCCTCGGCGTCGAGAGTGACGAGGGCGGCGATGTACGGCCGGTCGTTGCCGACGACGATGCACTGGGCGACCAGCGGATGGTCCCGCACCCGCTCCTCCAGGATCGCCGGGGAAACGCTCTTGCCGCCCGAGGTCACCAGGATCTCCTTCTTGCGCCCGGTGATCGTGAGGTAACCGTCCTCGTCGAGCGACCCCAGATCTCCGGTCGCGAGCCAGCCGTCGTGCAGGGTCTCGTCGGTGGCCTTGGAGTTGTTGAGGTACCCCTGGAAGACATTGGGGCCGCGCAGCCACACCTCGCCGTCGTCCGCGATGTGCACGGTCATGCCCGGGATGGCCTGGCCGACGGTGCCGTACCGGGTTCGCTCGGGCGGATTGGCCGTCGCGGCCGCCGTGCACTCCGTCAGGCCGTACCCCTCGTAGATGTGGATGCCGGCGCCCGCGTAGAACAGGCCGAGCCGGCGGTCCATCGCCGAGCCGCCGGACATCGCGTACTTGATCCGGCCGCCCATGGCGTCCCGGATCCTGGAGTACACGACCTTGTCGAAGAACTGGTGCTGCATCCGCAGTCCCGCCGAGGGACCGGGCCCGATGCCCCAGGCCTTCGCCTCCATCGCGTCCGCGTACTTCACGGCGACCTCGACGGCCTTCTCGAACGGGCCGGCCCTGCCCTCCCGTTCGGCCTTGCGTCGGCTCGCGTTGAAGACCTTCTCGAAGATGTACGGCACCGCCAGGAAGAACGTCGGCCTGAAGGCGGCCAGGTCCGGCAGCAGCACGGCCGCGCTGAGCTGCGGCTGGTGCCCGAACTTCACCTTCCCGCGGATCCCGGCGACCTGCACCATCCGCCCGAAGACATGCGCGAGCGGCAGGAAGAGCAGGGTGGCCGGCTCCGCGCCGCGGCGGGACTTGAACAGCGGCGCCCAGCGCTCGATGACCGTGTCCGCCTCGACCATGAAGTTGGCGTGGGAGATGACACACCCCTTGGGGCGGCCCGTGGTGCCGGACGTGTAAATGATCGTCGCGACCGACTCGGGGGTCACCGCCCGCCGGTGCCGGTGCACCACCTCGTCGTCGAGCTGCGCGCCCGACTCGTACAGTTCCTCCACCGCGCCCGCGTCCAGCTGCCACAGCCGGCGCAGCTGCGGCAGCCGGTCGATGACCGTGGCGATGGTCATCGCGTGGTCCTCGTGCTCGACCATGGCGGCCGTGCACTGGGAGTCGTACAGCATCCAGAAGACCTGCTCGGCGGAGGAGGTCGGGTAGACGGGGACGACCTGGGCGCCGACGGTCCACAGGGCGTAGTCGAACAGGGTCCACTCGTACCGGGTGCGGCACATGATGGCGACCCGGTCGCCGAACCGGACCCCCTGCGACAGCAGGCCCTTGGCCAGCGCCAGCACCTCGTCGCGGAACTCGGCGGAGGTGACATCGCGCCACTCGCCCCGCTCGTCCTTGCGGCCGAGCGCGATGTAGGTCGGGTCCTCCTGGGCGTACTCGAAGACGACGTCGGCCAGACCGCCCACCGGCGGCGCCGACGCCAACGGAGGGTTGGTGAACTCGCGCAAACCCGCTCCTCGTGGCGCTCCGCACAGCGCGTGAAAGCTACCTCACCGGAAGCCGGGATGGGAGGGGAATCGGAGGGGACGAATCGCCAAGATCAGTGCGAGCGGGGAGGGGAAAACATACGCAGAAAGGGAGGTTACGGATGAAATTCCTTACGCCGCAGTAGGTTTCGGCACCGTAATCTCCACCGAATCTGTACGACCCGATTACCGCCACCGCTGGGGCCGGATCGCGCCGCTTCACGGCCGGCCCCAGCGATACCGGTCACAAGGACCGACATCAGTACCAGCGCAGCGGCGCACCGGTCCGTCACACCCCGCGGGCCCGGCCGTGGAGGCGGTCGCCGCCGGAGAGGATCGCCGCGGCCAGCGCGTCCGCCGCGCTCGTCGCCGCTCCCGGGCGCCGTCCGTGCACGAGCACGAAGTCGACCTCGCCGAGTTCCGGCAGCCCCGCCCGCTCGGGCACCCGGACCAGACCGGGAGGCACCAGGCGACGGGAATGAGCCATCACCCCGAGGCCCGCGCGGGCGGCGGCGATGAGGCCGTTCAGGCTGCCGCTGGTGCAGGCCACACGCCATGCGCGGCCCTCCCGTTCCAGCGCCTCCAGCGCCAGCGCGCGGGTGATGCCCGGCGGCGGATAGACGATCAGTGGCACCGGCCGGTCGGGGTCGAGGCGCAGCCGCTCCGCGCCGATCCACACCAGCCGGTCCGTCCAGACGGGCTCGCCGCGCGGGTCCTCGGGGCGCCGCTTCGCCAGCACCAGATCGAGCTTGCCCGCCGCGAGCTGCTCGTGGAGCGTGCCGGACAGCTCGACGGTCAGCTCCAGGTCGACCTCGGGATGGTCGTGCCGGAAGCCCTCCAGGATTTCCGGCAGCCGGGTCAGCACGAAGTCCTCCGACGCGCCGAAACGCAGCCGGCCACGCAGCCGGGTCCCGGTGAAGAACGCCGTCGCCTGCTCGTGCACCTCCAGGAGCCGGCGCGCGAACCCCAGCATCGCCTCGCCGTCCTCGGTCAGCTCCACCGAGTGCGTGTCCCGGGTGAACAGCTGACGCCCCACCGCGTCCTCCAGGCGGCGTACGTGCTGGCTCACCGTCGACTGGCGCAGGCCCAGCCGCCGCGCCGCCTGGGTGAAGCTCAGCGTCTGGGCCACCGCGAGGAACGTCCGCAGATGGGAGGGGTCGTACATGAGGGCACCCTATCCTGGTCATCACGAGATGTGATGACAGTCAGAGCCGTATGACGGATTCCCGATCACGGGGTGGGGGAGGACGATGGAGAGGGGCCCTCCGGCCTCCGACGCACCCCCGATCGAAAGCACGTGGAGCACCGTGAAACGCCTGCAGTGGCCGAGCTGGATGCCGATCGACCCGTACATCCTGCTGTTGCTCGGGACGGTGGGGCTCGCGGCGCTCCTCCCCGCGCGGGGCACGGCCGCGGACGTCGCCTCCGGCGCGTCCACGGCGGCGATCGCCTTCCTGTTCTTCCTCTACGGGGCCCGGCTCTCCACCCGTGAGGCCCTGGACGGCCTGAAGCACTGGCGGCTCCATGCCACCGTCCTCGCCTGCACGTTCGTCGTCTTCCCGCTGCTGGGCCTGGCCGCCCGTGGCCTCGAACCGGTGTTCTTGAACCACTCCCTCTACACCGGTCTGCTCTTCCTCACCCTCGTCCCGTCGACCATCCAGTCCTCGATCGCCTTCACTTCGATGGCCCGCGGCAACGTGCCCGCCGCGATCTGCGCGGGCTCCTTCTCCTCCCTCGCGGGCATCGTCATCACCCCGCTGCTCGCGGCGAGCCTGCTCGGCGGCAGCGTGGGCGGCTTCTCCGCCGACGCGCTCTGGAAGATCGTGCTCCAGCTGCTGGTGCCGTTCGTCGCGGGGCAGATCACCCGCCGCTGGATCGGCGGCTTCGTGGCCCGGCGCAAGAGGGTCCTCGGCCTCGTCGACCGCGCCTCGATCCTCCTCGTCGTCTACGTCGCCTTCAGCGAGGGCATGGTGCGCGGCATCTGGAGCCAGGTCGGCCCCCTGCGGCTCGGCGGGCTGCTGGTCGTCGAGGCCGTGCTCCTCGCGGTGATGCTCACGCTCACCTGGTACGGCGCGAAGGCCCTGCGCTTTTGCCGGGCCGACCGCGTCGCCATCCAGTTCGCCGGCTCCAAGAAGTCCCTCGCCTCCGGACTGCCCATGGCGAGCGTCCTGTTCGGCGCCGAGGCGTCTCTCGCCGTGCTCCCCCTGATGCTGTTCCACCAGATGCAGCTCATGGTCTGCGCGGTCATCGCCAAGCGCCGCTCGCACGACCCCGAGGAGGCGGAGGTCACGGAGCAGCGAGACGAAGCGATACGAACCGCGGTCGGTACAGGGACACGTTCCGCGTGATGTTCAGCTGCGCCGCCGCCCCGTTCGCGTCCAGCCAGTTGACGTCGTAGCTGAGGACCAGCCGTCCGTCGCCGCCGACCACCTCGTGCGCCTGCGGGTTGTAGGCCGCCACCCCGTCCCCCGGCAGCGGCGGGCCGAACCCCCTGGTGGGCCCGTGCCAGGGCCCGGTGGGGGAGCACGCCCAGTACGCGGTGACCGTGCTCAACCCCTCGGTCCCGGCGGCCATGGTGAACAGCACATACGTCCGCCCGTCCCGGACGACGCTGAAGGCGCTGCCCACGCCCTTGTCCTCGCCGTTCCCGAGCACCGCCGCCGGACGCGCCCGCACCGCCCACCGTGAGCCGTCCCAGTACTCCCACGCCCCCGGCTCCCCGAGCCTGCCGCGGGGCACCCGGGCGACGTACGCGTGGGAGGTCGGCCGGGATGCGGCCTGGGCGTCGGTGCCGCCGAAGACGTACGTCCAGTCGCCCGCGTCGACGGCCGTCGTCCCGAACAGCACCCGCCGGGCGGGGTCGGCGACCGACGCCTGGTCGAGGACCGTCGTGATCCCCTCCAGCCGCAGCGCGGGCAGCGACAGCGTCGCGACCTCGGTGGCCGTGGGCACCCCGTAGATCCAGGGTGCCTGCCCCGCTGTACGGGTCCACAGCAGCACACGGACGACCTTCTCGGGGGAGCCGGGGGAGCGGGGCTCGACCCGGGCGGCCACCGGCCAGCGCCACCGCTGCGGTGCCGGGTCGGGGAAGACGGGGGCCGGGAGCGTGGACTCCAGCCGGCCCGAGGGGGACATCACGACGGCCGAGTTGCGCACGAGGGGCGTCGAGACGTCCCGCCAGGCCACGGACTCGCCGACCGGGTTGGGCGGCGCGTGCACCTGGCCCAGATAGGTGTCGGAGAACAGCCACAGCACCCGCCCGTCGGGCAGGCGCACCGAGTGGGTGCCGTCGCCGCCGGTCCAGTCGTCGGTGCGGGTCGCGTCGTCGCCGTAGCGGGCGAACTCACCGGTCAGCGGCTCGTCCGGGTCCCAGTCCCGGACGGTGCGGGCCGTGCAGGTGCGGCCGCCCTCCCGGTCGTTGTCCGGGAGGGCGGTGAGCAGCACGGCCGCGAGGGCCAGGACCAGCGCCAGGATCAGGACCGGTCCGGCCCCCGTCCGCCGTCGTGCTCCTGCGTCGTCGGGCACGGAAGGGACGTTAGTGGCCCCGGTCCACTCGGTCCATGGGCAGCCACAGGATCGCGCCGCGCCGCGCGGCAGGGTCCCCCGCCCGCAGCCCGGCCACCTCGTCGTCGCTCAACGCCCGGTCGACGACGAGCACTTCGTCGATCGCGCCGGTGAAGTGCACCCGGCTGTCGACCCGTTGCCCGAGATGCACCCCGAACGGCGAGTTCCGGCTGACCGATCCGGCGACGTCGGCGGCGGCGAACCGCGCATCGTCCACGAACAGCGCCAATTCCCCGCCGCCGCGCCGCAGCACCAGGTGGTGCCACTGCCCGTCGTTGTACGCGCCGGTCGACCGCACCGACACACTCCTGGGCGGCGCGGCCCCGTCCCGCACGGTCATCAGCCCCGTCAGCCTCCCCGACGCCGGCTCACCGCGCACCCACACCTGCGGCTGCGTGGTCCCCACCCCGCCCATCCACAACATCGGCTGCTCCCCGGTGGTCGCCTCGTACCGGAACCAGAGTGAGGCGGTGAAGTCCTTCTCGTGGAGCGGCAGTCGGGACCGGTACGGCAGCCGTACGGCGTCGTCGGCGCCGTCGAACTCGATCGCGCCCCCGAACGCTCCGCCCGTGGAGCGCGCGCCCCCGAGCACGACCGCCCGCCTGCCGCCGGGTGCCCGGTCGGGCGTCGTCGGGTCCGGACCCCGGCGAGGCTTCAGCCAGTCCTCGGTGAAACGGACGAAGCGGATCTCGTCCCTGGCGTCGACGGCACCGCCCTCGTACATCAGTCCGACGACATCGTTGCCGTCGACGCCGCGGTCGATCCGCACCAGGTCCGAGTAGCCGGACCAGTCCGTGGTGACGACCGTGCCCCGGTCCACGCTCTCCCAGGTGCGCCCGCCGTCGTACGAGGAGCGGATCGCCATGGTCCGACGGCGGTCCGGGTCGGCGGGCCCGGCCAGCAGCATGCGGTCGCCGAGCCGTAACGTGGAGCCCTGGACCTGGGGCATGTAGAGGTCCGGCAGCGCCCGGAACGGGGACACGAAGCCGCCGCCGTCGCGGCTGACCGCCTGGCTGCGGTGCCCGAGGTCGGTGCCGTCCTGCTCCCGCCCGCTCACCAGCACCGAGCCGTCGGCGCGTTCGGTGAGTGTCAGCTCCGACGGCTTCTGCCGGAATGTGCCGTCGGCCGCGATCGCCCAGGTGTCCGTGGCGCCGATGCGCCAGTTCTCGCCGCCGTCGTCGCTGGTGACGAGCGCCGCGTGGTTGGCGGTGACCCGGCCGTCCGCCCAGGTCTCGGCGTTCACCCCGAAGACCAGCCGGCCGGCGTGCCGGCCCCGCGTGAGCTGGATGCCGTGCACCGGCCCGGTGGCGTACCAGGAGTTCCAGTGGGCCGGGCGGATCCGCTCACCGAGAGGGCGCGGCTCGGACCAGGTCAGTCCGTCGTCGTCGCTGTACTGCAGGTACGGCGTGCGGTCACAGGGCACGTCGCAGCTCGCGCTGTCCGTACGGCCCGTGTTGTACGTCTCCGCCAGCAGGATCCGGCCGGTCTCCCGGTCCACGACGGGGGCGGGGTTGCCGTGTGTGTCGCCGTCGCCGGCGTTGACGACCCGGAGCGGGCCCCAGGTGCGGCCGCCGTCCGTGGACCGCTTCAGCACGAGGTCTATGTCGGCCGCGTCCCCGCAGTTCAGGACGCGCCCCTCGGCGAAGGCCAGGAGCGTCCCCTTCGTGCTCCGCACGATCGCCGGGATACGGAAGCAGGCGTATCCCGGGTCCTGGGACGCCTTGAACAGCACCTGTTGCTCGAACTCGGTTGCGCCGGGCCCTTGCCGGTCCTCCGCCCCTGCGGAGTGGGGGAGGGCGAGGAGTGCGGTGGTGGTGAGTACGGCGGTGAGGGTGGATCTGAGACGTGCGCGAAGACTCGACGGCACGGTGCGGCCAGCCCTTCATGCGTCCGGGTGAGGGGACATCGGACGTCCCATGTCCGATGTCCGGCCTCAGACGCTACGTGGGGGCTCGGGGGCCCCACAAGAACCGTGCGGACGGTGTGTCAGGGCGCCTTGTGACTCGGGGGTTCGGGTGAGTTGGAGACTGCGGGTGGGTGGGGGGCGTTCGCGCAGTTCCCCGCGCCCCTGAAAAGCGGCCGGGGCTGCGCCCCGTGCTTTTCAGGATGAAGGGCGGGCCGCAGGTCCAACCCTTCAGGGGCGCGGGGAACTGCGCGACAAGCCCCCACCCACCCGCACCCGGCAACGCGCCAGTGGCCCAACGGCGCGGGCCCGGCGGCTGAACCGGCGGAGCCCCCGGCGCAGGGGGCACTCCCCGCCGACGGGGCTCCGCCGCCGTGGCGCGGGGAGCCGGTTCAGCCACCCTGCGTGGCCGTGGCCCGCAGGGCGATCCGGTGCTCACCCGCGTACACGTTCATGGAGGCTCCCCGCAGGAAGCCGACGAGGGTCAGCCCCGTCTCGGCGGCCAGGTCCACCGCCAGTGACGAGGGCGCCGACACCGCCGCGAGGACCGGGATCCCGGCCATCACCGCCTTCTGCGCCAGCTCGAAGGAGGCCCGCCCCGACACCAGCAGCACGGCTCGCGACAGCGGCAGGGCCCCGCTCTGGAGCGCCCGCCCGACCAGCTTGTCCACCGCGTTGTGCCGGCCCACGTCCTCCCGTACGTCGAGCAGCTCGCCGTCCTCGGTGAACAGGGCCGCCGCGTGCAGGCCCCCGGTCCGGTCGAAGACCCGCTGGGCCGCGCGGAGCCGGTCGGGGAGGCTCGCGAGGAGGCCGGGGTCGAGGCGGACCGGGGGAGCGTCACCGCCGTGCGTGTCGTCGAGGGCCCAGCGGGCCGTCGTACGGACCGCGTCCAGGGAGGCCTTGCCGCACAGCCCGCAGGACGACGTGGTGTAGACGTTGCGTTCGAGGGTGATGTCCGGAATCACCACCCCGGAGGTCGTCCGCACGTCCACCACGTTGTACGTGTTGGAGCCGTCGGCCGTGGCGCCCGCGCAGTACACGATGTTCTGCAGGTCGGACTTCTCGGCGAGGACACCCTCGCTGACCAGGAAACCGGCGGCGAGCGCGAAGTCGTCGCCGGGAGTGCGCATGGTGATGGCGAGCGGCTTGCCGTTGAGACGGATCTCCAGTGGCTCCTCGGCGACGAGCGTGTCCGGGCGCGAGGAGACCGCCCCGTCCCGGATGCGGATCACCTTGCGTCGTTCCGTGACTCGTCCCATGTCCTGCCCCTGTCCCGACCAGTGTCCATCAGTCCCGGTTCTGTACGTGCTGATAGCCGAAGCGACCCTTGATGCACAGGTTGCCGCGGGTCACCGGGTTGTCGTGCGGCGAGGTGACCTTCACGATCTCATTGTCCTGCACGTGCAGGGTGAGGTCGCAGCCCACTCCGCAGTACGCGCACACCGTGGTCGTCTCCGTCTGCGCCGACTCGTCCCAGGTGCCCGCGGCCCGCATGTCGAACTCCGACTTGAAGGAGAGCGCGCCCGTCGGACACACCTCGATGCAGTTCCCGCGGTACACGCACGCCGAGTCGGTCAGCGGGGCGTCGTGTTCCACGGCGATCCGCGCGTCGAAGCCGCGTCCGGCGACGGAGATCGCGAACGTGTTCTGCCACTGGTCGCCGCAGGGTCCACGCACTTGTAGCAGAGGATGCACTTGTCGTAGTCACGGACGTAGAGGTCGTTGTCGATCTTGGGAGACTCGTTCAGGCGGGCCGCGTCCGCGCCGAAGCGGTCCGGTTTCGCCTCGTACTCCTTGATCCACCCGGCGACCTCCGGGGTCGTCGACAGGTCGACCGAGGACGCGAGGAGCTCAAGGACGATCTTGCGGCTGTGCCGGGCCCGCTCGGTGTCGGTCCGCACCTCCATACCGGGCTCGGCCGTGCGGGAGCAGGCCGGGACGAGCGTCCTGGAGCCCTCGACCTCCACCACACAGACCCGGCAGGCGTTCTTCGGGGTGAGGGTGTCGCCCTGGCAGAGCGTCGGGATGTCCTTGCCGGCGGCCCGGCAGGCGTCGAGGATCGTCGAGCCCTCGGGGACCCTCGCCTCCTCCCCGTCGAGGGTGAACTCCAGCAGCCGCCGCGGCACACCCAGCGGTATCACGGTCGTTCGTACGCCCCCAGACGGTCGATGGCGGATTCCACGGCGTTCCACGCGGTCTGTCCGAGACCGCAGATGGAGGCGTCCCGCATGGCGCGGCCGACCTCCCTGAGCAGCGCGATGTCGTCGGCCGCGGCGGCCCCGGTCCGCTCGGTGATCCGGTGCAGCGCCTCCTCCTGCCGTACGGTCCCGACGCGGCAGGGCACGCACTGCCCGCAGGACTCGTCCCGGAAGAACTCCGCGATCCGCAGCAGCAGCCGGGGCAGCGGGACCGTGTCGTCGAAGGCCATGACCACGCCCGAGCCGAGCGTGGTGCCCGCCTCCCGCGTGCCCTCGAAGGTGAGCGGGATGTCCAGCTCGTCGGGCCGCACGAAGCCGCCCGCCGCGCCACCCAGCAGCACCGCCCGCAGCCGCTCCCGCACACCGGCCGACTCCAGCAGCTCGCCGAGTGTCGCGCCGAACGGCAGCTCGTAGACGCCGGGCCGGTCCACGCTGCCCGACACACAGAACAGCTTGGGCCCGGTGGACCGCCCGGTGCCGATCGCCGCGTACGCCGGGGCGCCCATGGTCAGGATCGGCAGGACGTTCACCAGCGTCTCGACGTTGTTCTCCACCGTCGGCTTGCCGAACAGGCCCTTCTCCACGGGGAACGGCGGCTTCGAGCGCGGCTCGCCCCGGTAGCCCTCGATCGAGTTGAACAGGGCCGTCTCCTCGCCGCAGATGTAGGCGCCCGCGCCCCGGCGGATCTCGATGTCGAAGGCGTAGCCCTGGCCGAGGACGTCATCACCGAGGAGCCCCCGGGCGCGGGCCTGCGCGATGGCCTGCTCGAGCCGGCGCAGGGTGCGCGGGTACTCGCCGCGCAGATACAGGTAGCCCCGGTGGGCGCCGGTCGCGTACGCGGCGATCGTCATCGCCTCGACCAGGGAGAACGGGTCGCCCTCCATGAGCACCCGGTCCTTGAAAGTGCCCGGTTCGGACGCGTCCGCGTTGCACACCAGGTAGTGCGGATGGTCGGGCTGGGCCGCTGTGGCCTGCCATTTCCGGCCGGTGGGGAAGGCGGCGCCGCCCCGTCCGACCAGACCCGAGTCGGTCACCACGAAGGCGGCGGACAGCCCGGCGACGCTCGGCGCATGACAGGTGCGGTTGCAGGAGTCCACGTTGTGGGTGCCCATGACGACACGGGCGAACTTCTGCGCCACGTAGTTCATCTCGTTGGTGGCGCGGGCGCAGGAGAACATCCCGAACGCGCCGCGGTTGCGTGCGATGCCGCGAGCGGCACGGCCCAGTGCCTCCTCCCAGGTGGCCCGCCGGAAGGGCCCGTCCAGTATGGAAGTTCGGCCGGCAAGGGTTCGCGCGATGACGGGAACCGACCGCAGTGGAGGGGTGCTCACCGTGCTCGTCCGGCTTTGTTCTCGGGCGTGTCCATGTCCTAGGGTCCCGGAGCAAGGCACGATCAACGGGGTGAACGGGTGCGCGTGGTGCGGAGCTTGGCGGCCGTGGTGGCCGCCGGTGTGATGGTGGTGTCCCTGGCCGGATGCGACCACAAGGACCAGGTCGGCAAGAGCCAGGTCGAAAACGGGCGGGCCGGCGAGGACCGGACCGGCGAGGAAGAGGCCGGGAGCGGTGACGAGGAGTCCGCCGCGCTGGGGCAGCGCAACGGAGGCGCCACGAGTGATCTGCCGGGCGGGCTGACCACACGGCAGAAGCTCATGCTCGACAACCTCCCGGAGTCCGGGTCGGTCATGGCGGCCGGTGAGTACCTGCAGCGGTTCACGACCTGCGAGCAGTACAGCATCGACCCGGCCGACACCCGCTACTACCCCATGGACGAGGAGTTCGACGAGAGCTGGGGCGTGCGCTTCCGCGGCACCTGCAACGACGCGGGCGACAGCTACATCCGTGTCTTCTGGACCGGGACGGACGGCATGAAGACCTTCCAGGAGGCCTACCGTGCCGACATCGCCGAGCGGATCAAGAAGTCACCGAGCGCGGGCATCGAAGGCGGCTTCGCCATCGGCAAGGACTTCGCCGTGATCGCGCCGGACCCCGACACCGTGCGGCAGCTGTCCGCCTCGTTCCTGCTGGTCCTCAACTGCAACCCCGACTTCGAGCCCGTCGGCGACATGAGCACCGCGCCCGCGCAGGTGGACGGGTGCGTGCTGACGGACGACTTCACCGACTGAGCTGTCCCGCACGACCGTTCGGCGCGCGCTGCATACCGCTCATCGCATACGGTCGACGCGCCGCCTTTTCAACTCCCTTGCCACTCCCTACCGTCCGGGATCATGAGTCCCCCCGTCGCACCCCTGGGCTGGAGCCGCTGGCTCGTTCCCCCCGCCGCCCTCTCGGTCCATCTCTCCATCGGACAGGCCTACGCCTGGAGCGTGTTCAAGCCGCCCCTCGAATCCGCGCTCGGCCTCAGCGGAACGCAGAGCGCGCTGCCCTTCCAACTCGGCATCGTCATGCTGGGCCTGTCCGCCGCGTTCGGCGGGACGCTCGTGGAGCGCAACGGGCCGCGCTGGGCCATGACCGTGGCCCTGATCTGCTTCTCCTCCGGCTTCCTGATCGCCTCCCTGGGTGCGGCCACCGAGCAGTACTGGCTGATCGTCTTCGGCTACGGCTTCGTCGGCGGGATCGGCCTCGGAATCGGCTACATCTCGCCCGTCTCCACCCTGATCAAGTGGTTCCCGGACCGACCCGGCATGGCCACCGGCATCGCCATCATGGGCTTCGGCGGCGGTGCGCTGATCGCCTCGCCGTGGTCCGCGCAGATGCTGGAGAGCTTCGGCGCCGACCCCTCCGGGATCGCCGTCGCCTTCCTCGTCCACGGACTGTCGTACGCGGTGTTCATGTCCCTCGGTGTGCTGCTCGTCCGGGTGCCGCGCGGCGAGAAGCCCGTGGACAGCGGCCCGAGCGCGTTCGAGGGCCCGCAGGTCTCCGCCCGCAACGCCATCCGCACCCCGCAGTTCTGGTGCCTGTGGGTCATCCTCTGCATGAACGTGTCCGCGGGCATCGGCATCCTGGAGAAGGCCGCCCCGATGATCACGGACTTCTTCGCCGAGTCCTCCACACCGGTCTCGGCCGGCGCGGCGGCGGGCTTCGTGGCACTTCTCTCGGCGGCCAACATGGCGGGCCGCATCACCTGGTCGTCGACCTCCGACCTGATCGGACGCAAGAACATCTACCGCGTCTACCTCGGCGTCGGCGCCCTGATGTACCTGCTCATCGCACAGTTCGGCGACTCCTCCAAGCCGCTGTTCATCGTCTGCGCCCTGGTGATCCTCTCCTTCTACGGAGGTGGCTTCGCCACCATCCCCGCCTATCTGAAGGACCTCTTCGGCACCTACCAGGTCGGCGCCATCCACGGCCGGCTGCTCACCGCCTGGTCCACCGCCGGCGTCCTCGGTCCGCTGATCGTCAACTGGATCGCGGACCGGCAGGAGGAGGCCGGCAAGAGCGGCCCCGACCTCTACGGAATGTCCTTCTTCATCATGATCGGCCTGCTCGTCGTCGGCTTCGTCGCCAACGAACTGGTCCGGCCCGTCCACCCCCGCTTCCACATCCCCGCCCCGAGGGAGGCCGCCGATGTCGTCCAACGACAGCAGCCCGAGTCAGCCTGACCGGCGTCCACTGATCGTCTTCGCCTGGCTGTGGGTGGGCGTACCGCTCGCCTACGGACTGTACGAACTCGTACAGAAGGCCACGCAACTGTTCACCGCATAACCGCTCGGCATGTACTCGGATGTCCAGAGGTCTGACAGAAGCCCACAACTAGGGTTCGTCTTTACTGTCGCCTCACTCGCCCTCGTACCCGTGAGTCACTGCGCAAACTGGTGAATCCCGCTGACCACAGGCTACGAGGGGGAACACCCATGAACGGCTCGCGCATCGCCGCTGTCGGCCACTACCAGCCCGCCAAGGTGCTCACCAATGAGGACCTGGCGGGCATGGTCGACACCAGTGACGAGTGGATCACGAGTCGTGTGGGCATCCGCACCCGGCACATCGCCGGACCCGACGAACCCGTCGACGAGCTGGCCGGGCACGCCGCCGCCAAGGCGCTCGCCTCGGCCGGCCTCGCCGCCGACGACATCGACCTGGTCGTGGTCGCCACCTCCACGGCCGTCGACCGCTCCCCGAACATGGCCGCCCGGGTCGCCCACCGCCTCGGCATCCCGTCCCCGGCCGCGATGGACGTCAACGTCGTCTGCGCCGGCTTCACCCACGCCCTCGCCACCGCCGACCACGCCGTACGCGCGGGCGCGGCCACCCGCGCGCTCGTCATCGGCGCCGACAAGATGTCCGAGGTCACGGACTGGACCGACCGTACGACCTGCGTGCTCGTCGGGGACGGGGCGGGCGCGGCGGTCGTCGAGGCGGCCGATGCGGCCTCCGGCGCGCCCGGCATCGGACCGGTGCTGTGGGGCTCGGTGCCCGAGATGGGACACGCGGTACGGATCGAGGGGACGCCCGCGCGGTTCGCCCAGGAGGGGCAGAGCGTCTACCGCTGGGCCACCACCAAGCTGCCGCCCATCGCCCGCGCCGCCTGCGAGAGGGCCGGGCTCGCCCCGGCCGACCTCGCCGCGGTCGTCCTCCACCAGGCCAACCTGCGCATCATCGAACCCCTCGCCGAGAAGATCGGCGCCGTCAACGCCGTCGTCGCCCGGGACGTCACGGAGTCCGGCAACACCTCGGCCGCGAGCATCCCGCTCGCCTTCTCCAAGCTCGTCGAACGTGGCGAGATCTCCAGCGGTGACCCCGTGCTGCTGTTCGGGTTCGGCGGAAACCTGTCGTACGCCGGACAGGTCGTCCGCTGCCCCTGAGCACCGCCCCGGCGACGATGTGACGAGGCAGACTCGTCAACTCCCTGGCCAATGGGGCTCGTAGACTGTAGACGAAAGACAATCCATACGGGCTGTTGACTTCGACTTTCCAGTACGGGCCGTTGACTTTCCGTGCGCAGTACACCCAGTGGTGCTCTGGAGGGGGACCCGATGTTGTCGACAGGACTGCCGCAAGGGGCCGTGCCCAAGCTCGAACGTCCCGGCCCCCTGCGCGACCGCGTCTACGAAGCCCTTCTCGAACTGATCACCACACGCGCCCTGCGCCCCGGCCAGCACCTGGTCGAGAGCGAACTCGCCGGCCACCTCGGTGTGTCCCGGCAGCCGGTCCGTGAGGCCCTCCAGCGTCTGAACACCGAGGGCTGGGTCGACCTCAGGCCCGCGCAGGGCGCCTTCGTGCACGAGCCGACGGAGGAGGAGGCCGACCAACTCCTCACCGTCCGCACCCTGCTGGAGGCGGAGGCGGCCCGCCTCGCCGCGGCGAACGCCGGTACGGCGGGCATCACGGCGCTGGCGGAACTCTGTGCGGAGGGCGAGCGGGCCGTCGACGCCGACGACGTGGACGCCGCCGTCGCCACGAACGCCCGCTTCCACGCCAAGGTCATGGAACTCGCCGGCAACACGGTCCTCGCCGAACTCGCCGCCCAGGTCGACCGCCGCGTCCGCTGGTACTACACCCCGGTCGCCCGGCAGCGCGGCCACCAGTCCTGGATCGAACACCGGGAACTGATCGCGGCGATCTCCGCCCGCGACGAGCAGCGGGCGACGGAGGTCATGCGGGCGCACACGGAGCACACGCGGAAGACGTACCACGAGCGGGAGAAGTAACCGGCGAAGGGACAGCCCTTAGGTTCGGGGTATGGCCGTATGGATCGAGTTCAGTGACCGCAGTCGCGAGATGGCCCGGTACGAGGACGAGGACATCAGCAAGACCGAGCGGCACACCTTTCACTACGCGCTGGCTCCGAACGGTTTCCTGATCGTCTACCGGCAGACTCACGTCATGAAGCGGGGCACCGTTGTCGAACCGGGGTCCCGCCAGGAGCTGACGGTGTACAACTCGTCGGCCTGGTTCTCGGTTCAGGGATCCCGGATCGACCCGTAACGCATGACTTCGCCCCTTCGTGCGGCTCCGCACGCTCCCCTTTGTCCTGTGAGTGGAGAAAGTTGACGGCAATCTCTGCGCAACTTCTTCCCAGCGGTGGTGACCACTGCTACGTTCCCTGCGAAAGCAAGCCACACTGAAGTGGCCGGAACCCAGCGGACACAGGCCGGTCGAGGCGGGGAGGGGCTCGTGAGACGTATGACGGCTCGTCCCGCGAACTCGCACCAGGCACGGCTGCTGAAGCTGTTGCGGGACGGCGGGCCCAACTCCCGGGCCCAACTCGGTGACCGGATCGATCTCTCCCGGTCGAAGCTGGCCGTCGAGGTGGACCGGCTCCTGGAGACGGGCCTGGTCGTGGCCGACGGACTCGCCGCCTCCCGCGGCGGCCGGCGCTCTCACAACCTCCGGCTCGCTCCCGGGCTCCGTTTCCTGGGCGTGGACATCGGTGCGACCTCGATCGACGTCGCCGTCACCAACGCGGAGTTGGAGATCCTCGGCCACATCAACCAGCCCATGGACGTCCGGGACGGCCCCGTCGCCGTCTTCGAGCAGGTCCTCTCCATGGCGGCCAAGCTCAGGGCCTCGGGGCTCGCGGAAGGGTTCGACGGCGCCGGTATCGGTGTCCCCGGGCCGGTCCGCTTCCCCGAGGGTGTCCCGGTGGCCCCGCCGATCATGCCCGGCTGGGACGGGTTCCCGGTGCGCGAGGCGCTCAGCCAGGAACTCGGCTGCCCGGTGATGGTCGACAACGACGTGAACCTGATGGCGATGGGGGAGCAGCACGCGGGCGTGGCCCGCTCCGTGGGCGACTTCCTCTGCGTCAAGATCGGCACCGGCATCGGCTGCGGCATCGTCGTCGGCGGGGAGGTCCACCGCGGTACGACGGGCAGCGCCGGCGACATCGGCCACATCCTCGCCGTACCGGACGGCCGTCCCTGCGCCTGCGGCAACCGCGGCTGCCTGGAGGCCCACTTCAGCGGCGCCGCGCTCGCCCGCGACGCCAAGGAGGCCGCCCAGCAGGGCCTCTCGGTGGAACTGGCCTCCCGGCTGGAGGCGGGCGGCACCCTGACCGCCGTCGACGTCGCCAACGCGGCCGCCGCCGGTGACGCCACCGCCCTCGACCTGATACGCGAGGGCGGCAACCGCACCGGCCAGGTCATCGCCGGACTCGTCAGCTTCTTCAACCCCGGCCTGGTGGTGATCGGCGGTGGGGTGACCGGCCTCGGCCACACCCTGCTCGCCGCCATCCGCACCCAGGTCTACCGCCAGTCCCTGCCCCTCGCGACGGGCAACCTGCCCATCGTGCTGGGGGAGTTGGGCCCCACCGCCGGAGTCATCGGCGCGGCCCGCCTCATCAGCGACCACCTGTTCTCACCCGCGTAACCGCTCCGTAGTAGCGATCACCAGCACAGCGCCCTGCTCTGCCCTGCCCGAACGCGCCTGCCTCGCAGGCTGATTCGCCCTGCAACCGGCCCGCACGCCCGCCAAGGGGAACTCATGGCACCAGAATTACCGCTGCTCACCATGTCCGGCATCACCAAGTCGTTCCCCGGCGTCCGGGCCCTCGACGGCGTCGACCTCGACGTCCAGGCAGGAGAGGTCCACTGCCTGCTCGGCCAGAACGGCGCCGGCAAGTCCACCCTGATCAAGGTGCTCGCGGGCGCCCACCAGCCCGACGGCGGCACCATCACCTGGCGGGGCGAACCCGTCACCCTCAAGTCGCCGATCGCCGCCATGCGCCTGGGCATCGCCACCATCTACCAGGAACTGGACCTGGTGGAGCACCTCTCCGTGGCCGAGAACGTGCATCTGGGGCATGAGCCCACCGCCGCCGGTTTCGTCGTACGGGGAAAGGCCGCGCGGGCGTCGACCGCCGCCCTGCTGAGGCGACTCGGCCACCCGGAGATCGCCCCGGCCCGCCTCGTCGGCGAACTGTCCGCCGCCCAGCAGCAGATCGTCTCCATGGCCCGGGCGCTCTCCCACGACGTACGCCTCATCGTGATGGACGAACCGTCCGCCGCCCTCGACCCCGACGAGGTCGACAACCTGTTCAGAATCGTGGGGGACCTGACCGCCGACGGGGTCGCCGTCGTCTACATCTCGCACCGGCTGGAGGAGATCCGCCGGATCGGCGACCGGGTGACCGTACTCAAGGACGGCCGGGCGGTGGCGGGCGGGCTGCCGGCGAAATCGACGCCGACCCGCGAGGTCGTGGCGCTGATGACCGGCCGGAACGTCGAGTACGTCTTCCCGGACCGGCCGCCCGCCCCGCCGCCGGAGGCCGCCCCTCCCGTCCTGGAGGTGCGAGGGCTGGCCCGCGACGGGGAGTTCGAGACCCTCGACCTGGACGTCCGGCCCGGGGAGATCGTGGGCCTCGCCGGACTCGTCGGCTCAGGCCGCTCCGAGATCCTGGAGACCATCTACGGCGCCCGCAAACCCTCGGCCGGGGAGGTCCGCGTCGACGGACGGCCGCTGCGGACCGGCAGCGTACGGGCCGCCGTACGCGCCGGACTCGGACTCGCCCCCGAGGAACGCAAGGCACAGGCGCTGCTGATGCTGGAGTCGGTCACCAGAAACGTTTCGGTGTCGACGATGTCCCGCTTCGCCCGGGTCGGGTGGATCGACCGGAGCGCCGAGTTCCGGGCAGCGCGCGCCGCGACCCGTGAGCTGTCCCTGCGCCCCGACAACCCCGCCGTACCGGTCCGCACCCTGTCCGGCGGCAACCAGCAGAAGGCCGTCCTCGCCCGCTGGCTGCTGCGCGGCTGCCGGGTACTGCTGCTGGACGAGCCGACCCGGGGCGTCGACGTGGGCGCCCGCGCCGAGCTGTACGCGGTGGTGCGACGCCTCGCCGACGAGGGTCTCGCCGTGCTGCTGGTCTCCAGCGAGGTGCCCGAAGTCCTCGGCCTCGCCGACCGCGTGCTCGTACTGCGCGAGGGCCGGGTCGTGCACACCGCGCCCGCCCGAGAACTCGACGAACACCGCGTCCTCGACCTCGTGATGGAAGGAAGCCCCGTGGCAAGTGCAGCCAGTCCCGCCGTCGCGGCCGGTCCGGTGACCGGCGCGGGCAGTCCCTCGACCGGTGCGGGCAGCCCGGCGGCCGGCGAAGGGAGGCCGGCGTCATGACGCAGCCCGTGTCCCCGCCCCGCGACGCGACCGACAAGGCGACCCCCGTCGTCCCATCGCCCGCCTGGCGCACCGTCCTCTTCCGCGCCGACGTCCGCACCCTGTCCCTCCTCGGTGTCCTCGCCGCGCTGATCGTCATCGGCGGCATCACCAAGCCCGACGAGTTCCTGGACACCCGCAACCTCCAACTCGTCCTCACCCAGGCCTCCGTGATCGGTGTCGTCACCGTCGGCATGACCTTCGTCATCACCTCCGGCGGCATCGACCTGTCGGTGGGCGCCATCGTCGCCCTGGCCTCCGTGTGGGCCACCACGGTGGCCACGCAGGAGTACGGTTTCGCCGGCATCCTCTTCACCGCCGTGATCGTCGGCGTCGGGTGCGGCCTGGTGAACGGACTGCTCATCGCGTACGGCGGGATGGTTCCCTTCATCGCCACGCTCGCCATGCTCGCCTCGGCCCGCGGGCTCGCCCTCCAGATCACCGACGGCAAGACCCAGATCGTCACCGTGGAGGGCGTCCTCGACCTCGGCGAGCGCGACGCGTACCTGCTCGGCATCCCGCCGCTGGTGCTGGTCTTCGCGGTCGTGACGGTCATCGGCTGGCTCGTGCTGAACCGCACGACCTTCGGCCGGCGCACGGTCGCCGTCGGCGGCAACGCGGAGGCGGCCCGGCTCGCGGGCATCGACGTCCGCCGCCAGCGCCTCTACCTCTATCTGCTCTCCGGGCTGTGCTGCGGCATCGCCGCGTTCCTGCTGATCGTGCTGTCCGGCTCGGGCCAGAACACCAACGGCAACCTCTACGAACTCGACGCCATCGCCGCCGCGATCATCGGCGGCACGCTCCTCACCGGCGGCCGGGGCACCATCACGGGCTCCGTGCTCGGCGTCCTGATCTTCACCACGATCACCAACATCTTCGCGCTGAACAACCTCCAGAGCGACGTCCAGCAGATCGCCAAGGGCGCGATCATCGTCGCCGCGGTCCTGGTCCAGCGACGCACGGCCAGCACGACCTGACCCACCGAAGAGCCCCCACCGGAAAGGTCCACCGCCATGCCACAGTTCCCCAGCCGCAGAGGACTGCTCTTCGGGACCGCCGCCGTCTCGGCCGGCACCCTCCTCGTCGGTTGCACCAGCAATGAGACCGGCGACAAGGCCGCCGAGGACAAGCAGCCCGCCGCCGACGACAAGCCCGGCAAGGAGGTGACCATCGGCTTCGCCGGACCCCAGGCCGACCACGGCTGGCTCAACGCGATCAACGACAACGCCAAGAGCCGCGCGGAACGGTACGAGGACGTCACCCTGGAGATCACCGAGGGCTCCAACGACACCGCCCAGCAGATCGGGCAGATCGAGACCCTCATCAACAAGAAGGTCGACGTCCTGGTGGTCCTGCCCGCCGACGGCAAGGCCCTCACCCAGGTCGGCCTGAAGGCGATGCGGGCAGGCATCCCCGTCATCAACCTCGACCGGATCTTCAACTCCCCGCAGGCGTACCGCTGCTGGATCGGCGGCGACAACTACGGCATGGGCCTCAACGCCGGGCACTACATCGGCGAGAAGCTCAAGGGAAAGTCCGACGCCCGCGTCATAGAACTCGCCGGGCTCGACAACCTGGAACTCACCAAGCAGCGCACCCAGGGCTTCGACGACGCCCTGAAGAACTACCCCAACATCAAGAAGGTCGCCCGCCAGGCCGCCGAGTTCACCGTGGAGTCAGGGCAGGCCAAGATGGCCCAACTCCTGCAGGCCCAGTCGAAGTTCGACGCCCTGTGGAACCACGACGACGACCAGGGCGTGGGCGCGCTGCGCGCCATCGAGCAGGCCGGACGCGACGACTTCCTCATGGTCGGCGGCGCGGGCGCCCTCTCCGCCTTCCAGGCCATCAAGAAGGACGACGGCGTCCTCAAGGCGACCGTCCTCTACCCGCCGACCATGGCCGCCTCCGCGATCGACCTCGCGCGCGCCCTGGGTCAGAGCAAGGGCATCGGCGGTCTCGCCGAGTTCGAGATCCCGTCCTCGGTGACGCTCTACTCGGCCGTCGTCGACAAGGACAACGTCGACCAGTACATGTCCACCGGCTTCAAGTGACGGCTCCCGCCGGACGGGCCCGACCGGGACGACCACCGGGAGCCGGCGGGCGCCGCTCCCGGAGACCCCCGGTAGGGCCCCACCCCCCACCGCGCCGCGACCACGAGGAGGACACACGCATGGGACAGCCGCAGCAGCCCGACCAGGCCGAGGCGGAGGAGGCAGGGGCCCCAGGGGCCGGCACCGGTGCCGGGACCTGGCCCGCCGGGCTCGCCGGCGGGATCGGCAGACCGCCGCTGCGGGTCGGCATGGTCGGGTACGCGTTCATGGGGGCCGCGCACTCGCAGGGCTGGCGGACCGCCGCACGCGTCTTCGACCTGCCGCTCGGCCCGGTGCTCGCCGCGGTGTGCGGACGGGACCGCGAGGCCGTGCGGGCCATGGCGGACCGGCACGGCTGGGCCACGACGGAGACCGACTGGCGGGACCTCGTCGCCCGCGACGACATCGACCTCGTCGACATCTGCACCCCCGGCGACAGCCACGCCGAGATCGCCCTCGCCGCCCTGGCCGCCGGCAAGCACGTGCTCTGCGAGAAGCCGCTCGCCAACACCGTCGAGGAGGCGGAGGCGATGACGGCGGCGGCCGAAGAGGCCCACGCGCGGGGCCAGGTGGCGATGGTCGGCTTCAACTACCGCCGGGTGCCCGCCACCGCGCTGGCCCGCCGCATGGTCGCCGAGGGGCGGCTCGGCGCCCTGCGCCACGTACGGGTGACGTACCTTCAGGACTGGCTCGTGGACCCTGAGTTCCCCCTCACCTGGCGGCTGCGCAAGGAGTCGGCCGGCTCCGGGGCGCTCGGCGACCTGGGGGCGCACATCGTCGACCTCGCGCAGTACCTCGCGGGGGAGCCGGTGGCCGGAGTCTCGGCGCTGACCGAGACCTTCGTACGGGAACGCCCCCTGCCCGCCGGGGCGTCCAGCGGCCTGGCCTCGGCCGGCGGCTCCGCCACACGCGGGGCCGTCACGGTCGACGACGCCGCCCTGTTCACCGGCCGCTTCGCCTCCGGCGCGATCGCCTCCTTCGAGGCCACCCGCTTCGCCACCGGCCGCAAGAACGCCCTGCGCATCGAACTCAACGGTGAGCACGGATCGTTGGCATTCGACCTGGAACGGCTCAACGAGCTCTCCTACCACGACCACACCGAGCCCGGCGCCCACGCCGGCTTCCGCCGCATCCTCGTCACCGAGTCCGACCACCCCTACCTGGACGCATGGTGGCCGCCGGGCCACGGCCTCGGCTACGAGCACACCTTCGTCCACCAGGCCCGCGACCTGGTCCACGCCATCGCGGCGGGCGAGCGGCCCGAACCGTCCTTCGCCGACGGGCTCCAGGTGCAGCGCGTGCTCGCGGCGGTCGAGGAGAGCGCCGAGAAGAACTCCGTCTACACCCCCACAGCGGTCTGAGGAGGCCCCGCATCATGCCGCGCACCTTCACGCTCTTCACCGGCCAGTGGGCCGACCTCCCCCTCGAAGAGGTCTGCCGCCTCGCCCGTGACTTCGGCTACGACGGACTCGAACTCGCCTGCTGGGGCGACCACTTCGAGGTCGACAAGGCTCTCGCCGACCCGTCGTACATCGCCTCCCGGCACCAGCTCCTGGAGAAGTACGGCCTCAAGTGCTGGGCCGTCTCCAACCATCTGGTCGGCCAGGCCGTCTGCGACGCCATCATCGACGAACGCCACCGGGCCATCCTGCCCGCCCGGATCTGGGGCGACGGCGAACCCGAGGGCGTACGGCAGCGGGCCGCCGCCGAGATGGCCGACACCGCGCGGGCAGCCGCCGCCTTCGGTGTCGACACCGTGATCGGCTTCACCGGCTCCGCCATCTGGCACCTGGTCGCCATGTTCCCGCCCGCCCCCGAGCCGATGATCGGGCGCGGCTACGACGACTTCGCGACGCGCTGGAACCCGATCCTCGACGTCTTCGACGCCGAGGGCGTGCGCTTCGCCCACGAGGTCCACCCGAGCGAGATCGCCTACGACTACTGGACCACCCAGCGCGCCCTGGAGGCGGTCGACCACCGCCCGGCCTTCGGCCTGAACTTCGACCCCTCGCACTTCGTGTGGCAGGACCTCGACCCGGTCGGCTTCCTGTGGGACTTCCGCGACCGGATCTACCACGTCGACTGCAAGGAGGCCCGCAAGCGCCTCGACGGCCGCAACGGCCGCCTCGGCTCGCACCTGCCCTGGGGCGACCCGCGCCGCGGCTGGGACTTCGTGTCGGCCGGGCACGGTGACGTCCCCTGGGAGGACGTCTTCCGGATGCTCCGCTCGATCGGCTACGAGGGCCCGATCTCCGTCGAGTGGGAGGACGCCGGCATGGACCGGCTCCAGGGCGCCCCCGAGGCCCTGAACCGCCTCAAGGCGTTCGACTTCGAACCGCCGTCCGCCTCGTTCGACGCGGCGTTCGGCGGCAACGACTAGTGCTGTGACCGGAAAGGTTCACCGGCTCCAACTGTCGTCCGCGACGCGTCCCTCCTGTGTCCGCCCGCCTCCGGGCGGGTGACGGGACGCCGCGGACACGACCCGGGCCCGGCGCGGCAGCGGGCCATCCGTTCGGCCGGGCCCCCACCGCCCGGCCGGGTCTCCGGGGTGACGGCGCACCCCGGCGTACCGCACACACCCGTACACGTCCGTACGACCAAGCCCCTCCTTGGAGGCCCTTCGTGCACCCGTACGACGACAACAGACACCCCACCAGCCCCTTAGAGGCTGGTGTGAAAGTCCCGCACAGCACCGAACACCGCGGGCACCGCACAGGACTTTCCCACCAGCCCCTGGGACGCCGGAGAGTCCGTGGGCCCCTGGCGCTGCTGAGCGGTCTGCTGCTCGCCGGCGCCTCGCTCTCCCTGACCTCGCCCGCCGCGGGTGCCGCCGAGGCCGCCCCGCAGGCAGCCGCGGCCGAGGACTTCCAGCAGGTCACCCTCGCCAAGGGTGAACCGGAGGTGGGCGAGCCCATGTCCCTCGCCGTCCTCCCGGACCGCTCGGTGCTGCACACCTCCCGCGACGGCGAACTGCGGCTGACCGACGCGGCCGGCAACACCCGCCTCGCCGGCAGACTCGATGTGTACTCCCATGACGAGGAGGGCCTCCAGGGCATCGGCGTCGACCCCGACTTCGCCGACAACCGCTTCATCTACCTGTACTACGCGCCCCCGTTGAACACTCCGGCCGGGGACGCCCCCGAGACCGGCAGCGCCGCCGACTTCGCGCCCTTCGACGGCGTCAACCGCCTCTCCCGCTTCGTCCTGAAGACGGACGGCACCCTCGACAAGGCCAGCGAGAAGAAGATCCTCGACGTGCCCGCCTCGCGCGGCATCTGCTGTCACGTCGGCGGCGACATCGACTTCGACGCGGCGGGCAACCTGTACCTGTCGACCGGCGACGACAGCAACCCGTTCCAGTCGGACGGCTTCACGCCCATCGACGAGCGCGCGAACCGCAACCCGGCCTTCGACGCCCAGCGCACCTCCGCCAACACCAACGACCTGCGCGGCAAGATCCTCCGCATCAAGGTCAAAGCCGACGGCTCGTACGCCATACCCGACGGCAACCTCTTCGCGCCCGGCACCGACAGGACACGCCCCGAGATCTACGCGATGGGACTGCGCAACCCGTTCCGCTTCAGCGTCGACAAGAAGACCGGCATCCTCTACGTCGGCGAGTACGGCCCCGACGCGGGCGCCGCCAACCCCTCGCGCGGACCGGCCGGACAGGTCGAGTTCGCCCGGGTGACCAAGCCCGGCAACTTCGGCTGGCCGTACTGCACCGGCAAGAACGACGCCTACGTCGACTACGACTTCGCCACCGGCACCTCCGGCGCGGCCTTCGACTGCGCGGCGCCGAAGAACACCTCGCCGAGCAACACCGGTCTCACCGACCTGCCGCCCGCCGAGCCCGCCTGGATCCCGTACAACGGCAACTCCTTGCCCGAGTTCGGCGACGGCTCCGAGTCCCCGATGGGCGGCCCGGTCTACCACTACGACGCCTCCCTCGACTCCCCGGTGAAGTTCCCCGAGGCCTACGACGGGGACTTCTTCGCCGGTGAGTTCGGCCGCCGCTGGATCAAGCGGATCACCAGCGACGCCGACGGCACCGTGCGGTCGATCGCCAACGTGCCGTGGACCGGCACCCAGGTGATGGACATGGCCTTCGGCCCGGACGGCGCGCTGTACGTCCTCGACTACGGCATCTCCTGGTTCGGCGGCGACGAGCACTCCGCCCTGTACCGGATCGAGAACGCCACCGACGGCCACTCGCCGGTCGCCCAGGCCGCCGCCGACCGCACCTCCGGTCAGGCGAAGCTCAAGGTCCGGTTCTCCTCCGCGGGCACCAGCGACCAGGACGGCGACGCCCTCACCTACAGCTGGGACTTCGGCGACGGCGGCACCTCCACGGCGGCGAACCCGACGCACACCTACAAGAAGAACGGCACCTACACGGCGACCGTCACCGCGAAGGACCCCTCCGGCCGCACGGGCGGCGCCAGCGTGCGGATCGTCGTCGGCAACACCGCGCCCAAGGTGACCCTGGAACTCCCGCAGGACGGGCAGTTGTTCGCCTTCGGTGAGGCCATACCGTTCAAGGTGAGGGTCAGTGACCCGGAGGACGGCCGGACCATCGACTGCGCCAAGGTCAAGGTCACCTTCGTGCTCGGCCACGACAGCCACGGCCACCCGGTGACCTCCGCCAACGGCTGCACCGGCTCCATCCAGACCAGCGCCGACGGCGGCCACGACGAGAACGCCAACATCTTCGGGGTGTTCGACGCCGAGTACACCGACGGCGGGGGCGGCGGCCAGGACCCGCTGACCACCCACGACCGGCACGTCGTCCAGCCCAAGCACCGCCAGGCCGAGCACTACGGCGACTCCTCCGGCATCACCGTCCAGTCGAAGGCCACCGCCCACGGCGGCAAGACCGTCGGGGACATTTCCAACGGCGACTGGATCTCCTTCAAGCCGTACGTCCTGTCCAACGCCACGAAGATCACCGCGCGCATCTCCTCCGGAGGCGCGGGCGGCAGGCTGGAGGTCCGGGCGGGCTCGCCCACCGGCCGGCTGCTCGGCACCACCACCGTGCCGGTCACCGGCGGCTGGGAGAACTTCCAGGACGTCACCGCGAACCTCACCAGGGCCCCGCGCGGCACCACCACGCTCCACCTGGTGTTCAAGGGCAAGGGCTCCGGCGGACTGTTCGACGTGGACGACTTCACGTTCACGACGAGGTGAGGGGCGATCATGCGAACGAACGGACGTATAACGAACGGACGCATGTGGACGGCCGCGATCGGCGCCGCCCTGCTGATCGGCTGCGTCTCGGGACCGGCCGTGTCCGATGAGGGGGCCGGCACCGGGACGGCACGCGGCTCCGCACAGTCCCGGGTGCTGGTGTTCTCCAAGACCGCCGGCTTCCGGCACGACTCCATCCCCGAGGGCATCACCGCCGTACGGGAACTCGGCGCCGCCCACGGCTTCCAGGTCGACGCCACGGAGGACGCCGGCGCCTTCACCGCACGCAACCTCGGCCGGTACGCCGCCGTGGTCTTCCTCTCCACGACCGGCGACGTCCTGAACCCGGCCCAGCAGACCGCGTTCGAGCGGTACATCAAACGCGGCGGCGCCTACGTCGGCATCCATGCCGCCGCCGACACCGAGTACGACTGGGCCTTCTACGGCGGACTCGCGGGCGCGTACTTCCAGTCGCACCCCGCGATCCAGCCCGCGACGGTCGACGTCGAGGACCACGCCCACCCGGCGACCGCCTCACTGGGCGCGACCTGGAACCGCACGGACGAGTGGTACAACTACCGCTCCAATCCCCGGGAACGGGCCCATGTCCTCGCCTCGCTCGACGAGTCCTCGTACAGCGGCGGCACCATGAACGGCGACCATCCCATCGCCTGGTGCCAGAACTACCAGGGCGGCCGCGCCTTCTACACCGGGGGCGGCCACACCAAGGAGTCGTTCGCCGAACCCGCCTTCCGGCAGCACCTGCTGGGCGGCATCCGGTGGGCGATCGGCGAGGCCCGGGCCGACTGCCGGCCGGAGAACGGCTACCGGCCGCTCTTCGACGGCAGCTCACTCGACGGCTGGCGGCAGGCCGGGCCGGGCTCCTTCGAACTCGGCGCCGACGGCACGCTGACGTCCACCGGCGGCATGGGTCTGCTCTGGTACGCCGACCGGAGCTTCGGGTCGTACTCCCTGAAGCTCGACTGGAAGACGGCCGGCGCCTCGGGCGACGACAACTCCGGCGTGTTCGTGGGCTTCCCGCCCTCGGACGACCCGTGGTCGGCCGTGAACAACGGCTACGAGATCCAGATCGACGCCACCGACGTGCCCGAGCGGACCACCGGGTCCGTCTACGGCTTCCGCTCCGCCGACATCAGGAAGCGCGACCGCGCACTGAACCCGGCGGGGGAGTGGAACACGTACGAGATCCGGGTGGAGGGCGAACGCCTCCGCGTCTGGCTCAACGGCGTACAGATCAACGATTTCACCAACACCGATCCGGCCCGCAGCCTCAGGGACGGTCATCTCGGCATCCAGAACCACGGTGCCGACGACCGGGTGTCGTTCCGTGACATCCGGATCAAGGAACTGCCCGCGCGGACCGCCGGCACGGCGGCCCCGCCCTCGGGCGACTGAACGGCGGCGGGCGGGGGACGCCGGACCTCCGCCCGCCGCCTCCCCCTCCCGGCGTACCCACATTCCGGTGCCTGCCAGGTCCGCCCGGCGCGTCCGGGTCCCCGCACCACGTGCTCGACAAGGAGGCTGCCCATGTCCGCGTCCCCGTCCGTGTCCGTGCCGGGTTCCGCGCCGCGTGTCGGTGTCTGGCTGATCGGGGCCCGCGGCTCCGTCGCCACCACCGTCGTCGCGGGCTGCGCGGCCCTCACGGCGGGTTTGCACGCCCCCACGGGCATGGTCACCGCGACCCCCCTCTTCACCGGCTCGGGCCTCCCGCCCCTGACCTCCCTCGTCTTCGGCGGCCACGACACGACGGACTGCCCCCTGCCCAAGCGCGCCGAGGCCCTCGCCGCCGGCGGTGTCCTGCCCCCAGACCTCCCCGCGGCCGTCACCGCCGAACTCGCCGCCGCCGACCACGAGATCAGGCCCGGCGGCCCCCTCCCCGGCGACACCCGGACCCCCGACGAGCTGATCTCCGCCTTCTCCGCCGACCTCCAGGACTTCGTACGACGCCGGGGCCTCACCCGCGCCGTCGTCGTGAACCTGGCCTCCACGGAACCCGCGCCCACCGGCACCGCCCCGCCCCCCAGCTCCCTGTACGCGGCGGCCGCCCTGCGCGCCGGCTGCCCCTACGTCAACTTCACCCCGTCGACGGGCCTGCACCACCCCGCCCTGACGACCCTGGCCGAGTCGGCGGACGTCCCCTGGGCGGGCCGCGACGGCAAGACGGGCCAGACCCTGCTCCGGTCGGTCCTCGGCCCGATGTTCGCCCAGCGGGCGCTGACCGTGCGGGCCTGGTCCGGCACGAACCTCCTCGGCGGCGGCGACGGTGCCGCCCTCGCCGACCCGGCGGCCGCCGCCGCCAAGAACGCCGGCAAGGAACGCGTCGTGACCGACACCCTCGGCACGACCCCCGAGGGCGAGACCCACATCGACGACGTCCCCGCGCTCGGCGACTGGAAGACCGCCTGGGACCACATCGCCTTCGACGGCTTCCTCGGCGCCCGCATGGTCCTCCAGACCACCTGGCAGGGCTGCGACTCCGCGCTCGCCGCACCCCTGGTCCTCGACCTCGCCCGCCTCCTCGCCCGCGCCCACGAAGCGGGCCTGACGGGCCCCCTGTCCGAGCTGGCCTTCTACTTCAAGGACCCGGTGGGCGAGGCCCCGTCGGCGCTGGGAGAGCAGTACGCGATGCTCGCGGGGTTCGCGGAGCGGCTGCGGACCGGAGGGCGGGACCTGTCGTCGGCCGCCGCGGCGGCCGACGACCCTTTTCCCGCCGGGCCGGAGGACGGGCCGCCGACGGCTGGGCGCGGGCCGGGGCGGACGTCCCTGTCAGGGCCGCGCCGGCCGGGCGGACCGGGGCCGCGCCCGGTGCGTGAACCGGGGCCGCGAGGTGAGGCCCGATGACTCCCCGGGCCACGTCCCTCGCCTTCGGCTACGGCACCAACGGTCTCACCGACCTCCGTCCCGACGACGCCCTCGCCCTCCTCGCCGACCTCGGTTACGACGGCGTCGGACTGACCCTCGACCACATGCACCTCGACCCGCTCGCCCCCGACCTCGCGGCCCGTACCCGGCGTCTCGGGCGACGGCTCGACGCCCTCGGTCTGACCGTCACCGTGGAGACCGGCGCCCGCTATGTCCTCGACGCCCGCCGCAAGCACGGCCCGACGCTGCTGGACGCCGATCCGGACGACCGCGACCGCCGCGTGGGCCTGCTCCTGACGGCCGTACGGGTCGCCGCCGACCTGGGCGCCCACGCCGTGCACTGCTTCAGCGGCGTCACCCCGCCCGGCACCGACGAGGACACCGCCTGGAAGCGCCTCCCGGACGCGCTCGCCCCTGTCGTCGACGCCGCCACGGCCGCCGGGGTCCCGCTCGCCGTCGAACCCGAACCCGGCCACCTCCTGGCCACACTCGCCGACTTCCACCGCCTGCGCGAGGCCCTCGACAGCCCGGCCGCCCTCGGCCTCACCCTCGACATCGGCCACTGCCAGTGCCTCGAACCTCTCCCGCCCGCCCAGTGCGTCCGCGCCGCGGCGCCCTGGCTGCGGCACGTCCAGATCGAGGACATGCGGCGCGGTGTCCACGAACACCTGCCGCTCGGCGAGGGCGAGATCGACTTTCCGCCCGTCCTCGAAGCGCTGGCCGCCGTCGACTACCGGGCCCTGACCGTCGTCGAACTGCCCCGCCACTCCCACGCCGGCCCCCACCAGGCCGAGCGGTCCCTCTCCTTCCTCCGCCGGACGACCGGCCGCACGGCCCACACCCGGAGCACCTCGTGATCCGTCACCGCCCCCCGACACCGGCCGACCCGACGGCCCGCCCCGGCCACCCGGCCCGCACCACCCCCGCTGATCTGCGCGGTCCACTGGGCGCGCGGCTCGACGCCGCCGCCCGCGCCTGGCTGGACCGGGCCCTCGACGAGGCCGCGGACCACCCCGGCACCCACGGCCCCATCTCCGTGTGGGAGCTGCGCCTCGCCGAGGCCGGCCGCCGCTGCGGCACCGAACACGCCGACGCCGCCCGCGTCCTGATCCTGCACGCGGCCCGCGCCGACACCGACGCCCTCACCCGCGTCTACCGGCAGGGCACCGCCGACGAACGCCGGGCCGTGCTCCACGCGCTGCCCCACCTCGTGTCCGGCCCCGACGCGTTGCCCCTCGTCGAGGACGCCCTGCGCACCAACGACACACGGCTCGTCGCCGCCGCCCTCGGCCCCTATGGGGCAAGCCACCTCGCCCCGCACGACTGGCGGCACGCCGTCCTCAAGTGCCTGTTCACCGGTGTGCCCGTCGACGAGATCAGCGACCTCGCCCGCCGCGCCCAGGGCGACACCGAACTCGCCCGCATGCTCGACGCCTACGCCGAGGAGCGCGCCGCAGCCGGCCGTCCCGTGCCCGGCGACCTGTACCGCGTCCTGGCCCTGACCGCGCTCCCACCGGCCGACGAGCCCGGCACCGACGGCAAGGAGACCTGATGCGCCTCTTCGACCCCCACATCCACATGACGTCACGCACCACCGACGACTACGAGGCGATGCACGAGGCGGGCGTCCGCGCGGTCGTGGAGCCGGCCTTCTGGCTGGGGCAGCCCCGCACGTCCCCCGCCTCCTTCCTCGACTACTTCGACTCCCTGCTCGGCTGGGAGCCCTTCCGAGCCGCCCAGTACGGCATCGCCCACCACTGCGCCATTGCCCTCAACCCCAAGGAGGCCAACGACCCGCGCTGCACCCCCGTCCTGGACCACCTGCCCCGCTACCTCCTGAAGGACCGCGTCGTGGCCGTCGGCGAGATCGGCTACGACGCCATGACCCCCGCCGAGGACCTCGCCCTTGAGCACCAGCTCCAGCTCGCCGCCGACCACGGCCTGCCCGCCCTGGTGCACACCCCCCACCGCGACAAGCTCGCCGGACTGCGCCGCACCGTCGACGTGGTGCGGGCCTCCGAGCTGCCGCCCGAGCGGGTGCTGCTGGACCACCTGAACGAGACCACCGTCAAGGAGGCCAAGGACAGCGGCTCCTGGCTCGGCTTCTCCGTCTACCCCGACACCAAGATGGACGAGGAGCGCATGGTCGCCGTCATCAGGGCGTTCGGCACGGAGAAGGTGCTGGTCAACTCCGCCGCCGACTGGGGCAGAAGCGACCCCCTGAAGACCCGCCGGGTCGCCGACGCCCTGCTCGCCGCCGGGTTCGACGAGGACGACGTGGACCTGGTGCTGTGGCGCAACCCGGTCGCCTTCTACGGGCTGAGCGGCCGTCTCGACCTCGACGCCACCACGACCGGCGCCACCCACGAGGGCAACAGCATCCTGCGCGGCGGGGAGTGACCCATGCGCTTCCGCCACCCCGACGGATCCACCGTCCACCTCGCCTACTGCACCAACGTGCACCCCGCCGAGACCCTCGACGGCGTCCTCGCCCAGCTGCGCGACCACTGCGAACCCGTACGCCGGCGCCTCGGCCGTGACCGCCTCGGCATCGGCCTGTGGCTGGCCAGGGACGCCGCCGACGCCCTGATCACCGACCCGTCCGCCCTGCGCGGCCTGCGCGCCGCACTCGACCGGCGAGGCCTCGAAGTCGTCACCCTCAACGGCTTCCCGTACCAGGGCTTCGGTGCCGAGGAGGTCAAGTACCGCGTCTACCGGCCCGACTGGGCCGACCCCGAGCGCCTCGACCACACCACCTCCCTGGCCCGGGTCCTCGCCGGGCTCCTCCCCGACGACGTCACGGAGGGCACCGTCTCGACCCTCCCGCTGGCCTGGCGCACCGCCTACGACGACACCCGCGCCGACGCCGCCCACACGGCCCTGCGCACCCTCGGTGAACGCCTCGACGCCGTCGCCGAGCTGACCGGCCGCTCCATCCGCGTCGGACTGGAACCCGAACCCGGCTGCACCGTCGAGACCACCGCCGACGCCATCGGCCCGCTCACCGCCATTGGCCACGACCGCATCGGCATCTGCGTCGACACCTGCCACCTCGCCACCTCCTTCGAGGACCCGCACACCGCCCTCGACGCACTCGTCCGGGCCCGCGTCCCCGTGGTGAAGTCGCAGCTGTCCGCCGCCCTGCACGCCGAACACCCCCATCTGCCCGAGGTCCGCGAGGCACTCGCCGCCTTCGACGAACCCCGCTTCCTGCACCAGACCCGCACAGCGACCGCCACCGGCCTGCGCGGCACCGACGACCTCGGCGAGGCCCTCACGGGCGACGCCCTGCCCGACGCGTCCCCGTGGCGCTCCCACTTCCACGTCCCCCTGCACGCGGCCCCCGCAGCCCCCCTCACCTCCACGCTCCCGGTCCTCCGGACCGCCCTGACCCGCCTCGTCGGCGGCGTCCACCCCCTCACCCGCCATCTGGAGGTCGAGACCTACACCTGGCAGGCCCTGCCGGCCGAGCTGCGCCCCACCACCCGGGCCCGTCTCACCGACGGCATCGCCGCCGAACTCGGCCTGGCTCGCGACCTGTTGGCGGATCTCGGACTGAAGGAGCTGCCATGAGCGCACCCACCCCGCTCCTCGTCCTCGACGTCGTCGGACTCACCCCCCGTCTCCTCGACCACATGCCCCACCTCAAGTCCCTCGCCGGATCCGGCTCCCGCGCCCACCTCGGCACCGTCCTGCCCGCCGTCACCTGCGCCGCCCAGTCGACCTTCCTCACCGGCTCGCCCCCCGCCGGGCACGGCATCGTCGGCAACGGCTGGTACTTCCGGGAACTCGGCGACATCCTGCTGTGGCGCCAGCACAACGCGCTCGTCGCCGGCGACAAGCTGTGGGACGCCGCCCGCCGCGCCCACCCCGGCTACACGGTCGCCAACATCTGCTGGTGGTACGCCATGGGCGCCGACACCGACATCACCGTCACTCCCCGACCGATCTACTACTCCGACGGCCGCAAGGAACCCGACTGCTACACCCGGCCCCCGGCCCTGCGCGACGAACTCACCGCGAAGTTCGGCACCTTCCCCCTGTTCCACTTCTGGGGTCCCGGTGCCGACCTCGTCTCCAGCCGGTGGATCATCGACGCGACCCGCCACATCATCCGCACCCGCCGCCCCGATCTGACCCTCTGCTATCTCCCGCACCTCGACTACGACCTCCAGCGTTACGGCCCCGACGACCCGCGCTCCCTGAAGGCGGCCGCCGACCTGGACCGGGCCATGGCACCCCTGCTCGACGACGCCCGAGCCGAGGGCCGCACCGTGGTGGCGCTCTCCGAGTACGGCATCACCCGCGTGGACCGGCCCGTCGACATCAACCGCGCCCTGCGCCGCGCCGGCCTCCTCGACGTCCACACCCAGGACGGCATGGAGTACCTCGACCCGATGGCCTCACGGGCCTTCGCGGTCGCCGACCACCAGATCGCCCACGTCTACGTACGCCGCGCCGAGGACCTGGAGGCGACCAGGGAGGCCCTCGCCGACCTCCCGGGCATCGACCAGCTCCTCGACGACGAGGGCAAGAAGGCCCACCACCTCGACCATCCGCGCTCCGGCGAACTCGTCGCCGTCGCCGAGCCGGACGCCTGGTTCACGTACTACTACTGGCTCGACGACGACCGCGCGCCCGACTTCGCGCGCACCGTCGAGATCCACCGCAAACCCGGCTACGACCCGGTCGAGCTGTTCATGGACCCGCGCGACCCCTACGTGAAGCTCAAGGCGGCCACCGCACTGGCCCGCAAGAAACTGGGGCTGCGCTACCGCATGGCGGTCGTGCCCCTGGACCCCTCGCCTCTTCGCGGCAGCCACGGCCGCCTGCCCCTGAGCGACGACGACGGTCCGCTCCTCATCTGCTCCACCCCCCGCGCCGTCGGCGACCGTCTCGCGGCCACCGATGTGAAAGCCCTGCTGCTCCGGCTGGCCGGTCTGACGTGACCGTCCGGCATCCGCACCGATCACCAGTGAAGCACCCACCACTGACAACGCCCGCCCACACAGAGGAGCCCCCCGCATGAGCCGCACCTCCCAGCCCGACCCCGAACTCACCCACCGCCTCAGCAGACGAGGCATGCTCGGCGTGGCCGCGGGCGCCACCGTCGCCGCCCTGCTGGGCACCGCCGCGTCCCCCGCCCAGGCCGCCGACGGCGCCGAGTCCGCCACCGCGGGCCAGGGACGGGGCCGCCCCGTCCTGCCGCCCGGCCGCCTCGGCATCCAGCTCTACAGCCTCCGCGACAAGGTCTCCACCCTCGGCTTCGCGCCCGTCTTCGCCGAACTGGAGAAGTACGGCTACGACGAGGTCGAGTTCGCGGGCTACAGCCAGGGCTCCGCGGGGCCCATCACGCTGGCGCAGCTGAAGCGGCTGGCCCGGAACCACGGCCTCACCCCGATCGGCAGCCACGTCGGCTACTACTCCGACGACCCGAACGCGTACACGTTCGCCCAGAACCTCGACAAGGTCCTCGACGACGCCCAGGCCCTCGGTCTGAAGCACATCGGCACCGCCGCCGGTCCCTTCCGCTACGGCACCACCGTCGACGCCGTGAAGCGGGCCGCCGAGGAGTTCAACACCTACGGCGCCGCGGCCAGGGCGCGCGGCATGAAGTTCTACCAGCACAACCACTCCGAGGAGTTCTCCTTCGCCTCGGACAAGCCGCGCGTCCGCCTCTACGACGTGCTGCTCCGCGAGACCGACCCCAGCCTCGTCTACCTGGAGATGGACATCTTCTGGGCGTACGTCGCCCAGTTCCGCTTCTCGAAGCGGCCCGACGGCACACCCGCCCCGTTCGAGCCCCTCGACTACGTCCTCAGGTGCCCGAACCGCTATCCGCTCTTCCATGTGAAGGACGGCGAGAGCGACCCGTCGAACCCCTTCGGCTACCGCATGGTGGATGTCGGCGACGGCGACATCGACTACCAGAGGTTCATCTCGGCCGTCACCCGGCTCAAGGGCCACCGCCTCGCCCACCACTGGCAGGCCGAGCACGACAACCCCGCCGAGTCGTTCACCTTCGCCCGCCGCTCCAGCGAGCATCTGCACTCGCTGCGGGAGAAGTGCTGACCCTGGCGGGCGCGAACAACGGCAGCAGGCGGTCGCCCGGTGGTGCGGGACCACGGGGCGGCCGCCTGCTGCCGTACGCCTCGGCGTCGGGCCACCTCGTACGTCGCCGGGTTCACAGCGCCCGAGGGCAGGACGATGGGCCACGCCGGGAGCGATCGTCTCCGGTTCCGGTTCGTCCGGCCCGGTCCAGGCCAAGGAGGCCCTGGGAGCGGTCGGCGTACGGGTCGGGAACACGCCCACCGAGACCGCCCGGCTGGTCCTGGCCGCCCTCGAAGGCGGTGCATGACATGACACCGACGGCCACCTCCGCCGGCACATCCCCCGGCCACCTCACCCTGAAAGCCGGCACCCCCTGGCCCGACGCCTGGCGACGCTGTCTCGCCGTCGCCCCCGAGGCCTTCGGGGACGACCGTGTCCTCAACCTGTGGGACGCTGCCTGGCGCCGAGGCGTGATCGTACAGTCACGTTCGGTAAGGTCGCGCGGCTCGCTCGTCGAGGCCCGCGCGGCTCCGCCCGGGGCCCGGATATGCAGGTGAAAGCCACTCCGAAACCTTGGTATTGTTGTCCATGTCGCCGCGGGGAACACCCCCGGTCAGGCGCCAGACACCTAGTCCGGGTGGCGGAATGGCAGACGCGCTAGCTTGAGGTGCTAGTGCCCTTTATCGGGCGTGGGGGTTCAAGTCCCCCCTCGGACACTCACAGGGACGTTCGCAAGATCGTCCCGAAGCGTTCACGAATTACCGGTCGAGTCATGTGACTCACCGGTATTTCGTCATTTGTGGGGCCTTCAGGCCGCGTGATCGGCTCGGTGAGGGGTGAGGCGGTGGCGGTCCAGGTACTGCGCCCCTCACCTGCGGAAACAGGACATGCCTGGGCGACGGCTTGTAGCCGTGGCGCAGGCGTGTGGGGTTTTCACGGGGCGGAGCGCGGCGGAGGAGTGCCCTTCGCGTGGCGGAGGCTCGACCTGCCCGGTCGGAAGTGGTCGCGCCAGGGACGGGTCGGAGGGCTCACCGGTTTGGGTTGCAGCGCTCTGCGTGCTGACTTTGCGGGGCTGGTGCCCTGGTCGCGGAGGAACCGTCGGATGGCTCTGAGGTTCGCCACGAAGATGATGACGGCAGCGAGCAGGGTCTGTGCGACGCGTCCGTGAGGCCGGCGGAGCTGGGGATTGAAGTTTCCCCGTGATCTCGGAATCGTGGTGACCACGATCAAGGGGAAGCTTCACTTCGCCGGACTCTTGAGAGATGTACCGGCCCCCACCCCCGCCTCCACCAGGAACGGACTCGGCTCGCCCGACCACGACACGTACAGGCTGTCGCGCGCTCTCGTGCAGGCGACGAACAGCAGGCAGCGTTCCGACATCATGTCCGTCTCGTGCTGCTTGGCGTCCAGCTCGGCCGGCGTCACCGCCTTCGCGAACGGCACGGCACCGTCGTTGGCGCCGATCACGGCGACGCAGCGAAATTCGAGTCCCTTGAACGAGTGCATGGTTCCGACGCGTACGGCATCAGCCGCGCTCGCGGTGTCTGCGGACCGCAGCGATACGGCGGGGATGTCGGCGGCCTTGAGGTGGGTCACCGCCTTGGCGCACGTCTTGTTGAACCGGGTACTCACCCCGATCTCCTCGGCGCCGACACCCGCCTCCAGCCACGCCCGCACCTGGGAGACCAACGCCGCGAGTTCGGCGTCCTCGTCGGCCGCCGCGTGCACGGCAGGCCCGTCGCCGTGCAGGGCGGAGCGGTAGCCGAGCAGTGTGTCGTCGCGACCCTCGTCCTCCAACTGGGCGATGGGGCGGCCGATGAGCAGGGCAGTGGACCAGCGCAGGATTTCCTGGGTGCTGCGGTAGTTCTTGCGCAACTTCACCGACCGCCCGGTGACCTTGATGCCGAGCGACTTCAGGGACACCTTCGAGTCGTAGATGCGCTGGTGCGGGTCGCCCGCGATGAACAGGTCGTCCGGGCGGGCAGGCACGGCCGCGCGCAGCAGACGCCACTGCGCCGGGTGCAGGTCCTGCGCCTCGTCCACCACCACATGCCGGTACTGCGGCCCCTTCTCCGCCAGCAGCCGCGCCGCCTCCGCGCAGGTCTGCAGCCAGGTCCGGGCCCCGTCCGCAGCCAGGCCGTTCGTGAACCGCTCCACCGTCTCCCACACCAGCGGCCGCTCGGCCGCGGTCAGCCGGCTCCCGCGCCCACGCCGGTCCGCCGACTCGTACTCGGCGAGGCTCCGGATGTCCTGGGCGAGGATGACGTGCCGGTACTCCTGGGCGAGGAACTGCGCGCTGCCGGGGAACCCGGTCGCCTTGGCGGCCTTGCCCCAGCGGCTCTCCTCCTCGTTGTTCATCAGCGGCCGCAGCGCCACCGCGCCCTGCTCCACGGCGACGACCCGGCTGGCGAATCCGTCCACCGTCGAGACGTCCACCTTCTCGCGCAGCTCCGGGTCCTCCACCAGCGACTCGAGGCCGGAGCGGAGCGCGTTGACGAGCGCGTTGGTGTAGGTGGTGAGCAGGATGCGGTCCCCGTCGCGCAGGTGCCCCAGCAGGTGCTTGACGCGGTGCAGGGCTACGACGGTCTTGCCGGTGCCGGGCCCACCGGTGACCTGGGCCGGCCCCGAGTACGACGCCCGGTAGGCCACCTTGCGCTGCGAGGGGTGCAGGAACACCCGCCAGGCCGCGAACGGCTTCTCCAGGATGTCCCGCAGTTCCTCCGGCGCCGTGACCAGCGCGATGCGCGCCCGGGTGTGCCGGATCGCCGTCTCGTAGTCCTGCGTGTCCACCGGCTGCGTCGACGCCTGGAGGGCGGGCGCGACGATGTCCTGCCACACCTCCTCGATCGGGATCCCTTCAGCGAGGTACTGCAGCACCTCCCGCTGGTCCTGCGGCAGCAGCGGCGCGAACACCTCCAACTGCTCCTTGTCGACGAGCGACCGCGCCTGCCGCAGCGTCTCGTCGTCGATGCCGAGAGCCTTCAGGTCCCCGTCGGAGAACTCCGCGAACAGCCGCTTCTTCGGCGAGCCCTCCGCGACCCGCTCGTACGCCGGCGTGAGCTCGTCCAGGGTCGCGGCGTCCCGGATCTCGACGGCCCGCGTCACCTCGTTGATGCTGGCCTTCTGCTTCTTCGCCCAGGCGATCGCCTTGTCGTGCTGCATGACCCGCAGCAGGATGAACGTGTCCCCCGTCGGCGGAGCAAGGACCACACCGCGCCAGAACTGGTCGATACGGATCGTCCGTATCTGCTTGTCCTTGGCGTTCGTCAGGCTCTCCAGCTTCAGGCCCTGATCCTTGAAGAGCTGATCGAGGGTGAGCTGGCTGAACTTCTCCCACGCCTCCAGCACGCCCTTCCTGACCGGTGGCTGAAGCTTGGGGAGTTCGGCGAAGAAACCGATGTCGAAGGCGAGCTGCGGCATGAGGGGATCCTAAGGGCCGGGCGGGGCGCGATGCGGGCGGAGTGCCAGGTCAGGAGGAGGAGCCGGGGCTGCCACCGTCGAGATCCAGACGGATCACGGCCAGCGTCTCGGCGACCTCGGCGGTGAGTTCATCGTCCGGGCCGAACACCATGCACAAGTCCTCGTGCAGCGGCTCCAGCACGTCGAAGGCGTCTGCGGCCCGCCCCTGCGCAAGCAGCAGCATGCCGATGTCGCGCCGCAGTTCCACGGCCGTCTCGCTCATATCGCCGTCCACGGACCGGACGACATCGAGGACGTCGTGCAGCCCCGCCAACGCCTCCGTCACCTGGCCGAGTTCGCCCCGGCAGCGTGCCGCCTGCGCCCGGCTGTCCAGCGCCTCCTCACTGCCCGGGCCGCTCACCCGCCCGTAGGCGTCGGCGAGCGCCTCGAACTCGGGCAGCGCGGCCCGGTGGTCGCCCGCCAGCTGGCGGCTGACCGCCCGTCGCATGCGCAGCCCGAGGACCGCCTTGTTCTCCGAGCCGAGGGCGCGCGCGGCGGGCTCGATCATCTCGCCCACCACCTCGGCGGCCTGCGCGTAGCGCTCCTCCTCCAGCAGGGCGCGGTAGTGCGCGTGGACCTCCCGGATCTGCTCCCGCAGCGCCTCCCGCTCGGCCGCCGGAACGGCGGGCGGGAGACCGAGCCCGGCGTCGGCACCGGCGGGCCGCGCGCCCACGGTGCCGGCGCGCGAGCGGGGCGCGTACGGGCGGCGGAAGATCCCGGTCGGGTCGGGCGTCCCCGCGGGCCCCGTCTCCACCGGCGTGGACTCGTCGCCGGGCGGGGGCAGGAAGGGCCGCAGCCGCTCGTACACCTCCTGCACGTCCGCCGGGCGCGCCTCGGGCGCCTTGCGGAGCAGATGCAGGACCAGGGTCTCGAGCTCCGCCGGCACCTCGGGGCGCAGTTGCCGCAGCGGCGTCGGGGTGGCGTTGACGTGCTGCATCATCAGTTGCCACTCGCTGTCCCCGGCGAACAGCGGCCGCCCGCAGAGCAGTTCGTGCAGCACGCACCCGAGCGCGTACAGGTCGGCGCGCGGCGTGACCCGCCCGCCGCGCACCTGTTCCGGCGCCATGTACTGGTGCGTCCCGATGGGGCTGCCGGTCGCGGTCAGCTTGGTGACGTCCGTCCGCAGGATCGCCGCGATGCCGAAGTCGAGCACCTTCACCGTGCCGTCCCGGGCGACCAGGATGTTGCTCGGCTTCAGGTCACGGTGCACCACGGGCACGTCGTGCGCGTACGACAGCACGGTCGCCACCTGCGCCGCCACGGCCACCGCCCAGCTCACGGGGAGCGGCCGCTCCGGGTGCACGTAGGCGGTCAGCGGCACGCCGTCGACCAGCTCCATCACCAGGAACAGTTGCTCGTACGACTCGTCGAGCACCGCGTCGTACACCTGTGGCACGCCCTGATGCTGGATCCGTGCGGTGATCCGGGCCTCGCGCCGGAACCGTTTCTCGAACTCTTCCGCCAAGTGCGGCGACGCCACGGCCTGTGGACGGATCAGCTTCACCGCGACCGGCCGGTCCAGGACGGTGTCGTAACCCCGCCACACGTCCCCCATGCCGCCGTGGCCGAACTGCTCCAGCAGTTCGTACCGTCCCGCGATCCGCCGTGGCTCCGGCACCTGGTCCCCGCCCCCGCCCCCGTCGAGTTACCGAAGTGGTCTTCGATGCGCTGGGAAGCAGTTTCGCGGGTGCGGGTTCCGTGCGTCCAACCGGGTCGCGGGCGACCTACGTGATCAGGTCACGCGCGGCGGCGCACTCGGCGGCGCACTCCGCCCAGACCGTCTTGCCGGGCCCGCCCGTGGCGCGGGGCGACCAGCCCCACCGGTCGGCCAGCGCCTCGACGAGCAGCAGGCCGCGCCCGCCGTCGCCGTCCGGCGGCGCGGTGGGAATGTGGGGCACGCGTTCGCCGCGGGTGTCGCTGACCTCGATCCGTACGGTGCCGGTGGCCGGGTCGGCGGTGAGCAGGACGTGGAAGTCCCGGCCGGCCACGTGTCCGTGCCGGACGGCGTTGGCGTACAGCTCCGCCGCGACGAGGGTGACGACGTCGTGCGCGTCGCTGTCGTACGGGATGCCCCAGGCGTCGAGCCGGGTCCCGCACAGCCGTCGGGCCAGGCGGGCGCCGCGCGGGGTCGAGCTGAAGCACATCGCGAACTTGTGCACGGTGAGGGGTGATTGTGCTGCGGTCATGCACTCACGGTGGCGTGCCGTGGCATAGCGTCACCAGTGGCGACGCGCTGACGCCGATCCTTCGTACGGGGCGGGCGGGCGCTCTGTACGTGGTGGTACGCGAGTACGCGGGGGCCGCACCCTCTTGCGGCCGTGCTCGCTGGGCCGGCGGGCCGGCGGACCGGTCAGTGGGTCAGGACAAGGACGAGGACGACGAGGGCGACGACCGCTGCCACCGCCAGGAAGACCTTCCTCCGCCCCTCCTCCGACACCCGCCGCCGGACGTCGAGTCGTCCGTCACTGCTTCGGAAGACGTAGAACTCCAGGTTGTCGGAGTAGGGCGGCGTCGCCTTGACGACCGTGAGCCGCTTGATCACGACCTCTCGCTCCTTCTCGCCCTTCCGTAGGCGCAGGTGCGGTTCGAGGGCCGAGCGATGGTCAGGGGAGAGGTCGTCGGGAAGCGGATCGTGAATGCCGAGCCGGTCCGTGTGCCAGCCGCTCGAGCCCAGTTCCGAGGCCACTTGCCGGGGCCGTGGGACAGGGGGTGACACTCTCTCGGTCTGTGAGGGCCACTTGATCCGTCCTGCCGTCCAGGACGTCAGGTTCCCGTGTCCACGGCAGGTGGCGCACTCGACGGTGCCTGCACCCTTGCACGGTACGCAGGGGATGCGCCCACTCGCCTGGCACTCCTGACACCTGACCTTCCCCCAGCCCCGGCACCCGGGACACGCGCTGTCGGGTGTCTGGCAGGCCTCGCAGTTCACCCGTTCGTCGGGTCGGTCGGCCCGGCCCGGCTTGGGAGGTCTGGGCGGGGTGCTGGGCAGACCGCCGTGCTTGAGGGTTTGCGTGCATGCGGTGACGCCCTGGCACACGGTGCATACGCGGGCGGGCTCGCACGGGCGGTACCTCATGCCGTTGCAGTCGGCACACTGGCGCCGGCCGTTGCCGCAGTCACAGGACCGGAGATGCACCGTGCCGCGCTTGACCAGGTCGAGCGGCCGGTCTCCGGGCTTCTCGTGCGGGCTCAGCTTGTAGTTTTCCAGCACGTCGTACACCGGTCGCTCCGAGAGGTCGACGGCGCCGGGCTCGTGCTGTGTCCCCTCGGTGCGTTGCTCGACGCGCCGGGTGACGGTGCCTTCAAGCAGGTGCAGGCGGGTGAGGTGGAAATCCGCAGGGGCCGCGCCAGGACGCCTGCTCCGGCCGCGTGCCAGGAAGGTGCCGAGCGCCGCACGCACCTCGTCGTCGGACGGATCGTTGGGTGCCACCACGAAACTCGCTCCCCCCAAGTAGCGCCTCTCCCGCCCGAGACAGGGGCCGGACCGGTGCCGAGCGACCCCAGTGTGACGGGACAGGGCCCGCCGCGAAAGGGCGCGAAAGGGAGAGCTCATGTTGCCGCCCGTCCGCGCGGCGCGCGCAACAGTCTGTGCTGGAAGCGGTGCTCACCAAGCCTGGCCACCGCGGGCACGGCGGGCGGCGCGTCGGCCCCTGGGCGTGACGTGACCTGTGGTGATGCCACGGCGTTAACCCATCGGGGCGGGCTCGACCCCTGTGTCCGGCGAGGTGCGGCAAGAGGTGGGCAGGGCGGTGACCGTGAGGGACGTGGAAGCGGAGCAGCGGCAGCAGCGGCCGGAGGACGAGCCGGGGACGGGCGTGGTGACCGCGTTCGGGCGGCAGTTGAAGCTGTTGCGGGTCCAGGCGGGGATGGACCGGGCGGAGTTCGGCAAGCGGGTCGGCTACTCGTCGGACACCGTGGCGTCGATCGAGCAGGGGAGGCGGATCCCGCAGGCCCGGTTCATCGAGCGGGCGGATGAGGTGCTGGGGGCTGTCGGGTTGCTCACGGCGTTGAAGGAGGAGGTGGGGCGGGCTCAGTATCCGGCGTTCTTCCGGGACGCGGCGAGGTTGGAGGCCGATGCGCACGAACTCTTCCTGTACGCGGTACAGGCGATCCCCGGGCTTCTGCAGACCGAGGAGTACACGCGTGCTCTCCTCGCCATGCGGCGACCGCTACTGGACGAAGACACAATGGAACAGCGAGTCGCAGCGAGGCTGTCACGCCAAGAGATCTTGAGCCGCTGGCCAGCACCTCTCATGAGCTTTGTCATCGAAGAGGCCGTGCTCCGTAAACCCTTCGGCGGTACGCCGGTTCTGCGCGGTGTCCTCGAAAACGTCCTACTGACCGGGCAGAAACGCAACGTGGAGATCCAGGTCATGCCGAACGACCGCGAGGACAACGCCGGCGTGGACGGCCCCTTCACGTTGATCACCCCGAGGCGGGGTGACCAGATCGCGTACCTGGAAGTACAAGGACGCAGCATCCTGGTCAGCGACCGGGACGAAGTACGGTCCATCTCAGCACGTTATGGGATCATCCGAAGTCAGGCTCTCACTCCGCGAGAGTCCCTGGGATTCGTAGAGAAGGTGCTGGGAGAGCTATGAACACGGGTGAGTCGTGGCGCAAGAGCAGCTACAGCGGCGCGGAGGGCGGCGAGTGCATCGAGGTCGCCGAGACGAGCGGAGCCATCTGGGTACGTGACTCCAAGCGACCGACGGAAGCCAGACTGTCCTTCGGGGCCGACGCATGGGCCGACTTCGTGCGGATGACCGCACGACGCTGAACTGACTGAAACTGCCGGGGCTCGGTGCGCGCGTCGCACCGAGCCCCGAGCATGTCAGAAATCCTCCAGCCCCTCCTCCCGGCGGATCATCCGCCAGGCCGCGCGGCGGGCGCTGCGGTCGAGGTTGGACTTGAAGTCACGGTCCGTGCCGAAGTACCGCTTGCCGAGGGTGTCGATGGTGGAGACATGATCCATCATGTTCTCCTCGAACTTCTTGTCGAAGACGATGCCGAAGTTCTCCTCGTCGTTGACGAGGGCGGCGGCCCGGACCTTCGGGTCCTTCTTGGTGGCGTTGAAGGCCGGGAGGACGTCCTCCTCGGTGAACTCCGTGCCGAACTTGGCGTTGAACTTCTCGATCAGCTCGGACAGCAATGACTTCTCGGAGTCCTTCACGCCGCCGACTCCGTCCCCGAAGCCCTTGAGTTCGGCGGGGCCCTCCGGGTTGAGGGACACGTCGTACTCGCCGGTCTTCTCGACGCGCAGGTGGCTGAGGTCCACCTCGCCTATGTCGACTCCGCCGTCCGCGAGGCGGGGGAGCCGGTTGAGCAGGTAGCGGCCGTAGAGGTACAGGCGCTCCAACTCGGCGTCCTGGTACGGCACGATCTGCGCGAGAAAGCCGTACTTGCGGACATAGTCGTTGAGGTTGGCCCGGAAGTCCTCGGCGGCCTCGACGTCGTCCTCCTCGTCGCTCTCCAGGAGGTGGGTGAAGCGGGTGACGGCGGGGGACAGGAGCCGGTACAGCTCGGCGTGCAGCTTCTCCCACTTGGACTGGGAGCCGCCCGCCTTCTCCTGCGCCTCGAAGTACGCGGCGACGAACTCGTCCATGTCCTGCTCGGAGATGACCGGCACGGACATGACGCGGCTCTGGGCCGTGTAGAGGAGGTTGGGGTCGGAGGGCAGGGTGTGCGCCTCCTCGAAGTACGGGCGGAAGGCGTCCTGGATGTCCTCGGCCTCGTTGACGAAGTCCAGGACGGCGAGGTCGGCCTGGGACTTGCGTTCGGCGGTGCGGTTGAGGCGGGAGAGGGTCTGCACGGCGGCGATGCCGGTCAGCGTCTTGTTGACGTACATCGTCGTGAGGAGCGGCTGGTCGAAGCCGGTCTGGTACTTCTCGGCGACGACCAGGATCCGGTACTCCTGCTGCCCCTTGCCGCCGGCCTTCGCGGCCTTGTCGTCGGCACGGGCGTAGCCGAACGCCTTCGGCAGCGCGCTTTCCGAGAGACCGCCGTTCTCCTTGCTCTCGGTGGTCTCCTCGCCGTCGATGGTGAGGGACCCGGAGAAGGCGACCAGGACACCGAGGTCCGGGTACTTGGTGTCGTACTCGCGGTCGGCGATGTAACTGCGGATGGCGCGGGCCATCTGCACGGCGGAGTGGCGGGAGGCCGTGACCACCATGGCCTTCGCACGTCCGCCGAGCCGGCCGCGGGTGTGGGCGACGAAGTGCTCCACGATCACCTGAGCGTGCTGGGACACCGTGTGCTCGTGCATGAGCGCGAACCGGGCGAGCAGGCTGTTCGCCTTGGAGGGGTCGACCTCCTTCTCGTCGCGGTTGAGATTCGCGAGCTTCCAGTAGGTGTTGTAAGTGACGTAGTTGCGCAGCGGGTCGAGGATGAAGCCCTCCTCGATGGCCTGGCGCATGGAGTAGGTGTGGAAGGGCCGGTAGACGGTCTTGCCGTTCTCCACGTCTTCCGTGCCGAAGAGTTCGAGCGTCTTGGACTTGGGGGTGGCGGTGAAGGCGAAGTAGGAGAGGTTGCCGGCCCGGGAGCGTGCCACCGCCTTGGCCTTCAACTGGTCGTCCAGGGTGACCGTGGTCGCGCCCTCGTCGTCCGAATCGGTGTCCAGACCGAGGTCGCGCAGGGCGGCCTTCACGGCGGTGGCGGCGTCGCCGGACTGCGAGGAGTGCGCCTCGTCGACGATGATCGCGAAGCGGCTGCCCTTGATCTCGGTCGGGTTGCGCTTGATGTAGTCCAGCAGCGCCGGGAACGAGTGCAGGGTGACCGTGACGATCTTCCCGGTGTCCCGGGAGAGCGCGCGGGCGAGCTGCTCGCTCTTCGCCCCGTGCTTCTCGTCGACCTTCACGACCAGGCCATCCGTCTGCGAGAAGCTGCCGACGGTCGCCGAGAGCTGGGCGTCCAGGGCACGGCGGTCGGTGATGACGATGACCTTGTCGAAGACGGGCTCGCCGGGCTTGATGCGGCCGTCGGCGAGGGCGTCAGGCCGCAGGACGGCGGGATCGTTGCGGGCGTGCAGGTCGCTGAGGCGGTGGGCCAGCCAGCCGATGGTGTTCGACTTGCCGGAGCCGGCGGAGGCCATGACCAGGTAGTTCTGGCCGGCGCCGTGCACGGACGCGTGTGCGGTGAGCTTCCGGACCACGTCCCACTGGTGGAAGCGGGGGAAGATCGTCGACTTGGTGGTGCCGCCGTTTGGCGTCTTGTGCTTCTGCTGGTGCACGAAACGCTGGAGCAGGTCGAGCCAGTTGTCCCGCTGCCAGACCTGTTCCCAGAGATAGGAGGTGGCGTACGTCCCGTGGGCCGTCGGCGCCGGGTTTCCGGCCCCGCCGGGCTGGCCGGGGCCGTTCGAGCCGGTGTTGAACGGCAGGAACTGGGTGCTCTTGCCGCGCAGTTGCGTCGTGACGAACACCAGGTCCGGGTCGACGGCGAAGTTGGCGATGACGCGCCGCGTGAAGATCAGCTCGGTCGGGTCCCGGTCGGTCCGGTACTGCTCCTTGGCCTGCTCGGCCCCCTGCCCGGTGAGCGGGTTCTTCAGCTCGGCCGTCGCGACCGGTATGCCGTTGAGGAACAGGGTGAGGTCGAGCCGGTGACCCCAGTCGGCCTGCTTGGTGGCGTAGGGGAGTTCCCGGACGACGGTGAGGCGATTGGCCCGGTAGCCGTCGAGTACGGAATCGGCAGAGATGAGGTTGGGCTTGAAGTAGGCGACGCGGAGCCGGACTCCGCGGTCCTTCACGCCGTTGCGGAGGACATGCAGCAGCCCGTCATCGGCGATGGCCCGGTCGAGGCGCTGCGCGAACCCGCGCTGCGCCTCGTTGGGGTTGCCGCCGTAGACGGTGAGCAGTTCGTCCCACTCGTCGGGCTGGGTCGCGCCGATGAAGGTGAACAGCTCGTTGGTGTCGAGCCCGAGATCGGCCTGATAGTCCTCGGGGTTAGCCTCCCGCCAACCTCGCTCGCAGAGCGCAGCGACGATGGCGGAACCGAAGGAGGACTCGTCGTGCACGGGGCTCATACGGCGACCCCTTCAGTCACATTACGGCCGCTAGCCGTGGATACATCGAACTGCCCGCTTACGGCGGCGGTGATAAGGGCTTGGCGGCGATCGGCGAGGAGGCGCTCTTGTTTAGCGAGCTTCCCCTGGAGGCGGTCGAGTTTGCCGACGGCCTGGTCAAGCCGAGCCACAATGTCTTCCTGCTCGTCTCTGGGAATTGCGGGGAGGGGAATCTGCTTCATGGCACCCACATTGAAGTGAGCTTGGATGCTGCCGACGGCGTACTCGGAGACCTGGGAGCGAGCATGCTCGGAGTTCAGTGCATATTCCAGATACTTGGGATCGATCTTGCGCCCAGGGCGAATGATGATCAGGTCGATACAATTAGCCCCGTCGAACTCGGGCGGCACGACGGCTGCCGCTCCGGCTTGACCTGTACGGACCACGACCACATCACCTGCCATAAGGCGGGACTTGGCGTGCTCGGCATGACCTTCCGCACTGATGTGCACCAGGTCAACGGAGTTTATTGAGCCGGGCTTCACGTTGAGACCGCGCAGCGCTGGCGTGCCGCCTGCGTCCACGTACCACTTTGCCGGCGTGATTACGATGCCGACCGAGACCTTCTCCACCAGGTACTTGAGAGGGACGAGAGCATGAGGATTGTTGGTGCGTTCAAGGTCAAGCATGGACGTGATGACGCGCTCTCGCTTAAGCGCAAGCAAGTCACGCATGCGGCGCCGCTTGTCGGCAAGGCTGTCGATGCGGGCGGTCTCGGCGTCGATGTAGTCGGCGATGCGGCGCTGCTCCTCTCCAGCGGGAGCGCTCATCGAGATATTTGCGTAGCGGTCGGCGTTGAAGTTTTGAATGGTGGATGCCACAGCCTCTGCATGCACTGTGCCTTGAAATCGGGCCGACTGTGTCGCATAGTGCAGAAAGCGCGGGTCCACTCCTGGCTTCGGTCGGAAACGGATCAGGAATCCAGCGAACGTGTGGCCCTGCGCCTGGTCTGGGACGAGGAGCGAACGACCAAGGGTTCCGCTACGGGACAACAGGATATCCCCCGGCTGCAGCTGATGCCGAGGCTCGATGGGAACGTCGACATGTACTGCGGATTCGGCATCCTTCAAGGAGCCATCTTCGGTGATGTCAGACGTCCTGATGAGGCGCGTTCCGGTCGCCGAATAGTTGTCGGCAGCGATGTTCAGGCCGTACTGTCCCGAGTCAATGCACAGGTGCTTCAGACGCGTTTCTTTCCAAGTCACTCCGTCACCTCGCTCAGAAGCCCCTGAATCTCCGCCTCCAACGCCTTCAACTCCGCGTCGATCTCGGCCAACGGCCGAGGCGGCTCGTACACGTAGAACTGCCGCGTGAACGGAATCTCGTACCCCACCTTAGTCTTGCTGTGGTCGATCCACGCATCCGAAACGTGTAGGTGGACCTCCCGCTCCAGGTACTCCTCGACGTCCTCACCCAACGGCACGTTCTCGAAGTCCCGAAGCTCGGAGTCCGGCTCAGGCTGACCCCTGACGGCCTGCACTTCGCCCTCCGGGTCGCGCACCCCCACGACCTCACGCAGCGCCTTGTTGAACGGCGCCCCCGTCGGCCACGTCCCGCCGGCCTGCACCACCGCGTCCTTCAACGCGAGCCAAGCCTCCTGCTTCGTGCCCCAGCTCGACCCCATCAGGGACTTGAAGGCGTCCGCCAGAGCCGGAGCCTGCGGCAGCTTCTGGATGGCCTTCGACGCCTCCAGCGCCGCCAGCGTCTCCTCCGTCACCTCGAACCGAAGCTTCAGCGGGCGCTCGACCGTGATCCGTTGGTAGCCGAAGTCCTCGTTCCAGAAGACTTTCACCTTGCCGTGCAGCGGGTGCTCCGGATCGCCCGCCACCGCCAGGGCCTCGCCGTACAGCTTGACCACCTCGGCGATGTGCTCCTTGCCCAGCGCCTTGCGCTTGTCGCCCAGCGACTTCCGCATCTTCTGCCACTGGTCGCGCGCGTCCAGCAGAACGACCTTGCCTTTGTGGTCCGGGCTCTTCCGGTTGGTCAGGATCCAGAAGTACGTCGAGATACCGGTGTTGTAGAAGAGCTGGTCCGGCAGGGCGACGATGCCCTCCAGCCAGTCGTTCTCCAGGATCCAGCGGCGGATCTCCGACTCACCCGAGCCGGCCGCGCCCGTGAACAACGGCGAGCCGTTGAAGACGATGGCGAGGCGCGAACCGCCCCCGCCGTTCACATCCACCGGCTTCATCTTCGAGATCATGTGCTGGAGGAACAGCAGCGAGCCGTCGTTGATGCGCGGCAGCCCCGCCCCGAAGCGGCCGGCCTCGCCGAGCGCCTTGTGCTCGTGCTCGACCTCGTCCTTGACCTTCTTCCACTCCACGCCGAACGGCGGGTTGGCCAGCATGTAGTCGAAGGACTTCCGCGCATGCCCGTCGTCGGAGAAGGAGTTGCCGAAGGCGATGTTCTCCGGGTCCTGGCCCTTGATCATGAGGTCGGACCGGCAGATGGCCCACGACTCGGGGTTGAGCTCCTGCCCGTACACCTCCACCGTGGCGTCCGGGTTCAGCTCCTTGATGAGGTCGTCCATCGCGGAAAGCATGCCGCCCGTACCGCAGGCCGGGTCGAGGACCGTGCGCACCGCACCCGGCAACTGCAACGCGTCGCCGTCCGGCGCGACCAGCAGCCGCACCATGAGCTGGATGACCTCACGCGGCGTGAAGTGCTCACCGGCCGTCTCGTTGGACTGCTCCGCGAAGCGGCGGATCAACTCCTCGAAGATGTAGCCCATGTTGTGGTTGGGCACGGTCTCGGGACGCAGGTCCAGGTCCGTGAACTTGCCGATGACCTGGTAGAGCAGCCCGGCCGCGTCCAGCCGCTTGATCTGCTGGGCGAACTCGAAGCGGTCCAGTACGCCCCGTGCGTTGTCCGAGAAGGCCCCCACGTACACCATGAGGTTCTTCGCCGCGTTCTGCGGGTCGTCCGCGATCTTCTTCAGGGTCAGGCTGGACCGGTTGTAGAAGGAGTGGCCCGAGGCCCGGCGCAGGAAGCGGTCCGGGTCGATGCCGCTGTCCTTGTGCTGCTCCGCGATCTCCGCAACCTTCTCGCGGGTCGGCGCCAGCACGCACTCCAGCCGCCGCAGCACCGTGAACGGCAGGATGACCTTGCCGTAGTCGGACTGCTTGTAGTCCCCCCGCAGGAGGTCGGCGACGGACCACGCGTGGTTCGCCAACTCCGTGTGCTTACTGCTGTTCAACTGGATCCCCGGATTCCTTCCGAAATGTCCCAACCCCACCGCCCGGGCCGAGCCCAGCCGAGTCGATCGGCCGGCCGACCGGGACGGTCCGACAAGTGTGGTCTATGTGCGAGAGGCCATGTGCCTAATGGGGCGAATCGCCACCCCGTCCGCCCGCCTCCGCCGCGCTCGCCGACTCCCGCGACGGCAGCAACTGGCCGCCCGTGAGCCCGCCCGCCAGCAGCCGTGCCGTCCCCTCCGCCAGCCGTGTCGCCCGCTGGGCCTCCGCCCGCAGTTCGTGCACGTGCCGGAACGCCTCCCCGTACCGCCGCTGTTCCTCCAGCGGCAGCAGCGGCACCCGCAGCCGGCCCGGGCTGACCGTCAGGACCGTGCTCCCGGTCGACGCGCCCGCGATGTTCTCGTCCGCGCCCAGGAACCCCGCGAGGAACCAGGCGTCCAGGCGTGCCGGGTCCGGCCGGAAGAGGTGGACGTGGGGGCCGAGCAGCGCGCCGGCGTCCGCCTCGTCCGCCACCCGGGCCATCGGGCCGTCCGTGCCGGCGACCGCCCGTACGAGGACGTCGCCGACGGCGATCACGGGTGCCGTGTCGTCGTACAGCCCCGTCGGGTCCCCGGTGGGGCCTGACCCGGCCGCGATGTCGGAGCTGGTGAGTACCGGCCGCATCTCGGGCCTCCCGCCCCCGCCGGTCCCGCCGCTCGCGGCCTGCGCGCGGGTGCGCACGCTGTCCGGCAGGTTCCGCAGCAGGGTGAGCGCTCCGCCGCGCGTGAGGTCGGACGCGGTCGCCGTCCGCCACTGGCGGGCCGTGACGCCTGCGGCGCTCCAGGTCTCCTGACCGGCCGTCCGCCCGAGGGACCTCGCGGCCTCGACGAGATCCCGGCGGGTGGTGTCGACCTCGGCCGACAGTTCCGCCGGGTCGACCTCGACCCGTGATGCCCGTACGAGTCGCGTCGGCGTCAGGTCGACCACGTCGTCGAGCAGGTCCACGACCCCGACGGCGTGCGCGACGCCGGGCTCGCCCTCGAACGTGTCCGGGCTCTCCGTGAACGCCCGCCAGGCGTCCAGCGCGCGCGCCGTGATCCCGTCCCAGTCCGGGGCGGCGGACCTGCTTCCGCTCCGCGTCCGCGCGCTCACCGTCGTCGTCCCGCCGTGTCCGGCCGCCGTCGCCGCGTCCGCCGCCGTGTCGACGAAGAGGACCGACTTGCGTTCCGGGCCGCCCGGTTCGGGCCGTTGGAGCACCCAGATCTGGAGGCCGACGTGCAGGGGTACCGACGCGCCGGGCGGCAGGGCGATCACGGCGCGCAGGGCGCCGCTGCGGACGAGTTCGGCCCGTACGCGGCGGCCTGATGCGCGGCCTGCGGTGGCGGGCGGGAGGAGCAGGGCGGCGTGGGCGCCAGGGGTGAGGTGGGAGAGGGCGTGCTGTACCCAGGCCAGTTCCGATTCGGCGCGGGGCGGTACGCCGTAGGCCCATCGGGGGTCGTAGGCGAGTTCGTCGTGGCCCCAGTCGCGGTCGCCGAAGGGCGGGTTGCACAGGACGGCGTCGGCGAGGAGGCCGGGGAAGGCGTCGGCGCGGAGGCTGTCGGCGGCACGGACGGTGACCGTGGCCTCGGGGGCCGTCAGCATCAGGCTCACGGCGCTGCGGCGGGCCTGCACGGGAAGTGTGTCCTGGCCGTACAACTCGCTCGCGCCCCGGCGGGCGGCGGCTGCCAGGAGGGTGCCGCTGCCGCAGGCCGGGTCGAGGACGCGGGCGGGGGAGCCGGGGATCAGGCGGGCGAGCAGGTCGGCGAGCGGGGCGGGGGTCTGGTAGGCGCCGGATGCGGCGCTGTCCTCCAGTTCCCGTTCCGCGAGAACGGCCAGCGCGGCCTGGCCGCCCTCGTCGCGTACACACGCGTACAGCGCGCGCAGCACCGGCGCGTCGCCCGGCTCGTAACGGACGGCCTCCGCAGCCGGTACGGCGTCGGCTGCTGCGGCCGCGTCCCGCTGCGCGCGGGTCGCGAGGTCCGCGTCCGGCAGTCGTACGGCGGCGGTCAGCTCCTCCGGTGAGCGGCCTGCCGCGGCGAGGACGAGCAGCAGCAGGTCCTCCGGTGTGCCGCCGCCGTCCTGTGCGTGCAGGCGCAGCGTCGTGCGCAGTTCCTCCGACGGGCTCGCGGCCGAGGTGTGTCCGCGGGAGGCGAGCCAGGCGCGCACGGCCTCCAGGTCGTACAGCGGGCTGCTGTCCGTGCCGCCGGACGGCGTCGGGAAGTCGTCGTGCCGACGGCGCCAGTTGCTGACCGTGGCGCGCGTGACGCCCGCGATGCGGGAGATCTCAGCGGCGGTCACCTGGGCGGGTGACGCGGATGACTGGGGCATGGGTACGGTCCTGGGCCTCTCGGAAGCGGACGTCAACAAACTACAGCACTCGTCAAATCTGTCAATCTGTTTGACAGTGCTTTCAGTGTGCTGCTTATCTGAAGGCGCTTCCGTCGGAAGTGGCCGCCCAGCAGGTCTTCGTGCTGCGGGCTGCCCTGCCGACCTGTCGGCCTGCCGCGCCGACCTCATGAAACGGAGAACGCCATGACCTTCCAGCAGCCCGCTCCCCAGCCGCCCGGCTACGACCCGCAGAGCTTCACCGGCCTCGCCGCGCCGCACGGAGGGGGCCAGGGTGAGCGCCGCAAGAGACGCCTGAAGTACGGCGCTGTCGCCCTGGTCTCGCTGTTCGTCGGCGTCGGGATCGGTTCGAGCGACGGTTCCGCCGACACCACCGGCAAGGCGACGGCCGGAGTGAAGGCCGCCCCCCGCCCCACGGTCACCGTCACCGAGACCGCCGCGGCCGCCGACCCCGAGCCCGCGCCGACGGTGACCAAGACGGTGACCGCCAAGCCGAAGAAGACGCACAAGTCCGGGCCGGCGGCCAGCTTCTCCGGTGAGGGCGAGTACCTCGTCGGTGAGGACATCAAGGCCGGCACCTACAAGACCGCCGGGCCCGACGACGAGTGGGGCTGCTACTGGGAGCGCGCCAAGGACGCCAGCGGCGAGTTCGGCTCCATCATCGCCAACAACAACCTCGACGGCCCGGGGCGCGTGACGCTCAACAGCGGCGAGTACTTCAAGACCAACCGGTGCCAGGAATGGAAGCGGGTCGGCTGAAGCACGAAGGTCCCGTCCCGGTCACCCCTCTCGGTCTGGAAGGCCCATTCGTGACGATCACCGAGCACACAGAGCTGACCCGTCGCTTCGCCGACGACTTCACCGCCCTGCAGGAGGCCGTCCTGGCGCGAATGAACGGGATCTGCGCTCCTGAGGTTGTCGTGGCATTGGAACATCCTTCGCTCGCCGGTCCCATCGCCATCGCTCTCGCCCACGCCGATGCCCTCGCTCGCGGGGCTGTCCGGCGTGCGGAGCTCTCGACACAGTCCCCGGAGCGGCTGCGGCGGCTGCGGATCCACGCGCGCAAGGTGCGACGGGCCCGGTCGCAGGCGGAAGCCCTGTGCAAGGAGCAGCGTGCCCGCCGTCTCGCCGGCCGCTCCCGGCCGGTGGACCGGCTGGAGGTGAGGGTGGCGCGCAGGGCGTTCCCGGCGGCCTTCGCCGAAGCTCTGCGGCAGGAACTCCGCGACAGGGGGCTGCCGGACGGCACACCGCAGGCGCCGGAAAGCGACCTCGCCCGCTGGGTCTGGGACCAGCGGACGGCAGGCGACGAACTGCTGCCGACGTCGGTGCGTGAACTGCTGGACTGTGACGACGACGCCTTCGTCCAAGAACTCCTGCGCGATGCCCGGGAGGACGAGAACCCCCACCTCGCGCATGACGCGGTGGTCGAACGGTGGAGTCGCCACGCCCGTGCCGCGGTGGCCTGGGGCCGCTACGCGATCGGCCGGGCCGAACGGGACGTCCTCACCTGCTCTCCCTCCGCACGGCGCACCGGACTTGACGCTTTGGAGGACGCCTACCAGGACACCGCGGTTCTCGCCGCCCGGTTCCGCGAAGCCCGGCTCCGGGTCACGGAACTCCACGACCGGATGCAGGTCTGCATGACGACAGGGCCGTTCGCGGACCTCATCGCGCAGTGTCGCGCCGCGGCGCCGGCGCGCTTCGCGGACGCCGAAGCCGAGTTGTGGCACAGCGTGCGTGAGCTGACAGAGAGGCACCGGACGAACTGCCCCGAACGCACTGATGGCTGCCCGCGCTGTCACCACGCTCTTGCCACCCTCCTCGCCGACACGGGCGAAGATGGCGACGGCGAACGTCCGACGGCAACGAATCCGGCCGATGGGGACCGCTACGCCGTGCTCGCAGACCTTCCCGACACCGCAGTCGTGGCCGTCGCCGACGCAGCCGTCGCTGACGAGTCCGCACTGTGCGGCTACGGCTGGGCTGCCGAGGACGGGACCGCCGGTTACGGCGACTCCTTGGCCTCGAGCAGCGGTGAAGCCGAAGTCATCGGTATCTGCGAGGCCGCCCTCAGCCTCCTCGAGCACCACGAGGATGCGCCCGTCGTCCTCCTGTGCGACAGCGCCCAGGCGGTCGGCGTCGTGGATGCGGCCCTGCGCTCCGTCGACCCGGCAGCGGCCCACCGCACTCTCCTCTTTCCGGAGAACCGGCAGGTCATGGACAGCCTGTTGCGCCACCGCCATCGCCACCGTGTCCAGGTCCGCTGGTTGAAAGGCCACATCGGACATGACCTCAACGAAGCCGCCGACGCTTTCGCTCGCCTCGCCCTCCGCCGTGTCAGCGGCCGCATCTCTCCTTCCGCCGCCCGGAAGGAGGAGGCGTGGATCCGACGCTCGCTCGGGTCCGGCCCCCTGTCGGCCGCTGCCTGAATCCATTCCTCTTCATGCCCTCACAGCACTCGACGAAGGGAACTGCTTAAGGGACGACATCAACTGGCCTTTTTATCAAGCCCGTTCAGAAATCACGGGAGATGCGAGAACATCCGGGGACTCACCCGGTCAGGGAGCCATGGATCGAAACCTCCACGGCCCAGCGTGGGTAAAGGTGATCCTCAAGGAGATCGGGACGGTCAGACATACCGCCCGTTCCTCGGCAGGGGACCTTTGGTTGTAGGGTAAATCAATTGGTTTTCCTGGGGGCTCGCGGTGGGGGCTGTGATCGCTTCAAATGCATCACTCTTGGTGAGGTTTTGGCCATGCCTTCCGGGTGGTCGTGCGAGCACTGCAAAGGACGCTCGTGGAAACGGTGGGGGATGAGTGCGACGTCTGCGCGTGTCGGGCGCCGTCGGGTTATGTCGGGCGGCGGTCAGTAGAGGGTGCGCCTGAGAGGGCGTTCGGCAGTGACCCGTTGTCAGTGGCGGGTTCAGGGTGACGCGGAAGACCGTTCCATGCCGGGGAGTTCACGAACAGGGCATTGGAACCTCTCTTTTGGGGACAGAGTGGACCATTCTTATCAGGCGTGGCAGGAAGCGCTGGCCGAGGAGTTCTTCGGACGACAGCACGCCGGCCACCCGACGCTGTTCTACATCGACGACGAAGTGGAGCAGGAGCTCAGGCACGGACACGGCATGGAAGAGCCCCTTGCCCAGTGCGTGGGCAGGTTCCTGCGGTTGGGGACCGCGGAACCGTACCGTGCGCTGGAGGACTACCGCTGGCGCATGTGGCAGCAGGACAAGGACGGCGTGCCCGCCTTCCTGCCGCTGCTGGCCTGCTCGGTGATCGCCGCGTCCCGGATGGTGAACGACCGGAACCACCGGGCCACCGCCTACCATGCCCGCTTCTCCCAGTTGTTGACCGGCGACGAGAAGCGACTGGGCAGCCAGCAGTACGAGCCCATCTCCCGCATGTGGCAGGTGCTGGCCTCCTGGCAGCACAGCCAGAAGGGCGCGCGGGGACTCTGCACCCTTCCCGTCCCGGCCGACCTGCCCTCCAACCGAAGCATGATCGGGTTCGCCCAGTCCCAGTCGCTCCTCAGCGGCGCCGACCGGTCCTTCCTGCCGAAGCTCTTCCGGTCGTTGCGGGAACACGGCACGACCTGGCCGCTGCCGGGGGAGACGCTGCTGGCCCAGATCGAGATCCGGGGCATGGAGCAGCACTTCTCCAAGGGCTTCCGCAACGCTCTGCAGGAGGAGGAGTTCCGTCCCTTCCTCGCCAAGCTGATCGGCAACTACGCCGCTTCCTGGGACGGTTCGGACGCGCTGGTGCCCACCGGTGTCACCCGGGCCGAACTGCTGGTGCGGCTGGACGCGGGCCGTCTCAGGTGGGTGGCGCGCCTGCGCTCCGCGGAGCTGAAGAAGCGCATCGAGCTCAAGGACGGCGTCGTCCTCGAGCAGCTCGGCGACACCGCCTACTACGAGGTGACGGGCCTGCCCGCCCCGAGCGCGGACACCCTCACCCGCGGTATCCGCCGCGACGGGGACAACCTGGTGCTCAGCCGCCCCTCCTCCCCCGTCCTGGTGCTCGCACGGGACGACGTGCTCGGCGTCTGGGCCGGCACCGACGGCTTCCGCCCGGGAGAGGCGCACGTGGTGCTCGCCGCCCCGAGTGCGCAGCGGGACGTGCAGCGGCTGTTGGACAAGGCCGCGACCACCGGCCGGAGCGCCGACACCAGCAAGCTGGCCTGGGTGCCGCAGGGCTGGTCCCTGCACAAGCCAGTCACCTTCGACGACGCGGTCACCCTGCGTCGGGCGCTCCGGGAGGTCCAGGGCGCGGTCGGCCTCCTGCAGCCCCCGGCCCAGTTCAAGCTCCGCCTCGAGGGCGGTCTGAAGCTCGCGCCCTCGCTCGATCCCCACCTGTATCTGCGGGGAGGCGAGCCGCAGGTGGTCCTCCCGGACGCTGTGGAAGGCACGGGCACCCTCCTCATCGACGGAGAGGAGCGGCCCGAGCTCAGGAAGAGGATCGCCGCGGGCCGCCCCGTCCCCCTGGCCGTGCTCCGGCTGGAGTCGGGCCGCCACACGGTGAGCTACGCAGGCGCCGAAGTCGGCTTCGCCACTGCGGACCAGGCCGTCGTCGAACCGAGGATGACCAAGGTCTGTGGCTTCATCGTCGTGGACGGCAATGCCTCGGAGTCGCCCTCTCTTCTCGTCGAGCAGACCCTGTCGACCGGCATCACCGGTGCCGACTGCACGGGCGCCACCACCCAGGACGCGACAGCAGCGATGGAGCTGTGCCGTCGTGACGCGGACGAGGTCCTGTTCGCGGCGGCCGACGGTCGACTGTGGACGTTGGAGGCCCCGGAACAACCGGACTGGTGGGCAGAACGTCTTGCCGACACCCCCGCCCCGCTCCGCTTCGAGGCCGGCTTCCACGGCATCGGCGGCTGGCTCCTGGAGCGTCGGAGCGGACGCTGGAAGGGCCGCCCGGTGAACCCCGGAACACCGAAGCCGAAGACCGCCGGCAACCCGCGGGCCTGGACCCGCGCCGTCCTCAACGCCCAGCAGGCGTCCGTCGACCTCTCGTGGGCCGCGTACGTGCAGGCAGCGAAGGAGCTGGACCGATGAGCAGCACCGAGTTCGGCGGTATCCTCCTGCGCTGGCTGAGCGAGAGCCGCAGCGGCAAGGCGTCCGCACTGCGCGACGGTGTCCGCAACCAGGCCCAGGCATGGGGCCTGGAGCTGGCGGAGTACGCCGACTGGGACTGGATGCGCAAGGTCGCCGCCCTCGGCTTCATCGACGTGGACCTGCGCGCCGACCGCTGGTCGGTCGCCCCGCCGGTGCTGACCAGGCTGCCCCATGCCGACGGGCTCGCCGTGCTGACCGGCGCGCGCACCGCGCGGATCAGTATGCGCGTCGAGGAGGCGGCACAGGAGTGGATGGAACTGATCGCCGTCCCTCACCGGCCGGAGGCAGGTGAGGCTCCGCTGCCCGACACCCTCCTGTTCCAGTACGAGGACCCGCGGATCCTGTGGGAAGCGGCGGAGTTCTTCGGGGCCCGCTACGTCCCCTGCGCCGCCCTGCAGTTGATGGAACTGCTCCCGCAGGCGGCACCGGGGCCCGAGTCCGCACCGCCCGGTGGGAGCACCGCCGACACGCTGGAGAAGTACGAGTTGCCCCGCCAACGGTTCGTCCCCGTGGCAAGGGACGACGAGGACGGCCTGTACCGGTGGCGCGGAGCCGACTACGCCCGCCTGACCCGCGTCCGTCGCAACGGCATCTTCCACGCGGTGGAACGCGAGACGGGCATCTACCTGGAGCTCGCTCGCCACCGCACCGGCGCGATGCGCTGGCGGCCGGAATCCGGCAAGGGACGCGCCGGCCTCGGCCGACTCTTCGTCGACCGGTACGCGCCCCTGCCCGCCCTGCACGAGCGCGCGGTCGTCCTGTGCAGCGGCTTCCCGCCCTCGACGGGAAAGACGCAGACCCGCGCGTACGACAACGTGCCGAGGGCGCTCGCCGAGGCGATCGCGGCCTCGCTGCAGCAGAACCTGGAGACCATGCCGCGACAGGTGGCGGCCACCGTCGGGAGGACCGAGTGAGCGCGGAACAGCGGACAACGGCGGTGACGAACACCGATGTCCAGGACGTCATGGGCACCTTCGACGACCTGCGCAGCGCGCTGTTCCGCTATTACGACACCCCCTTCAGCGTCGACGATCGTTCCGTCATGGAGGAACGGCGCAACCTGCTGGACCGGGACAACGGGGCGTGGCGCGACCCGCTGATCGAGCTGCGACCGCAGTACGCCTCCCGGGGCGTCAGCATCGCGGAGTCCTTCGCGGAAGCAGGGGCACACCCCGACGCGGCCGACTTCGCCCGCTTCACCCTCCCCGACGGCGTGACCAGCCTCTACCAGCATCAGCACGACGCCTTGGTCGCCGCCTGCGAGGGCAAGGACTTCGTGGTCACCGCGGGCACCGGTTCCGGCAAGACGGAGTCCTTCCTGCTGCCCGTCCTCGCCGACCTGGTCGCCGAGTCCGCCCACTGGCAGGGCACCCGTGCGGTGCAGCGGGAATGGTGGCAGGGAGACGGCGACCACGTGCCCAGCCGACAGAACGAGCACGGGCATCCCGCGGCCATGCGCGTGCTGATTCTCTATCCCACCAACGCCCTCGCCGACGACCAGTTGGTCCGGCTGCGGAAATCGCTGGACAGCCGTGAGGCCCACGCCTGGCTGGACCGGAAGCGCAGCGGACACCGCTTCTACTTCGGCCGCTACACCGGAGCCACCCCTGTCTCCGGCAGCCGCGATTCCGAGCCGGCGACCTTCCGTCTCCGGCAGTACCTGCGAGAGGTCCAGGAACGGCAGCACAAGGCCGACGAGACGCTCGACGAGGAGCTGCGACCCTTCATCCCGCGCCTCGGCGGAGCGGAGATGCACGCCCGCTGGGACATGCAGGCCGCGCCACCGGACATCATGATCACCAACTACTCGATGCTGAACATCATGCTGCTCCGCAAGCAGGAGGAGCACATCTTCAGCGCCACGAGGAAGTGGCTGGAGCAGACCCCCGGCGCCCGCCTCACCCTGATCCTCGACGAGCTCCACATGTACCGCGGCACGGCCGGAACCGAGGTGGCCTACCTGCTGCGCAACCTCCGCCACCGTCTCGGCCTCGACAAGAACCCCGAGAAGCTGAGAGTGCTCGCAGCCTCCGCCTCCCTGGAGGCGGGCCGGGACGACGACTTCCTCGACGGGTTCTTCGCCCTGCCCGGCTCCCGCCGCGTGATCATCCCCGGAAAGGCGAGGGAGACCCACGGCGAGGGTGACCTCGCCGCCCACACCGAACGCCTCACGCAGGCCGCGAAGGCTCCCGTCACCCAGGACGAAGCCGTCACCGTGGCCCGGGAGACCGGCCTCGGTCCGGCGCTCCAGCGCGCGCTCACTCCGGGCGGCAGGTCTCGTGCTCTGCCCGCCCCCGAACTGGCGGCAAGTCTCTTCCCGGGCGTCCCGAAGGAACAGCGTCTGGACGCTCTGCACGGCGTGCTGCGCATACTCGGCTGCGCGCAGGACGCCGAACTTCCTCAGCTCCGGGCCCACTTCTTCTTCCGGAACATCGAGGGCATCTGGGCCTGCTCGGACCCGAACTGCCCCCACATCCCCGTGGCGCACGGTCCCGAACGCCGGGTCGGCCGGCTCTTCGCCGAGCCCACCTCCCGCTGCACCTGCGGCGCCCGCGTGCTGGAGCTTCTCTCCTGCCAGGCCTGCGGCGACCTCATGCTCGGCGGGTACGCCAGCCCCAAGGACACCCAGCGGCGCAAGTTCACCGGTGCACTCCACACCGACTTCCCGGACCTGGACCTGCTCCCCGACGAGGCCAGCGGCGCACCCACCGCGGCGAACTACATCGTGTACTGGCCGCGCACCAAGGGCCTCGGCCTCGACGACCCCAGTTGGCACGCGGGCCTGTCCGACGGCGGGCCACAGGTCGAGTTCGCGTTCCGTCGCAGCGCCTACCAGCCCGCCACCGGCCGCCTGGAGAACCGGGACGTCCAGCACACGGGATGGTCGTTCCACATCTCCGTGCCCCTGGACAAGGAGGGCAGGAAGCCGGCCTACGACCCGGCCCGGCTGCAGGCCTTCCCCACCCGCTGCCCCGCCTGCGGCGACGACTGGGAGATCAAGTACGACAGGGACGGCCGTTTCGTCCCGCTGGAATCGCCTGACCGGCTGCGCAACGCGCCGGTCCGACGGATGCGCACCGGCTTCTACAAGATCAACCAGGTGTTGGTGACCGAAGCGCTCGGCCACCTTCCCGACGGCCGGCGCAAGGCGATCGCCTTCTCCGACAGCCGTGACGACGCCTCCGAACTCGCCAGCGGTCTTGCCCTCCGCCACCACCAGGACCTTCTCCGCCTGCTCAGCGCCCAGGCCGTCGAGAGCCAGGGGGATCCCTTCGGAGACCTTCAGACGGTGAAGGGCCACTACGCCGGTGAGCCGGTCGATCGTGCGGCTGCCCGCGCCGCCGTGGCACGGATGCGGGACCGCGACCCGGCGGACTGGGGACGCCTGAAGGCGATCCTCACCGACGACCTCGACGCGGAACCGGAACTCCTGCCGGACCTGGAGCGGAAGTTCTCCGAACTGCCCTCCCTGGACGACCTCGCCTCCGACCTCGAAGGCATGCTGCTGAAGTACGGCACCAATCCCGCCGGTCCCGCGGCCTCGCTCCAGCAGACCTCGGCCGGACAGCCCTGGACCGCGCTCTACAACTGGGAACGGGATCGGGCAGCGGTGACGGAGACCCAGGCGCAGGAGGATCTCCTCAGCCGCATCCGTTCCCGCCTCCGCCTCGAGACCATCGGCAGCCTCTTCTCCGGCGGCGGCCGTGACTTCGAATCGCTCGGACTCGGCTGGCTGTGCCTGCGCGACGACCGCTCACCCTTGGAGATCGGCCCGGACAGCGACCAGGCCGTGGCGCGTGCCAGCCTGCGGATTCTCGGCCTGATGCGGCGCTTCACCCGGATACGGGCCTCGCTGCAAAGGCCGCCCGCGCCCCTGAAGCGTTTCTGGACGCAGGTGGCCGAACGTCAGGGCACCGATCTGCAGACCATCGAGGACCGGGTACTCGGCGTGTGGAAGGACGCCGTGGTCGACTACGTCATCAAGCCGGAGAAGGTGGCACTCCGCCCCGGCGAGAACAAGACATGGACGTGCCGTTCCTGCCACCGGCCGCACCTTCACCCGGGCGCGGGGCTGTGCACCAAGTGCCAGACTCCGCTGCCCGCCGTGCCTCAGCAGTACGACGGAGTCCTCGAAGACGACTACTACGCCTGGAAGGCCGCCCACCGCACCGGTGACTTCCCCCTGCGAACCGCGGAACTGACCGGCCAGACGGACCGGTTGGAGGCCCAGCGTCGGCAGAGCCTCTTCCAGGACGTCTTCCTCGGCGACAACGACGTTCCGCAGGCGGACGGCCTGGAACTGCTCTCCGTGACCACGACCATGGAGGCCGGAGTCGACATCGGCCCCCTCAACACCGTGATCATGGCGAACATGCCGCCCACGCGCTTCAACTACCAGCAGCGCGTGGGGCGTGCGGGCCGGCGCAACAGCCCGGTCGCCGTAGCTCTCACCGTCTGCCGTGGCCGCAGCCACGACGAGCACTACTTCGCTCGACCGGAAGCGATCACCAACGATCCGACTCCGCCGCCCTACCTGGTCCTCGGCATGGTTTCCGTCTTCCGCCGGGTCCTGCTGGGAGAGGTCCTGCGCCAGGCTTTCGAGCCCCTGCAGCCGGAGGACCGCCGGAAGGGACCGGACATGACGACCAACGTTCACGGACAGTTCGGCCTCGCCGCCGACTGGCCGACGCACCGTGGCGCCGTCCGCCGCTGGATCGCCGAACATTCGGAGCGCATCAGGGCCGCTGCCGCCGCACTCCGGAACGGAACACCGGAGAACGTCGCCGCCCTCGACCCGGTATCCGCCATCGGTGAACTCCTCGCTCAGGTCGACGAGGTGGCGACTCGGACGGTCGGCCACCCCGACCTCAGCCAGCGTCTGGCGGAGGCGGGCCTTCTGCCGATGTTCGGCTTCCCGACCCGCTCCCGCCTCCTCTACCGGAGCATCCCGCAGAAGACCTTCCCCTGGCCGCCGGCCGACTCCGTCAACCGCGACCTGGCCGTCGCCCTCAGCAAGTTCGCACCGGGCAGCGAAACCCCGCAGGACGGCCGCCTGCTCCGTTCCAGGGGAGTGGTCTCCCTCGTGCCGAGCGGCCGCGGAGTGCAGGCCGCCGAAGACCCCTTCGGACCGGAACAGTTGGTCGCCATGTGCCGGATCTGCTCCCACGTGGACCCGCAGGCCGTCGTCGACCCGGAAACCGGGAGCGCCGGCACCTGCCCCGCCTGCGGCGCGGAGAGCAAGTACTACAGGGCCGTCCCCTTCCGGGAGCCCGCAGGCTTCCGGGCTGCCCACGAAGCACGGGACTACGACGGCTACCGCGAGATCGGCTCCAACGCCACCAGCGCGCGTACCGCCACCGACCTGGAGAAGACCGCCCCGCGCATCCACCGCGCCGCCGACGACTGGATGGTCGTCCACACCGGCAGCGGCGACCGCTACATCGTCAACACCAACGCCGGAAAGCTCTTCAGGTTCGTCAAGAACACCGGCCCGTGGCGCGGATACCTGGCGCTGGACAGCCCCAAGGCGGAGGCCGACCTGGAGATCGCCCTCGGCGCCACCCAGCACACCGACATGCTCTTCATCGGAGCCAAGGGCGCCCTCGACACGGTCCGGGGCCTCCGCTTCGACATCTCGAAGTCCCAGCAGATCGACGGCTTCCCCGAGGCCTACCACGGGCGGCGCGCCGCCTGGTACTCGCTCGCGGCCCTGCTCCGCCGTGCCGCCGCCCCGCACCTGGACGTGCAGCCGGAGGAACTCCTCAGCGGCATCCACGGCTCTGACGCCCCGGTGGCAGCTCCGGTCATGGCCTACCTGGCGGACAGCCTCGACAACGGAGCGGGCTTCAGCACCTACCTCGGTTCGCAGGACCACATCGAGGAGTTCCTCCAGGCTGTCGACCGCTACGTGCACGACCTGGAGGCCGACCGCCATGCGCTGAACTGCCGCAGCTCCTGCTACGCCTGCCTGCGCGACTACGCCAACATGCGCCTCCACCCGCTGTACGACTGGCGGCTCGCCCGCGATCTCACCGACGCCCTGCGCGGTCGGAAACTGCAGATCGATCCGAACGAACACGCCGTCCTGCTGAAGGGCTGGGCGGACGAGGAGCCCAACGTCAGTCTGAAGGAGACCGCTGTCGGACCGTTGGCGCTCTTCACGTCGGACTTCACGGGCGAGCCCGTCGCGGTCGCCGTCAAGCATCCTCTGGAGTCCGCCGCCGATGAATGCGGGAACGAACGGCTGCGGGCCCTGCGCAACGAGGTCCGTGATGGAGGCCTCGCCACCAAAATCGCCTTCGCCGACTCCTACAGTCTGGACCGGACCCCTGCCGCGGTGATCGAGCAGGTGCACATCTTCGCGGAGGAGATCTGATGACGTCAGGAATCCCGCTGGGAGCGGGCCACGACGAGCAGGCCCACCGGGAAGAGTTGCGGCAGCGCGAGATAGCCCGCCGCCTCGCCCTTCTGCAGGCCCGCCGGGCCCAGGACCGGACCGCCGGGAGAGTCCCGCAGAGCGCGGAAGGCGCGGGCGGCCCTGCTCCGGTCGTTCCGCCGCAGAAGCAGCCGGAACCGGAACCGGCCATGCCCCCGCCGGTCCCCGAAGGATTCACCGACCGACATGCCTGGGAGCGCGCCCGCTCCTTCGCCCAACTGGTGCTGCCCGACGCACTGAAGACGGAGCCCAGGACGCTTTCCGCGCGGAAGCTGGCGCGGGCCGCGGCCGACGCAGCGTCCCGGCAGGAAGATCCGGTCTCGGGCGTCTCCCTGCTCGCGATGGCACAAGACCATGGGCTGGACGTCTTCGACGGACGGCTCGACGACCGCGCCCGCGCCCTGTTGGACGACAAGCCGCTGCCGCTCCTGGGCGAGCCGGGCAGTATGTGGCAGATCTACCAGGACGACCGGCGCCTGACGGAGACCAACCTGCCGGCCCCCCGGCAGAGGGCACTCCTGGTGAAGCTTCCCCGGCCCCTCCTCGACGACTACATCGACGAGGAGTGGATCGGCGCGGTCCCTGAGCGTGACGGCACCTCCCGTGCCGCCTACTTCCGCGCCCGCCTGGACCCGGCGTCCCTCACCGACGAGGAGATGGACCTGTTGGCCTGGCCCCTCGAACGGGAGCGCCGGGAGGCGGGCTCGGGAACGGAACCCGGCCCTGACTGGCCGCAGGACTGGCGCCTGCTGGTCAGGCTGCAGGCCAACGACGCCAAAGCGATCACCGAGGAGTGGACCGACCTCCTGCCGCCGACGCAGAAGCTTCTCGACGCCCTGCGCGAGGTGCGGCGCACCCGAGAGGTGCCGGACGACCTCGTCGCCGACGAGCGACTGTGGGTTCTCCTGGAGCGGATACACCCCAGCGTGCACAGTACGAGCAACAAGAGATTCAACGGCTGGATCGGCGTGCGGACCCTGGTGAGGGCCGTGCGGCAGATGCACCGTGCCCTCCTCCGCGGGGACGAAGAGACGGCGGAACAGCGGAGGAAGGCGGCACTCACCATGGCCGCGAGGCTCCGGCACCACTCACAGCCGGTGCGCTGGGAGGCCCAGAACGTTCAGGCCTACTTGCGTGCCGACCAGGAGGTGACCGAGTCCCTCAAACTCCTGGAGCAGGACGCGGAAGGCCGTCCCCCCGTGCCGGACCAGCTCGGCGGAGGTGCCGTGGCCGCGCTGCGGAAGAATCGGAGCTTCCTGAAAGACCGGCCCCTCGGTGAACGCGGGCAGCCGCTCAACCCGCATCTGGTGCTCGGCGTGCCGGACGGGGCGGACGACTGGAAGAAGGCATGGCGAGCGCTGCGGAAGGAGCTCGACGACAGCGGCCGCGTCCGAATCAACTGGGCCAAGGACGTGATCGAGAAGGCCGAGCGGGAGGAGCAGGAAGTACCCTCGTTCACCGTCCCGCTCGCCCCGCACCGCTGGAAGGACCTCATCGGCACGAGCCCGCGGCTGGAACTTCCGCCCGAGCCCTTGCAGAGGCTCACCGAGCCGCCCACGGACAGCGACCGCGCGTGGTCTCGCACCGAGGCGGCCCGAGAAATAATCACCAGGGCGACAGAACGCCTTTCCTTGGCTGCTGAAGAGATCGCAGCCCTTGAAGATCCGGAGAGCGGTACATCGTGACTAAAAGTCGCAGGGCGCGCGAAGCCCGGAAAAAGCGCGCATCTTTTGCAGGTCAGGAACAGCATTCCGGACATGACGAACCCAAAGCGGCTGACATGCAACCTTGGAAGTTCACCGCCAGCGACATCCCTAAGCTTGCAGCGGGAGCTCTGGATGCGCCGACGATCCTCAAGTCCATCAACGACGCGCTCCTGCCCGCAGTGGAAGAGGAACTCGAGCGCATGGCTGAGACCTTGGGCACCCTTCTTGGAGGCAATGGGGCAGAGGGTGATCCTGTCGGTGTCATCCGGGCCGAGTTGATGAGGCGTGTCCTTCCTCAAGTTTCCGATTCTGTGCGGAGCGGTGTGATGGAGGGAATGAGGACCCGCCAAATGCACTTGGCTCAGTTGGCTGCGATCCACCGTCAGACTCTGGAGTCCAAGAGCCTGAGGATCGTATTGGCGCGGATCGACCATGAGTTGTCGCGGGCCGGCTTGGCGATTGTCGGGAAGGCCGATGATCATTCAATGTTCAATGTGGTGGAAGATCCGCCTGGGGCAATGAGCTCTGGACCGGTTGCATATGAAGTTGCAGCGCCGGCTTACGTCGACAAGGAATCCGGAAAGCTTGTCGAGCGTGGGTGGCTCAGAGCCGTTCCCAAGAACTCATCGCCGGTACCCGCAGCGGAAAAGATGAAGCCGGGGCAGAGGCGCAGGGCCACGCATACGGAGGCGGGTGACAAGCAGAAGAAGGATCTCAATGGGGGGCCTGATGATTCTCCGCACAAGAAGAAGGTTCATCGGGGTCAGACATCTGGTGTTCGGCAGGAGCCTCAAGAAAGCGGCGATCGGCACGTTCCCGAGGAGAAATCGCGTGGCGGTTCCTGGTCTCCAACTGGTTCGCAGGACATGACGACAGGCGGTCGTGCGCAGAAGAAGACGAGTTATCGGCAGTCGTTGCGCGCTGCGGCCAGCAAGCAGATGAACCAGAGAGGCACACGATGAGTTTTGGCATCGACTTCGGTACGAGTAACTCGGTTGTTGCTCGCTGGAACGGGCACACCACCGAGGTGCTGCCGATCGACAGTGACAACGTGCCATCCCAATGGCGTCAGCCGGAGTTCGAGCAGCTCTTCCCCTCCGTGCTGTCCGTCCGCGACCTCCAGCGCACCCTCTGCTTCGGCTGGGAGGCGAAGACCGGCACCAGCGAGCCGCTCGACGCCGTGAAGCGGATGCTCGGCACCCGCTCCGGTGCCGAGAGGGACGGCGACGCCGACGGCTCCGAGGTCGCGGCCCAGCTCGAGGAGCACCACGTCTGGGTCGGATCGGAGACGTTCCACAGCACGGTCGCAGCCGCCTCCCTCTTCAGCCGTATGAAGGAAGGCGTCTCCGCCCAACTGCTCGACCTCTCCGACGCGGTCGTCACCGTCCCCGCCAACGCCACAGGTGGCGCCCGCTACCGCACCCGCGCGGCGGCAGCGCTCGGCGGAGTGAAGGTCCGGGCCCTGCTCAACGAGCCCACAGCGGCTGCGATCTCGTACGTCCGCGACGTCCCGATCCCGGGCCGTTTCCTCGTCTTCGACTGGGGCGGCGGCACCATCGACGTCACCGTCCTGGAGTACGACGACGGCCTCTTCGAGGAGCAGACCTCCCGCGGCATCACCGCGCTGGGGGGCCTGGAGTTCGACAACGCGCTGGCCAAGCTGATCCAGCAGAAGATCGGCCTGACCGCGGACCAGCTCACCAAGGCCGAAAGACGCCGGTGGCGCCGTTCGGTCGAGCTGACGAAGATCGCCCTGTCCTCCGTGCCGATGGACGGCGCGCTCTTCTTCGACCTACCGGTCGGCCTCGCCCCCTCGATCTCGAGGCGTGAGGTCAGGATCACCGCGGCCGAGTACACGGAGGCGATCAGCCCGCTCATCACCCGAGCCCTGGAGCCGGTCCAGCAGGCTCTGGAAGACCTCGCCATCACCGCCGACGGCATCGACTCCGTGCTGATGATCGGCGGCACCTCGCAGATCCCCCAGGTGCGTCACGCGCTGGGCGAGCTCCTCGGGCACGACCGCATCGTCGACAGCGGCCTGTGCCGGCCCATGACCGCCGTCGCCCGAGGCGCCGCTATATACGCGGCCTCCCTCGATGGCGAACTCGGCGACGACAGCGACTTCTCCCTGGTGACCAGCTACGACCTGGGCACGGCCTTCGGCGCGGGCGAACAGAAGGGCTTTCGCGCCATCATCCGACGCAATGCCACGCTCCCCGCGGAGGGTTCGTCCACCTTCTACCCGAACACGCCGGGCGCTTCATCCGTGCGCGTGACGGTGATCGAAGGGGAGGTCGGCTACTCGGCTGACAGCGACCGTGCCTTCCCCCTGGCCAACATCGAGGTGGATCTCCCCACCCGCGAACAGGACAGCCGGCGGAACAAGATCGAGATCAAGTTCCGCTACAACGAGAGCGGCATCCTGCGCTTCACCGCCACCCACGCGGAGACCGGCGTGGTGCTTGCCGAGCGGGAGATCGACTCCTTCGGACCCGACGGCACCCCACTGCAGCACGGTCTCGACGATGAGCTGACCCGCCTCCTGGCCCACACCGTCCGCCCGTTCGCCGATGGCTCCTCCAACGTCCGGCACCTCTCGGCAGCGGAAACGGCCAACGCCCGCCCCGCACCGATCGACATGTCGGTGCGTGTGGTGGAGGCCGACCCGGCCGTGACGATCAACGGCGAGCCGCAGGGCTTGGTGACGGGGGGACCTTGACCAGCCTCTGCACTTTGGTGGGTGATTTGCGGGTGCGCCAGAGCGCGCTCCACTGTTGCGGCAGATAGCGGGGGCCAGCGGATCCTGAAGTGGGGTGACGACGACGGCGGCGACGACTTCGTCCGCAGGATCCTCGAATGGGTGCCCCGAGCCGGTCCGGGACGTGCTGAGGCCGGTGGTGAAGCACGCCTTCCGGATGGGCAAGGTCGCCGAGGTCTATCCGTTTCCCCAGCAGCACTACCTGAACTCGCTGTCCAAGGCGTGGATGGCGACGACCACCTCGCTCTCCATGGCGGAGAGCGCGCTGACCGGGAACGTCAGCAGCATCACGCAACAGACCAACAGCGAGTGGCACGACGCGATGCGCCAGTTCTGCAGCTCGCTGTGGGGCACGACGTCGTGGGGCGGGAGCCGCGAGACCTACGAGTGGAAACACGACAGTTCCTCCTCGCAGACCGCCACCCACCCCGTGATGAGCGTGCAGTTCGACACGGCCCGGAAAGTCAGCGACCTCCTCTACGAATTCGCCGAGGCGGCCGTCTACCTCAACCGCGAGGTGTGGGACGTCTACATCGAGGCCGTACGCGACGCCATTCCCAAGGTCGAGGTCAACCTCAAGGACGGCGTGGGCATGGACGACGTCAAGGGGCTGGTCAAGGGTGTGGCCAAGGGCGCGAGCCAGCTGGGCCAGGGCATCGTCCTGAACATGGACACCGCCAAGCTGAACGCGATCGTCACCGAGTACAACCGACGGGTCGACGCGCTCGTACCGCAACTCGACGCGCTCATGGGTCCTTTGGACGAGGCGCACCGGAGGGCCCCGAAGTTCGAGGCTCAGGAGGCGCGGGCACAGGGCTTCGGCATGCGGGCCCTGGAGGAATTCAAGGACTCGCAGGTATGGCTGAAGATCGACTCGGCGGGCAAGTACGACCTCGACCTCGCTGCCAACGAGTACCTGGAGCACGGTCACACCCTGGACAGGCACGTCGGCAAGACGGACGAGCAGCTCGCTCAGCGTCTGCGGGACCAGCAGTCGAATCCGACACCGACCCAGACCTGGCCGTACGGCAAGCCGTATCCCAAGGCTGCCTCGGCCTTCCCGGACTACCGGCGGGCGGAGGAGCTGACCGAGTACAACCTCAACCACAACAAGGCTGCCATCGAGGCGTGGATCAAGGGCCCGCCGCCGCCGGGAGAGGGAACGGTCGAGGACTTCCACTCGACCGCGCCGAACGGCGAGACCAGCGGCCGCAGCGTGTTCAAGCAGCCGGTGGACCCGAACGACCCGCTGTCCGGGTACAAACAGGGCGGCATGAACGCCAAGGCGTACGACGTGTACGGCATCGACACGCGGATCCGCTACGACAGCAGCCGCACCCCGCCGTTCACCGTCATGACGTCGATGCCCTCCAAGGTCTGACGCCCCGCACAGAAAGGTCAGCCCACATGTCCGTCGACCGGATCGCCTGGGAAGCCGCAGTACGCCACCTCTTCGAGGACGCGTTCCCGTACGACGCCACGGGTCCGCGACGCCACGAGGACTGGATCCTCGACGTTCTCGCGCTGATGGCCCGGGCCGTACCGGATCCCCGGGGCTGGACCGGTCTCGACGACACGGCGCAGGCCCCGGAGCGCGAGACGTACCCCACGTATCCGTTCGCCGTCCACCCTCCGGAGTACATCGCGTCGCGTCTCCATGAGATCGACCGGGCCAGCGCCGAGAACCTGCTGCTGGCCCTCACGGACGACTGCTGCACCCTGTCCAACCTGAAGCGCTTCACGGAGAGCGAGGAGGAACTGCGGGCGATGGCACGCACGATCCTCGCCCGGTACGGAGACGAGGCCACCTATCACACCAACGTCAGTAGGCCCGGCCATGTCCGTGGCACGCTCGACTTCACGTCGTCGAGTTGGGCTTACAGCCCGCTGGCGCTCACCGACGACTACTCGGAGGACTGCGGCCTGATCGTCGTCTCCGACACCGAGGTGGGCATGTTCTGGAACTTCTCCGACTACTGATCCGTACCAGCGCAGCTCCTGGCCAGATGCTTTGAGAGGATGCCTCCGTGCTGACCCGTTCCGCCTCCTACCCGACCGGGAGACCGCCCAATGGGCCACCCAGCAGGTGGTGACCGTCAACGAGCAGGTCATCCACCGCGGCTCGCCCGGAGCCCCCGGGCCCGCCTCACCATCGAGGCCGCCTGGCCCTCCCGGGAGGAGCCCGTGGGCCGGGTCCAGCTGGAGGGCGACCTGCTGGCCGGACGGGGGCCCGTCGACGTCCGCGCGGCGCGCGTGGTGCTGCGCCGCGAGCCGTCGAGTCGGCACGGCTTCGTGGTCCGCACGACCGTCCCGTTCTACCTGTAGGGGCCGCACGCACATGTCCATGAAGCCCCTCGAGCACGACCGTCGGTACGGCGAGCTGGACCAGGTGATGCGCGCTTACCTGGGGCAGCCGGCCGACGACACCCCGGAGCGGCGCAGCCGCGCGCTGGACGCCTACCTCCGTCACACCTGGCACACCCGCCCCTGGGCCGTCGCGGAGGCGGAGCGCCAGCTACGCGAGTACAGCCGCAACCCGCCGGGTCGCCTCCGGACAGGCTGGGAGAGTTCTACGCGATGCCGGACACCGGGACGGCAGAGTCCGAGATCGGTGAATGGTTGGTGGTGCTGGCCGATCACCTGAGGAAGAGCGTCGAGGAAGGCGACGTCCCGGAACCTTCGACCCCGCAGACGCACTGGGAGTGGCACGCGCGCTTCCCGGAAACCGCACAATTCCTCGGGGGCTGGTTCTCGCAGGACATCGTCGACGAGTTCCCCGACCACGACGAGGCCGTCGCCGACTACGCCGCCACCACCGACCCCCACCTGGTAGCACGCCTCGTGGGCGAACTCCACGAACTGCTCGCCCTCCCCCTGGACGAAGGGGACTACGCCCTGGCCGCCGCCGAACTGGGCATGGAGGTCGGCCCACCCGAACCCTTCTCCTACGGCGCCTGGTTCCAGGCGGTGGCGGTGACACTGTCCGGCGGCTGATCCGGGAGCACCGTGCACGGGAGATGGTGACAGGCGGTCAGGTCCAGTCCGTGAGGTCCCCGACGAAGTCCGCGTACGAGCGGTTGCCGCCGCGCGGGGTGGGGATCAGCCGGTGTTCCAGCGCCTTGCGGGCGACCGCGGGGCCGTCGCTCTCCCGGAAGACCGGCAGACCGAGCCCCCGCTTGAGCTCAGCGGGATCAGCCCCGGCGGCACCGCTCCCGAAGCTCCGCGAGGATCGCCTTCTCGCGGGAGTCGACGTCACCGTCCACGGTGGCCACGCGCTCCGCCGCGTCGAGGACGTCGCCGAGATCCCCCGGTTCGGCCTCCACGCGCTTCCACACCTCGGCGGGGTCGATGTCGACGACGTTCGCGAGCCTCTCGTCGACCACCTCGTGCCGCTCCCGGACCAGCCTCACCAGGTGCCGCATCAGCAGTGCCTCGTCATCGGCGATCTTGGTCTTCGCGTTCGCCCTGAGGACCAGCCAGGCGACCCACAGCATCAACTGCGGGTGCCGGCTGCGCTCGCTGATTCCCTCGGCGAGTTCGATCACCCGCGCCTCGTTCCGGAACACGGTCCGCGCGTGCCGACCGGCGACGAGCGTGGTGTAGCGGTTCAGCAGGACGGCGAGGGGGACGCCGACCAGGGGGATGCCGATCTTGATGACGTTGCGCTGGAGGAGGTGCTTCCCGACGACGGGGAGTGCCTTCCCGGCGGCGAGCACCGACTTCGAGTAGAAGCGTTTGACCAGCGGTCGCACCATGACCGGGATCGCTTTGGTCACGGTCTTGTTGGCCGCTTCCCCGCTCTTGATGGTGAAGGCCACGCGGATGAGCTTCCACAGGTCCTCGGGGTCGTGCACGTCGATCGGTACCCGGTAGAGGACGGAGATGTCGTAGGCCAGGCGGAGCTGGAGCTGGGAGATGAACGCGACGTCGACCATCATGGTCGCCACGGCTGCCGGGACGGTCGCCGGCGAGGCACCCCCGAGACTTCCGATGGTGGCGGCGACGGTCGCCGTGTACGCCCCGGCGGAGAGCCCGCCTTCGAGTGCGGCGTACCGGGCCGCCATCTTGATCCGCTGATCCACGATGACGTCCGCGGGCACACCCGCGTACCGGTCCTGGAAGTACTGCCAGTCGACCTTCTCCGTGTACGCGTTCATGGCGTGAGCGGCGAGCTTGGTGAACCAGTTGCCCGACTTGATGTCGTCCGCGCTCAGGCCCTTGACGAAGTCCTTGATCTCGGACTGCTCCTGCTCGACGACCTTCCGGTCGGCGGCGTCGTCGGCTCCGTCCGTGTCGGTGTCGGCAGCGTGCGTGGGCGCTTCTGTCACGGCGCGTTCCCCCAACTCTTCCGCGGTCGGCCGAGCCGCGGGCGCGGGCCCCGGCTGCCGTCTCCGCGCGTTGCTTCGTCGAGCGGTACCTCGGCCACTCGACGTCCTCCCCAAGAGGCGCAACCTTAGCGCCTCGTCACGCGATTCGCGCCGGTTTGGGGGCACGGGGACGCGGGTGTACAGGCGAGGGCTGTACGCGCGTGGGGCGGGCGCGTGTGCGCGGTAGGGGCGAACCGCACGAGGCAGCATCACGGCAACGCTGCGTGTCTTCAGAGTGAGCTGTGAGTGACGATCAGGTGTGGTGCCTGCGGCGGGGCGAGGTGCGGGCGGGCGCCTCCGTGCGGGTGAGTGAGGTGAGGTCACCGGTGACGGCTCAGGGCAGTGAGGGCGAGGCGGGCATCCTGCGGTGTGAGGAGCAGTGCGGCATCCTGCGTGCCCAGGCCCTGACCCCACGCGAGTCTCTGGGGCTCCCTTGAAAAGATGCTGGGAGAGCCATGAACGCGGAAGACGCGACGTACGGTCAGACCAACTTGCTCTGGCGCACGAGCAGTTACAGCATCGGGTCGGGCGGGGAGTGCGTTGAGGCGGCCCTGGCGGCCGACGGAGTACGAGTGCGCGACACGAAGCAGGTCGCGCAGGCTGGGCCAGTGCTCAAGGTGGGCTCGGCGGCGTGGGCAGCGTTGCTTCAGACGGTCTGAGCTGAACCGTTCGGCTGGTCGGTACTCCCTGTAGGCGGGGAGTGCCGACCAGCGCTATGGGGAAAGCTCCTCAGCTCTTGGACGGGGTCCAACGCCCGGCAGCGATCTCCTTATCCGAGCGAGCTTGGAAACAGGCGTGCGCGGCGCGCATCTCGGCCTAGTGATCCGCCTTGTAGAAGGAGCCTTGTGACCGGCCGGGGGTGGGGTGGTCTCCGGGTCTCAAGATGGGCCATGAGGTCGATGTAATCCTGTTTGTAGCCGTGCCGTCTCCTCCGCCAGACACGTCGCCCGCTGCGCCTCCGTCCGAAGCGCGTGCACGTGCCGGAATGCCTCCCCGTACCGCCGCTGCTCCTCCAGTGGCTGCAGGAGCAGGACCAGCCGGCCCGGGCTGACCGCCAGCGCCGCACTGCCAGTCGACGCGCCCGCGATGTTCTCCTCCGCACCCAGGAATCCGGCGAGGAACCAGGCGTCCAGGCCTGCCGGGTCCGGCCGGAAGAGGTGGACCTGTGCGGTGATACGCACGCAAGGGTCTCGACCGGACGGTGGATTCAAGGGGGGCCGTTCTCGCGTTGCGGAACGCGTCCGCGGCGGAGGGTGTTCTCGCCGGGCGGAGCGGCTGCCCTGATCCCCCGGACGGAGCCGGGCTCTTTCTTTTCTCTTCAACTTCTAGTCCAATAGCGCCACTTGGATCACACCCGTGTCATGCGTTGCGGATGTCCCCGACCAGGACGCCCCCTGTCCGCAGCCGACCGAGGAGACATACATGCCCAGTTCCCCCCTGAGTCGTCGCACGTTCGTGCTGCTCGGTGCCGCGGTCGCCGCGGCTGCCGGGGCCCGGACCTCGGTGGCCGTCGCCGCTCCCGCCCGTACGCCGACGCCCTTGCGGATCGTCGACGACAGGGCGACACCCGCCACCCGCGCGCTGTACGCCTATCTGAAGCGGCAGCAGGGCAAGGGCATCCTCTTCGGGCACCAGCACGACCTCACCTACGGCTTCACCTTCGCCACCCCCGACGGCAAGGCGTCCGACACCAGGGCGGCGGTCGGCGACTACCCCGCGGTCTTCGGCTGGGACACCCTCATCCTCGACGGCGACGAACGCCCCGGCATCGAGGGGGCACCCCACGCCGAGAACATCGCCGCGCTCAGCCGGTGCATCCGGCAGGGGGACGCACGCGGCGGGATCAACACCCTCAGCGCCCACCTGCCGAACTTCGTCACCGGCGGGGACTTCTACGACACCACGGGCCGCGTGGTCCGGCAGATCCTGCCCGGCGGCGCGAAGCACGCGGCGTTCAACGCCTTCCTCGACCGCGTCGCGAAGGCGGTCAAGGGCGCGCGCCGGCCCGACGGGACCGCGATCCCGGTGATCTTCCGCCCCTTCCACGAGAACAACGGCAGCTGGTTCTGGTGGGGCGCCGGCCACACCACCTCGGGTGAGTTCATCGAGCTGTTCCGCTACACCGTCGAGTACCTGCGCGACACCAGGGGCGTGCACAACCTGCTCTACGCCTACTCGCCCAACGCGAGCCTCGGCGGCGACCCGGCCGGCTACCTGAAGACGTATCCGGGCGACCGCTTCGTCGACATCCTCGGCTACGACTCCTACGACGAAGCCGCCGGACCGACCCCCTGGCTGGACGGCCTGGTGAGGGACCTGGCGATGGTGGTCCGGCTCGCCACCGAGCGCGACAAGGTGCCGGCCTTCACCGAGTTCGGGGAGAGCGGCACCGAGGTCCGCGACCCGCAGTGGTTCACCCACCTGTTGCAGGCCCTCAAGGCCGACCCGCTGGCCCGCCAGGTGACGTACATGGCCACCTGGGCCAACTTCGGCGGCACCAGGCGCGCCTACGTGCCGTACCCGGGCCACGCCCTGCTGCCGGACTTCGCCGCGTTCCACCGGGACTCCCACACTCTGTTCGCCGCCGACCTCCGAGGCGTGTTCTCGGCGCGCACCACCGCCGTCCGGAACGGCCCGGTCATGCATCTGGTGACCCCCACGGACCGACAGCGCCTGACGGCCTCCAGGACCACCGTCCGCGTGCGGGTCACGCCCGCGCGGGCGAGCCGGGTCACCTACTCCGTGAACGGCGGACGCGCCAGAGCGCTGCGTCTCGACGCCGACGGCTTCTACTCGGGCGACTGGTCGATCGGCCCGGCCCTGCGGAAGAACGGCTCGGCGACCCTCACCGTGCGCGCGCGGGTGGACGGCGAGACGCTCACCGACTCGGCCGTGGTCCTCCTCGGCGAGGCCGCACCGCTGCCCGCCGGCTGGATCGACGACTTCGAGGGGTACGCCGGTGACGACATCGCCCTGAGCGAGGCGTACACCCACCTCAACTCCCACAGCCTCGCCCTGTCGCCGGACCACAAGTCCTCGGGCTCCTACGGACTGGCCTTCGCGTACGACTTCTCCGGCGCCGAGTTCACCGGCATCGGCAGGTCGGTCGTCGCGGACTGGTCCGCGTTCACGTCCCTGGCGATGTGGCTGCGCGGCGACGGTTCGGAGAACGCCGGAGCGCTGGAGATCGTCGCCGACGGCATCCCGTTCCAGTACCGGTTCCCGCTCGCCGACACCGGCGGGCAGGAGATCACGGTGCCGTTCGGCGAGTTCCAGCCCGCGCCCTGGGACACCGCACACCCCGGAGCCGTGCTCGACGCGGCCCGCCTGGCCAAGGTCACGGCGTTCACCCTGTACCTCGGCCGGGGCAGCGGCACGGTGACCAAGGGCGTCGTGTACGTGGACAACATCAGGGCCGTCACGGAGCCGCGGAAAATACGGTGACCGGTCGCCTTCGCCGTCCCTACACTCGGCACACACCACGCGCCGCACCAGATCGCGGCGCGTGCTCCATGTGACGTGTGACGAGAGAGGGGAGACCGGCCGTGTGTGACCGCACCGCTGTCGTCGTCCCCTCTTCCCTGTACGAGGTGATCCTCGTGTCCTCGTCCGTCCGGTGCCCGCTGCGCGGCCGGTACCGGATGCCCGTGACGCGGGCCTGACGACGAATCCACGCGTCGAGGCGGAGGACAGCCCTGTCCTCGCCCCGTCCTCGGCATGCCCCGTCCTCCCCAGCCCCGCACGGGAATCGCGCTGCCCTGATACAGCTCAGCTGAAAGGCCACGGGCCATGCGCACCATCGACACCACCACTCTGACCGCCGTCCGCAATTTGGGCATCCTCGCCCACGTCGACGCCGGGAAGACCACCGTCACCGAGCGGATCCTCTATGCCACCGGGACCACGCACAAGCGGGGCGAGGTCCACGACGGGACCACCGTCACCGACTTCGACCCGCAGGAACGCGACCGGGGCATCACGATCTTCTCGGCGGCCGTGAGCTGCGTTTGGGACGGCCACCGGATCAACCTCATCGACACGCCGGGCCACGTCGACTTCGCCGACGAGGTGGAGCGCTCGCTGCGGGTGCTCGACGGCGCGATCGCCGTGTTCGACGCGGTCGCGGGCGTCGAGCCGCAGAGCGAATCGGTGTGGCGGCAGGCCGACCGGCACGGCGTCCCGAGGATCGCCTTCGTCAACAAGCTCGACCGTGCCGGAGCCGACCTCGACACCGCGGTCGACTCCATCCGGCGGCGGCTGCACCCCGCGCCGCTGGTCCTGCAGTTGCCCATCGGGACGGAGGACGGTTTCACCGGCGTGGTGGATCTGATCCGGATGCGGGCACTGACCTGGATCGACGGCAGCGACGTCGTCCACGAAGGACCCGTACCCGACGCTCTGCGCGACGAGGCGGAGCGCCGACGACGGCGGCTGGAGGAAGCCGTGGCGGAACTGCACCCCGTCGCCCTCGACGAGTTCTGCGCGCGGTCCACCCTCTCCGCGCAGACGCTCACCTCGGCACTGCGTGACCTGACCCGAACCGGCGAGGGCGTCGTCGTCCTGTGCGGCTCCGCCTACCGCAACCGCGGCATCGAACCACTGCTCGACGCGGCCGTGGCGTATCTGCCCTCACCGCTGGACGTGCCGCCCGTACGCGGCACGCACGACGGTACGGAGCAGGCACGGGCAGCCGACCCGGAGGCACCCCTCGCCGCGCTGGCGTTCAAGGTCAGCGCGACGGCCACCGGGCGGCTGACCTACCTGCGGCTGTACTCGGGGACGATCCGGAAGGGAGACACCGTGCTCGACGCGGGCACCCGGCGCACCGAGCGGATCGGCCGGATCCTGCGGGTGCAGGCCGACCGGCACGCCGAGCTGGACCGGGCGTCGGCCGGCGACATCGTCGCCGTGATCGGCCTCAAGGCGGCGCGACCGGGGACCACCCTGTGCACACCGGCGGCTCCGCTGCTCCTCGAACCGCCGTCCGTCGCCGATCCCGTGGTGTCGGTGGCCGTCGAGGCCCGCCGGAGCACGGACACCGACCGGCTGGCGTCGGCGCTGGCACGGCTGGCGGAGGAGGATCCCTCGCTGGTGGTGCGGACCGACCCCGAGACCGGGCAGACCGTGCTGTCCGGGATGGGGGAACTGCATCTGGAGGTGGCGGTGGAGAAGATCCGCCAGACGTCCGGCGTGGAGGTGACCGTCGGCCGGCCACGGGTCGCCTATCGCGAGACGGTCGTCCGGGGTGTGTCCGGCCTGGTCTTCCGGCACGTCAAACAGGACGGCGGCGCCGGGCAGTTCGCTCATGTCGTCCTCGACGTCGCCCCCCTGGAGGCGGCGGAGGAGGACACGGCGGGCGGTGCGACCGGCTTCGTCTTCCGTTCGACCGTCGTCGGCGGACGGGTGCCGCAGGAGTTCGTGCGCGCGGTCGAGGCCGGATGCCGTGACGCCCTCACCGAAGGGCCGCTCGCCGGTCACCCGGTGACCGGGCTGAGCGTCACCCTGACCGACGGGGCGACCCACTCCAAGGACTCCTCGGAGATGGCGTTCCGCACGGCCGGGCGGCTGGCGCTGCGCGAGGCGATGCGGGGCAGTGTGATGGCCCTGCTGGAACCGGTCGCCGAGGTCACCGTGACCGTGCCCGCGGAGGCGGTGGGCGGGGTGCTCGGGGATCTCGCGGCGCGGCGCGGGCGGGTGTCGGACTCGGTGGCCCGGGCGGGGTCGGTGGTGGTCACTGCGACCGTGCCGCTGGCCGAGCTGTTCGGGTACGCGACGCGGCTGCGCAGTCGTACGCAGGGGAGGGGGACGTTCACGGCTCGCCCCGCGGGATACGCGGTGGCCCCTGCCGCCGTGGGGGTGAGTGAGCGTTAGGGCCGCCCCCGCCCGCCGCTGCCGCCGTCTTCGCCCTTCAGGTCGGGGCCGGTTGCTCGACGGCGAGTGCGGGAGCGTGGTGCCAGGTCGCGCAGTTCCCCGCGCCCCTTTTCGGGGGGCGCGGGGAACTCTCTCCGCGTCAGGCCCAGGGGGTCGCCGCCGTGAAGGAGCTGTCGGCTCGGAAGGTGTCCGTGGCCTGGTAGGTGTCCACACGCAGCTCGTAGTTGTAGTGGCGCAGGTAGCGGCCCGGGTAGTTGTACGACTCCAGACTGACGGAGCCGGATGTGCTGCCCGGTCGGGCGCAGTACGTGGCGTCCTTGTCGAAGACGGCCGTGCCGTTGCTCGTGTCGAAGCGGACCCGGAAGTCCCAGTGGCGCAGATAGCGGCCGGAGGAGTCGCGGAAGGAGTAGCAGTTGGGATCGGCGAGGCCGGGCACGATCGTGAAGGTCGCGCTCTGCTTGACGGCGGTGGTGCTGGAGGAGGTCACCGGGTCGATGTAGCCGAGGCTGTCGGAGCGGACCACGGCATAGCGGCCGGGGAAGTTGACCGACTGCAACGACCGGGTGGTGTTGGTCGGCAGGGTCGCGCCGCCGGACACCGTCTCCTTCAGGACGGTCAGATGGCGGACGAAGCCGGTGAGGCCCGGCAGTTCGGTCGGGGTCGACCAGGTGGCGAAGTTGTCGTAGCTGTCGCTGTACCAGTACTTACCGGCGCTGTAGCCGTCGTAGTAGATGCGCCAGCCGCCGTTGTCGAGCGGGACCAGGGCCGGGCCCTCGACCCAGTCACCGAAGCCCGCCCAGTTGCCGGTCTTCCGGAAGGTGTAGGGGCCGGTGAGGCTGGAGGCGGTGGCGTACTCGATGTACTTCGTCGTCTCGTTCTTGGTGAACGCGTGGTACGTGGAGCCGACCTTGACGATGAAGGTGTCGATGTAGTTCGGGCCGATGCCGGACAGCTGGGTGGGCGTCGACCAGGTGGTCAGCGCGGAGTTGGTCGCCGTGATCTTGTAGGCGGTGAAGTGGGTGGCGGTGCTCGCCGACGTCAGGGACACGATGACGTTGACGCTGCCGTCGGTGTCGATGAACCACTCGGGCGCCCAGGTGCGGGTCAGGCCGCTGATCGGGATCGTGTAGTTGTACAGGAAAGTCCAGTTCACCCGGTCGGTGCTCCGGGCGAAACCGATCGTGTTCCCGGTCCAGTTGGTGGTGTAGGTGAGGTAGTAGAAGCCGTCGGTGTGCTTGAAGACGCTGGGGTCGCGGATCAGCCCGGAGGGTGGGGTGTACGCCGGGCCCTTGCGGAGGGTGAAGCCGGTCGCGTCCGGTGAGTCGTACACGTACATGTTCGACTCGCTGGAGTTGGTGAACGCGGTCATCGTGTACCGCGTCGCCTGCCCCGCCGGCGGATGGGCGGCTCCGGCCGGTCCGGCGAAGGCGGTGGTGAGGCCCAGCAGGGCGGCCACCGAGGTCAGCAGGGCGAGGACCGCCCTGAGGGTTCTGTTCAACGCTCGTCCCATTTCTGCGTGAACTGCCCTGAGGCGTGGGGATGTTGTTCGAAATGTCGCACATCGTGCGGAACTTCGGTCAGAAGATAAGAGTGAGGTATGTGCACGTCAATGGCTTGCGCAGGGGTTTCTGCGAAGCGTGATTCCGCTTTGCGCCCGCGGTGACTCCGCGGTGCCTCCCGCTCACCCCCGCGGGGGACCCCGGCGTTGCCTCCGGCCCCGCGTTTCCCCAGCTCACCCCGTGTTTCCCGACCACCTTCCCGGCGGGCAACAGGAAACCCGTCGACCGCCTGTGGGCAAGGGGGCAAGTCTGGATCCGTCAGCACGCAGCGAGACGGACCAGCGAGGCCGAGGGGGACCCGATGAGACGCACGCTCATGTCTCTGTGGGCAGTCGTGACGGTCGTGGCGACCGCCGCGACCGGATGCACCGGGGACGCCGAGGCGGACAGGCCCGGCTCGGCCACCACGGCCGCCCGCCAGGCCCGGCCCCAGCCGCTGACCTGGCGGCAGGAGCTGCGCGTCAGCGACGCCCAGCAGCGCCTGATGAAGCAGTGCATGAACCGCAAGGGCTTCGACTACTGGGAGGACCGCACCCTGACCCTGAGCGAGAGCCGCCCGGTGCGCTTCGTCCAGGACGACGTGGAGTGGGCCCGAGTACACGGGTACGGAGGCCGGATCGACGCGAAGAGCCGGCGTGTTCACGAGCGCAACCCCATCGGCACCTACCGCGAGGGCCTCTCCGCGTCCCGGCGTGCCGCCTTCGACACCGCGCTCGACGGGGGCGACGACGCACGCATCCTCACCGCACCAGTGCCGGGGCTCAAGGGCGAGATCCGCAAGAGGATCGGCGGCTGCACGGAGGAGGCCGAACGCAAGCTCTTCGGCGATCCGGCCGAGTGGTTCCGCACCGGCAAGGTCGCGACGGGTCTCAGTGGTGTCTACGGCGAGGACCTGATGAAGGACCGCCGGCTCACCGCGGCGATCGCGGCCTGGTCACGGTGCATGAAGAAGGCCGGGCAACCCTACAAGGACTCCCAGGCGGCCCGCGAAGCCGTCCGGGTCAACACCGTCCGACTGGGCGAGGCCCGCGCCGACGAGGCGTTCGCCGCCGAGCGGAGGACCGCCGTCGCGGACGCGACCTGCGCCCGCGAGACGTCCCTGCGGTCCGTGGCCCGGGCCCGGGAGACGTACTACGAAAACCGCCTGCGCGACCGGTACGGCAAGGACGTCGACACCTACCGACGTCTCGGTCAGCAGGCCCACGACCGGGCGGTGCGCATCGTCCCGGAGCGGGACTGACCATCTCGGCTCCGGACACGGGCACCGCTCTGCACCACCCACGCACACCAAGTGAAACGAGGGGAAACACCATGCGCAAGTTCACCGTCGCGGCAGCGCTCGTCGGACTCACAGCCCTGGGCGTCGTCGTACCCGCCGCTGCCTCGCAGGCGGCCGACAGCGCCGTCGCCGGCCCCGGCTGCAACGGGCAGTGGGGCCCGCGCAACGGCAACATGTACGCCTGGCAGGACCTGGACTGCTCGGGTCCCCTGCTGATCACCGCCGCCGGAGACAGCTCCAACTGGGGCAATGCCGCCAACGACAAGGCCACCTCCGTCATGAACCGCGGCTTCGTCGGCAGCCTCGACCACGTCGCGTTCTACGAGCACGACCAGTTCCGCGGCGGCCACGCCTGCCTGGCGCCGGGCGAGCTCTACGCCGACAACCTGACCGACGACCGGTTCACCAACGGCGTCATCGTGAACGACCAGATCACCTCGCACCGCTGGGTCAACCGGAGCGCCTGCGGCGCCTTCGTGCAGTAGTCCTCCCGATCGGCGGGTGCGGCCCGGGACCGACCGACCCGGGCCGCACCCGCCGCCTTCGGAGGGCACAGCACTCATCGACACAGGGAGGGAACGGCATGATGCGCAAGCTCACTGTCACAGCGGCGGTCCTCGGGCTCGCCGCACTCGGGCTCGCCGGGCCCACCACGGCCGCGCAGGCGGCAGTGGGCGCCGTCTCGAACTGCGAAGACAAATGGCCTCCGTCCGGCACGGCCGTCGCGGCCTGGGACGGCCCGAACTGCACCGGAGAACCTCTGGCCATCCCCCCGGCGGGCGACTGGGGCGCCGCCAGTGACAGGGCCTCTTCCGTGATGTACCGCAGCCCCTTCGTCGGCGGCCTCGACCACGTCGCCTTCTACGAGAACGCGAACTTCTCCGGCGGACACGTCTGTCTCGCGCCGGGCGAACTGTACGCCGCAGACCTGACCCACCACCGCTTCAGCAGCGGTGTCGTCGTCGACAACGACATCAGTGCGCACCGGTGGGTGAACAGGAGCGCGTGCGCGGCCTTCCTCAGCTGATGTCGCAGGTCTGAGGGAGAATTACATCCGGAACCGTCTGCCCGCGGTTCCGGATGTTCGTGTTTTCGCCACTCCGAGTGAAAGACTTGGCCGCCCCCCTGGACCCGGCAGTAACCTGGGCACCCGCCGTCTCACGGCCGCACTGCCTTGGGGGACACCTTGGGGGACCCGCAGCACGGACAGCAAGCAGACCCTCATCACGCACGGGACCGGGACGCGCTGACCACGCTGTCCTTCCCGGCACAACTGAGACGGCTGAGACAGGAACGCGGACTGTCGCTCACCGACCTGGCCCGGCAGATCCACTACAGCAAGGGCTACCTCAGCAAGATCGAGACCGGGACCAAGCGCGCGACCGTCGACGTGGCCCGGCTGTGCGACCAGGTGCTCGGCGCCGGCGGGGAGCTGCTGCGGCTGGTGCAGCAGGCACCGCCCCGTGACGGCGAACCCCGGACCGGCACAGACGCCGGGGAGCGGCAGTCCGACGAGAACTGCCCCTACCGCGGACTGGCGGCGTTCACCCCCCGGGACGCCGGCATGTTCTTCGGCCGGGACCGCGCGACGGCCGCGCTGGTGGAGCGGATCTTCGACCGGATCGGCAGCGGGCCGCTGATGCTCGTCGCACCGTCAGGCGCGGGCAAGTCGTCCCTGCTCAACGCCGGTCTCGTACCGGCGCTTCGACGCGGCGACCTCCCCATGCCGGGCGCCGACCGCTGGCCGGTGGTGCTGCTCACCCCCACCTCGCGCCCCCTGGACGAACTGCTGGAACGCATCGCGAAGGCGCTGGGCAGCGACCTCGGCATCACCGTCGACGAGGTGCGGGACAACCCGGGAGCCCTGCTCGGCGCCGTACGGGCCCGGTCCGACGACCCGCCGCGGGCCGAGGGGGTGCGGCGGCCCCCGCCGCCCCGACCGGTGCTGATCGTCGACCAGTTCGAGGAACTCTTCACTCTCTGCCCGGACGAGGAAGAACGCCGCTCCTACGTCCGGGTGCTCAGCGCCCTCGCGACCTCCCGGCCCGCGGAGCACCTGCACCCGGCGGCCGTCGTGGTGCTCGGCGTGCGCGCCGACTTCACCGGACGCTGCCTGGAACTCCCCGAACTGGCCCGGACCTTCACCGACGGGCTGTTCGTCCTGTCCCCGATGACCGTCGCGGAACTGCGGCAGTCCATCACACGCCCCGCCGAACTCGTCGGCATCGCCCTCGAACCCGGCCTGGTCCCCCTGCTGTTGAGGGACGCGGGACTCCGCGACGACCCGGACACCGGACCACGGTCCCTGACGATCGGCTCCGACGAGACACCTTCCGGCGCGCTCCCCCTCGTCTCCCACGCCCTCCTCGCCACCTGGCAGCGGCGCCGCGACTCCGCGCTGACCGTCGACGGGTACGAACGGGCCGGCGGCATCCAGGGGGCGGTCGCCCGCACCGCCGAGACCGTGTTCGCCCGGCTGTATCCCGCCGAACAGCAGACGATCCGCCGCATCCTGTCCCGGCTGGTCCTCGTCATGGACGGAGCCGGGGCGACCCGCCGCCGCATGAGCCGGGACGCCCTGATGGCGCAGCTCGGCGACGCGGACGGGGCCGCCGCCGCGCTCGACGCCTTCGTCCGCGCCCGGCTCATCACGATGGACAGCGACACCGTCGAGATCACCCACGAGGCCCTCCTGCACGCCTGGCCCCGGCTCCGCGACTGGATCCACGCCGACCGGGCCGGCCTGCTCCTCCACCAGCAACTCGCCCACGCCGCCGCCGAATGGGAGCGGGAGAACCGCGACCCCTCCGCCCTCTACCGGGGCGCCCGCCTCGACACCGTACGGACCTGGGCCGACGAGTCGGACGGCTGGAGCAGGCTCGCGCCCGACGAGGAGGCGTTCCTGAGGGCCAGTCAGGCCGAGGAGGACGGCCGCCGCAAACAGGCCCGACGGCAGGTACGGCTGCGGCAGTCCATGCTCGCCACGCTCGCCGTGCTGCTGGGTCTCGCCGTCACCGCTGGCGCACTCGCCTACCAGCAGCGCGAGGGCGCCCTCGACCAGGAGCGCGTCGCCCGCTCCCAGGCCCTCGCCGCGCGGTCCGCGTCCCTCGCCGGGGGCCGGCCGGAGGCGTCGATGCTGCTCGCGGAGGAGGCCTACCGGACCGCGACCACGGCCGAGGCCCGCGGCGCCCTGCTCAGCACCCAGTCGCAGCCCTTCTCCGCCCGGCTCGACGGCCACCGCGGACCGGTGAACGCGGTGGCCTTCGCCCCCGACGACCGCACCCTCGCCACGGCCAGCTCCGACGGCACGGTGACCCTGCGCAGCACGGCCGACGGCCGCCGTACCCTCGCCCGGTTCACCGTGCCCGGACGGGCGCGATCGGTCGCCTTCAGCCCCGACGGCCGTACGGTCGCGGTGACGTCGACCGACGGACCGGTGACCCTGTGGAGCACCACCGGTCACCGCAGGACGGGTGTGCTCCCCGACGCCACGAAGGGCGCGCGGGCGGTCGCCTTCGACCCGCGCGGGGGCAGACTCGCCGTCGCGGCCCCCGACGGCACCGTCCGGGTGTGGGACACCGGGCCCCGGCACCGGTCGGTCGCCACCCTCCGCGGACACGAGGGCACCGTCAACGCGCTGGCCTACGCTCCCGACGGGCGGACGCTCGTCTCCGCCGGCGCCGACCGCGCCGTACGGATCTGGGACACCCGACGGAACGAGTCCGTCGACGACCTCAAGGGCCACACCGACGAGGTGCTGGGTGTCGCCTTCTCCCCGGACGGCACCACGGTGGCCTCCGCCGGCGTCGACCGGACGGTACGCCTGTGGGACGTGCGCGACCGACGGCTGACCGCCACCTTCACCGGCAGCAGCGACGACATCAACGCCGTCGTCTTCACCCCGGACGGAACGACGGTCGTCGGCGCGGTCGGCGACGGGACGACACGGCTGTGGGACGTGCGCAGCGGCCGGCAGACATCGGTGCTCGCCGGGCACACCGACTACGTCCTCGGGGTGGCCGTGACCTCCGACGGCGCCCTGCTGGCCACGGCCGGCTTCGACCAGTCCGTCGTCCTGTGGGACCTGGCCGGGCCGGTCCTGACGTCCCGTCCGTTCACCGAGGTCTGGCAGACCGCGTACAGCCCCGACGGGAAACTGCTGGCCACCGCCGACGCCGACCGCACCGTACGGCTGTGGGACGCGCGGACGCACACGCTCGTGGCAGCGCTGGAGGGGCACACGGAGACCGTGTTCTCGGTGGCCTTCTCGCCCGACGGGCGGACTCTCGCGTCGGCGGGCTCCGACGGCACGGTCCGGCTGTGGGACGTCGCGGAGCGCGCGCCGCTGAAGAAGCTGACCGGGCACAGCGGGCAGGTCTTCGCCGTCGCCTTCGCCCCCGACGGACGGACCCTCGCCTCGGCGGGCGCCGACCACACGGTGCGCCTGTGGGACGTGCCGAAGCGCCGACAGCTCACCGTGCTCGGCGGCCACAAGGACTTCGTCAACGATGTCGCCTTCAGCCCCGACGGGCGTACCCTCGCCGGCGCCGGCGACGACCTGACGGTACGGCTGTGGGACGTCGCCTCCCACCGTGACCTGGGCGCGCTCAGGGGGCATTCGGGCGCCGTGCGGGGTGTGGCCTTCAGCCCGGACGGCCGTACCCTCGCCAGCAGCGGCAACGACGGCACCGTACGCCTGTGGGACGTCCGGCAGCGCCGCTTCAAGAACGCGCTCACCGGCCACTCGGGCGCGGTCCGCGGTGTGGCCTTCAGCCCGGACGGCCGCACCCTCGCCAGCAGCGGCAACGACCGCACGGTACGCCTGTGGGACGTCACCCGACGACAGCCGTGGGCGACGCTCACCGGCCACACGAACGCGGTGTGGGGCGTCGATTTCGCCCCCGACGGGCGGACCGTGGCCAGCAGCAGCACCGACGGCACCGTACGGCTGTGGGACCTCGACCCGGGCGCACGGCTGGCGGACATCTGCCGGCTGCGCGCGGAGATCGGCCCCGAGGAGCGCGCCACACTGCTGCCCGGGGTGCCCGACTCGGCGGACTCGGGGAACTGCGCGAACCGCTGAGAGACACGCCGGGGCGCTCCGCCGCCGCGCGGCAGCCCTCGGAAAACGCCCTGCTCACAGGGGGTTTCCCAGGTGTTTCCCGTTGCCCGGTGGGATGGGGCGACACCTGGATCTCGACGAGCGGGGTGGTGGTCGAGCAGGCTGCTGCCCGACCACCACCAGTTCATCGGACCAACAGGAAACGGGGGTTCCGGCATGGTGAGCCGGACCAGTCTCATCCGCACACTGATCGCACTCATGGCCCTGCTGATCTGGGCGCCGGTGTCCACGGCCGCCGCCGCCCCGACGGCCCCGGCCGCTCCCGCCGCCGGCTGCGGCGTCCTCGCGCCGGGCGCCTCGGCCGCCGCCGAGCGGGCGATCGCCGCGGCCTGCGCCGAGGTCGCCGCCGGCACCTGGTACACGTGGGGCGGCGGCCACGGCGCCCAGCCCGGAGCCACCTACGGGCAGGTGGACCCCACCGACCCGGCCAGTGAACACGACCCCGAGCGCCGCGGCTTCGACTGCTCCGGCCTCGTCCGGTACGCCTACGCCCGGGCCACCGGCTCCGACATCCTCAACGGCGTCGCCAGCCAGCAGTACTACACGCACCGCGCCGCCCAGCGCTTCACCGCCGCCCAGGGGCTCGCGCCGCTGCTGCCGGGCGACCTGCTGTCCTACGGCAACAAGAAGAACCTGCACCACATCGCCATCTACCTCGGCGCGGGCAAGATGGTCGAGGCCAAGCAATCCGGCACCAAGCTGATGGTCAGTGACGTCCGCCTCGGCGGCGACTACTACGGCGCCGTCCGCGTCAACACAGGCCAGGTCACCGGCCATATCCACCAGACGTGGGGCACCGACGTGTGGACCAAGGCCGAGCCCAGCATCGGGGCCGAGCGCGTCTACGCCTTCCCGTACTCGACCACCATCCGCGTGTACTGCCAGAAGCACGCGGAGAAGGTCAACGCGGAGGGCTACGAGAACGACGCCTGGTCCTACCTGCCGGACTACAAGGCATGGGTCACCAACATCTACATCAAGGGCCCGGCGTGGCTCTCGGGTGTACCCAACTGCGACGACGTGTCCTTCCCACCCCCCGGCCAGTGACACACCGCGCCGGTGACCGTCGGGGGGCGGCCACCGGCGCGAGCCGTGCCCGGACGACGTACCGCAGGGCACCCCGGCGCTGTGTGGGGACCTGGAAGAGATCAACTTCATTTCAGCGCGCCATGGGGGAGAGGGCGAAGTGCCCGCCGCGGTTGTCCGACTCCAGCACGATCCGCTCCAACTCCCCGTCCGTCTGAGGTGGGAGAAAAACTGCCCTGCAGAGGGATCAATCCGCGTTCCACGCGCGGCAGGGTGGGTGCGTCCCCGTACGCATCTACCCAAGGACCCAACCCACTTGCGCAACAGTCGAACAGCCTTCCTCCTGGCGGTCAGCGCCGTCACCACGCTGGTCCCCGCGCTGGCCCCCGCCACGGCATCCGCCGCGCCGTCCGCCGCGGAGAACCCTCTCCGCCCCTACCTCCAGCAGAAACCGGCCTGGCACCGCTGCGACAAGGCGCTGCCCGCCTCCCTTCAGTGCGCCACGATCAAGGTGCCGCTCGACTACGGCAGACCGGGAGCCAAGAAGCTCGACCTCGCGATATCCCGAATGAAGACGAGCACCAAGAAGGAACGCCGCGGTGTGCTCCTGCTCAACCCGGGTGGCCCGGGCGGGACGGGCGTCGACCTGCCGTACTTCTTGGCCGGCGAGCTGCCGAAGGCCGTGAAGAACAAGTACGACCTCGTCGGCTTCGACCCGCGTGGCATCGGCCGGAGCTCCCCCGTCAGCTGCGGCCTGAGGCCGAGCGAGCGGAACTGGGAACGGCCGTACAAGGCCGAGACGTTCGACAAGGACGTGAAGTGGGCCCGGACCGTCGCTGAGAAATGCGACAAGAAGCAGGGCGACAGACTGCGCCACATCACCACCCGCAACACCGCCCGGGACATGGACGTCATCCGCGCCGTGCTCGGCGAGAAGAAGATCTCCTACCTCGGATACTCCTACGGCACCTACCTCGGCGCCGTCTACACGCAGATGTTCCCCAAGCGCTCCGACCGCTTCGTGCTGGACAGCGCCGTCGACCCGGCCCGGATCTGGCGCGGGATGATCCAGGTCTGGGCGGAGGGCGCCGAGCCCGCCTTCACCCGATGGACCGAGTGGACCGCCGCACGGCATGCCACCTACCAGCTGGGCGCGACTCCCGAGGCGGTCCGCAAGACCTTCTACGACCTGGTCGCCCAGGCCGACCGCAAGCCGATCGACCTCAACGGCACGCTGCTGACCGGCGACGACATCCGCTCCGGCCTTCGGGGCACGTTCTTCGGCACGCGCGACGCCGCCGAAGCGGTCGTCCAGCTCAAGAAGGCCGCCGCCGGGGCTCGCCCGTCCGCCGACCGGGAGGTCAGGACGCCCGAGCCGCTTCCGCCGTCCTTCGGCCGGGCCGTGCCCGACGACAACGGCGACGCCGGCTTCTGGGCCGTCGTCTGCGCCGACACCCGTGCCTGGCCGCGTGATCCCGAGCAGTACCGCAAGGACGCGATCCAGGACAAGGCCAGGTATCCGCTGTACGGCGACTTCGCCTCCCACATCAAGCCGTGCGCCTTCTGGAAGAAGAACGGCAGCGAGCCCGCCACCAGGATCGGCAACAAGGTGCGTGCGCTGATCCTCCAGAACGAGTGGGATTCCCAGACGCCGCTGACCAGCGGCCAGGGGCTGCGCCGCGTCATGAAGGGTTCCCGGATGGTCACGGTCGCCGGAGGGGTCGGGCACGGCATCTACGGCACCAAGTCGTGCGCCGACAAGACGGCCACCACCTACCTGACCACCGGCAAGCTCCCCGCGAAGGACATGACCTGCAAGGCCCGTCCGGCCGCGGACGGGCGCACCGCCCCCAACCCGCTGCCGCTCCCGACACCCCCGGGCATCCCGGGGATGGTCAGCCGCTTCTGATCGTCAGGAGTCCCGGTGGGGCGGAGGGCTACGAGAACACGACCGCGGTACGTGGAAAGTCCCGGACAGACCCGCCTCACCTCACCACCGCGGCGGTGGGTGCCTCCCGTGCGGGGGCGCCCACCGCCCCGTCGTGTGCCTCCCGTGCGGGGGCGCCCACCGCCCCGTCGTGTGCCATCGCCGGGAGGCGCCGCCGTACCGGGCCGGTCAGTTGGCCAGCGGCAGCCGTTCGACGTGGGCGACCCGGATGGAGTCGATGTCGGCCAGCGTGTGGTCGTCCTCCAGCTCCACGTACTCGTCGAAGTCGCCCTTGTCGGAGTCCGTCTCGCCCGGTTCGAGGTGGGTGGCGCTGACGTACGCCTGGCCCACGAAGTCGCCGTCGTCGTCGAAACCGTTGACGAGCACCGTGTAGTTGGCGGGTTCGGCGCCCTTGTTGGTGATCTTGTAGTCGAACCGGTACGCCGTGCCCGCGTCGCAGTCGTTGTAGTCGAACTCGTCGCTGTCGTCGCACTGCTCGCCCTCGTCGAGCAGGTCGTTGTCCTCCTCCGTGAGCTTCCCGCCCGAGACCTCGACATGGCTCAGGGCGTCGTCGCCGTCGCCCACCGCCCACCAGGTGACGCCCGCGCCGACAAGCAGGGCCCCGACGACACCGACGGCGACCAGGACGCCCCGCTTGCCGGGCCGGGGTTGCGGGCCGGTCGCCGGATGCCCGTAGGGCGGTGGTGCGGCGTGGTACGGGGGCTGGGCCGGCGCGTACGCGGGGGCCGGGGTGGGCGCGGGTGCGGTCTGCGGTGACTGCGGTGATTCGTCGGTCATGGCGCGGCTCCTCGTCGGGATGGATGACTGTTCACCGTCATCCACACCGTCGGCGACGAAAAGGTTGCGCCGTTCGCCGATCACGGAAATGACCACCGCCCCGTGGCCCGGCCGTGGGGCGGACGGACCGGGCCACGGGAGTCCCGGATCAGTAGCCGTAGATCATCTTGTAGGCGACCTCGGGGAGGAACTGTCCGGCCGAGGAGCCGGAGCCGACGCCGCAGTTGCCGTCGGACTCCCCCGGGACCTTGATCCACAACAGCATCTCGGCGCCTCCGCCCATCTGGGTGGTGGGGCCGATACGGCGGCCCGAGGGGTTGCACCACTGGCCGTTGGAGCCGTTGCCGTTGCGGCTGGTGTCCACGACGAACGGCTTGGTGTAGCCGTAGCGCGCGCTGAGCTGGCTGTTCACGGCGTTGCCGTAGGCGGTGTTCTCGGCGGTGGTGAGGTAGTTGGAGATATTGAGCGAGAAGCCGTGGGCCTGGCGGAGGCCGGCTTCGTGCAGGCGCCGGGCCATGGTCGCCGCGTCCGTCCAGGCGGGGTTGCCGGCGTCCATGTACACCCAGGTGTTGGGGGCCTGGCGGCTGAACTGCGTGAGGGCACCGCTGAGCATGCCCTGGCGTTCGGCGATCTGCGCCTGGTTCATGCAGCCGTAGTCCCCGAGGGAGTCCGGCTCCAGGATCACCAGGGCGGGGCGGTTGCCGATCCCGCCGGCGAACTGGGAGATCCAGTTCGCGTAGGCGGACGGGGAGGCGGCCCCGCCCGCGGAGTGCCCGCCGCAGTAGTCGCGGTTGTAGATGTTGTACGCGACGAGGATGGGCAGCTTGTCCCGGCTGTCCGCGGCGCCCGTGAACTGGCCCGTGGCGGAGCCGATCGAACCGCTCCACGAGCCGAACCAGCGGGCCATCGGGGTGTTGGCGATGGAGGCGTTGATCGCGGACGCCCGGCCGTCGCCGGGGTTGGCTGCGACCCACCGCTTCGCGCTGGAGTCGGGGTCCACATAGAACCCGCTGGTCATGCTGGTCGGGTCGGCGGCATGGGCGGACGGAGCGGCGGTGAGGGCGAGCGGCAGAGCACAGAGCGCTGCCATCAGGACGCGGAGCCTGCGGCGCATGACATCACCTCGGTTTCCTGGCAAGGATGCGTCGCGCTTTCGTCCCGAGCGCGCGACGCGCGGAGGAAGTGCGTGGAGCGGCGTGCCCCAGATGAGGTGGGAGCGCTCCCATTGGAAGCGCTTCCAGTGGTGCTGAGAACCTTCGGGGTATGGTCGGTATCGTGTGGCTGGCTGGTAGAACTGTCAAGAGTCGAGGTGTGAAACTCCCTCTGTGCAGGGCGAGTTCCTGGCTCTATGGTCACCTGTGACCGGAAGCGCTCCCAGTTTCCGGCCAGGGGGAGGGGTGTGGGGGTCATGGCAGAGGATCCGTCGCGTCGCCAGCCCACGCTCGACGCCGTGGCCGAGCTCGCGGGCGTCTCCCGCTCCGTGGCCTCCCGCGTCCTCAACAACGCGCCGCACGTCAGCCGGGAGAAACGCGAGGCGGTCGAACGGGCCGTCCGGCGGCTCGGCTACGTGCCCAACCCGACCGCCCGCGCGCTGGCCACCCGTCAGACGGGGGCGGCTGCCCTGGTCGTTTCGGGTGAGGACCCGTCGATCTTCGCGGATCCGTTCTTCGCCCAGGTGATTGTGGGGGCGTCGGCCGCTCTGGAGGAGGCCGACCTGCATCTGATGCTGTGTCTGGCCGCGACCGACCGGGGCCGCAAGCGGGTGGAGGAACTGCTGCGCGGCAAGGGCGCCGACGGCGTCATGCTGATGGCCCTGCGGGAGAACGATCCGCTGGTCCGGACGGCCGAGGAGGCGGAGATGCCCGTCGTGTTCGGCGGACGCCCCGTCGGGACGGCTCCCCGCTGGTACGTGGACGTCGACAACACCGGCGGAGCGCGCGAGGCGACCGAGTACCTGCTCTCCTCCGGCAGGACCAGGGTGGCCGCGATCTGCGGGCGGCTGGACACCGAGGTGGGCCGCGCCCGGTACCGCGGCTACCGGGACGCCATGCTGGCCGCCGGTCTTTCTCCGTTCCCGCCGAACGAGGGGGACTTCACCGAGCCCAGCGGAGCCGCGGTCATGGCTGCCCTGCTGGCGGAACACCCCGATCTGGACGGGGTGTTCGCCGCCAACGACAACATGGGGGCGGGTGCACTGCGCACTCTGCGGGAGGCCGGGCGTCTGGTTCCCGCCGACGTCGCCGTGGTCGGGTTCGACGACCTGGCCGTGGCCCACATCTCCGATCCACCGCTCACCACCGTCCACCAGCCGATAACGGCCCTCGGACGGGAGACGGCGCGCATGCTCGTCGCGCTCGTCAACGGGCAGGACCCCACTCCGCTGATCCTGCCCACCCGCCTCGTCATCCGCTCCAGCGCCTGACACCGCGGTGCCCGGCCGGCAACCGGTCGGGCTCGTGCTCATCGCGGCTCGGGCTCATCAAGGCTCCGGACCGGGGAGGGTCTGCGCGCACCAGATCGTCTTGCCGTAGGTGGTGTGCCGGGTGCCCCAACCCTGCGTGAGCTGGGCGACGAGCAACAGGCCCCGGCCGCCCTCGTCGAAGGCGCGGGCCCGGCGCAGATGCGGGGCCGTGTTACTGGCGTCGGAGACCTCGCAGATCAGAGCGGTGTCACGGATCAGTCGCAGCCTGATCGGCGGCTCGCCGTATCTGATGGCGTTGGTCACCAGCTCACTGACGACCAGTTCGGTGACGAACGACGCCTCGCCCATGCCCCAGGCGTCCACCTGGTCGACGGCGAACTGCCTGGCCCGCGGCACCTGCGCCGGATCCGGTTCCACGTCCCAGTCGGCGACGTGGTGGGGGTCCAGCGCGTGGGTGCGCGCGAGCAGCAGGGCGGCGTCGTCGGTGCGGCGATCGGGAAGCATCGTGTCCATCACCGTGTCGCAGAGGGCCTTCAGCGAGGCGGCCGGCTGGTTCAGTACTTCGAGCAGTTCGGCGGTCCCCTGGTCGATGTCGCGCTCGCGGCTCTCCACCAGTCCGTCGGTATAGAGAGCGAGCAGACTGCCTTCGGCAAGCTCCAGCTCGGCCGTCTCGAAAGGCAGCCCGCCGATGCCGAGCGGCGGCCCCGGTGTGGCCGGCACCGGGGGCCTGGTGCCGTCCGGGGAGATGACCAGCGGCAGCGGGTGACCGGCGCTGGCCAACGCCAGGCGCCGGGAGACCGGGTCGTAGACGGCGTACAGGCAGGTGGCCCCGGACTCACCCGCCGGCTGGAAGCGGCTGTCCGGCCGGAGATCGCCGGCGAGGTGGATGACCAGGTCGTCGAGGTGGGTGAGCAGCTCGTCCGGCGGCAGGTCCACGTCAGCGAGGGTGCGGACCGCCGTGCGCAGCCGCCCCATGCTGGCCGAGGCATGCAGGCCGTGACCGACGACATCGCCGACGACCAGGGCGACTCGGGCCCCGGACAGTGGAATGACGTCGAACCAGTCACCGCCCACTTCCGCTTCCGTTCCCGCGGGCAGGTAGCGCGACGCCACATCCACCGCCTCCTGGCTCGGCAGCTGCTGGGGGAGCAGGCTGCTCTGCAGGGTCAGCGCGGTCGTGCGCTCGCGTGAATAGCGGCGGGCGTTGTCGATGGCCACGGCCGCCTTGGCGGTCAGCTCCTCGGCGAGGATCAGGTCGTCGGCGGTGAAGGACTCGGGCCGGTCGCTACGGGAGAACGCGACGACGCCGAGCAGCGCCCCGCGGGTACGGAGCGGCACGGTGATCCGGCAGGTCAGACCTTCTGCGGCGATGGACTCGTCGATCGTCGGGTTGCCCGGCGGCCAGAGGGCCGGGTCGGCGGCGAGCCCGGGCCCGAAGGCCCATTCACCGCCTTCGCCGGGTTCGGCCGCGAGCTGGACCGAGGACCTGCCGGTGGCCATGCAGCGGGCGGCGACGGAACCGGGTGCGTGGCGCACCGGTTTCGGGGGTCCGGGAGGCCGCGTGGTGTCCTCCGCCGCGCTGTGCCGGACGGCACGGCTGAGCGTGAGGGATTCACCGGGCGTGAACGCGGGCGGGGAGGGCGGTTCCTCTCCGCGCAGTACCTCGTCGAAGAGATCCACGGTGACCTGGTCGGCGAAGCCCGGCACCGGAGCTCTGGCCAGCTCCAGGGCGGTGCCGATCACGTCGAGTGTCCGGCCGATTCCGCCGCCGGCCTCGTTGAGGAGGAGCAGGCGCTGCCGGGCCCAGTACTCGGCGCTCATGTCGAATCCCCAGTTGGCGACCGCGCGGACCGTGCCCTCGGCGTCCCGGACGGGCCACATGCTGGTGGCCCAGGCGTTGGCGTAGTCGCTGCCCAGCGGCTGGAAGACGGTGATGAGACGCGCGGGCTCGCCCGTCCGCGCCACCTCGGAGAGCTTGTCGGTGTACGCCTTGTCGTCCAGCTCGGGAAACAGCTCGCGGTACTTCTCACCGAGCACCTGCTCCTCGGAGTGCGCCATCACCCGGCAAGCGGAGGCATTGACCCAAAGAAACCGCAGCTCAGGGTCGTAGACGCCCAGAGCGAAGGGGCACTGCTCGAAGGCCCGGTCTGCGATCACCGGGCGGCGACCCCAGCGCTGGACGGTCACCACGTGGCCCAGTGTCCGCCCGTCGGTGCCGAGCAGTGGGTGAGCCGTCACCACGCAGTCCACCGGAGGGCCGTCGCGGTGGCGCAGGGGGATGGACCGGGTGGTCCGGGGGCCGGTCCCGTGGCTCCCGGGGAAGCCGGGTGGCGGGGGACCGGCCAGCAGATCGGTGACAGGACGGCCGACGGTCTCCTTCGCCGTCCAGCCCAGCAGCAGCCGCCCGGCCTCGCTCCAGCCGCTCACCAGGCCGTCCGGGTCCACGACGACAGCGGCAGTAGGGGCATCCTGCTGGTCGGCCATTTCCACGCACCACGCCTCCGTCCGGACAGCCGGCCCGTCAGGGCTGGTTCCAGCGGCTGCTACCCAGCGTAGATCCGTCCCCGTGTCCCGGCGCTCCGACCGGTGCGGTCGGGAGCGCCGGGACACGGGGACCGTGGGGCCGGGGGCGCGCCCAGTGGTGCTCAGACGGCTTCCTTGCGTACCTCCTCCAGGAGCACCGGACGCCGCTCCGCCACCGACAGCGTGCACGCCTCGGCGATCCAGCTGGCCTCGATGGCGTCGGCGACCGTGCAGGGGGAGGGGCGGGTGCCGGCGACGACCTCGGTGAACGCGGTGAGTTCGGCGCGGTAGGCGGGGGCGAAACGGTCCATGAAGAAGTTGTGCGGCGGGCCGGCCGGGAACGTGACGCCCGGCTCGGCGGAGCGGAGGGGGAGCTGGCCGTCCAGGCCCGCCGCGATGCTGTCCTTCATACCGTGCACTTCGAGACGGACGTCATAACCGCGGGCGTTGTGACGGGTGTTGGAGATGACACCGATGGTGCCGTCGTCGAAGGTGAGGAGCGAGGACGCCGTGTCGACGTCACCGGCCTCCTTGATGTACTCCGCGCCCTTGTTGCCGCCCGTCGCGTACACCTCGACGACCTCGCGGCCCGTCACCCAGCGCACGATGTCGAAGTCGTGCACCGCGCAGTCCCGGAAGATGCCGCCCGACACCGCCACGTACGCCGCCGGCGGCGGGGCCGGGTCCAGGGTCGTCGACCGTACGGTGTGCAGCGCGCCCAGCTCACCGCTGAGGACCGCTTCTCGGGCGGTCACACAGCCCGCGTCGAAGCGGCGGTTGTAGCCGATCTGGACCTCGACGCCGCTGTCCCGCACGGCGCGCAGCACGGTGAGGCTGTCCTCGACCGTCTTCGCCACCGGCTTCTCGCAGAACACCGGGACGCCCGCCTCCACGGCGGCGAGGATCAGCCCGGGGTGCGCGTCCGTCGCCGCCGTGATCACGACTCCGTCGACCCCGGACGCGAACACCGCCTCGGGGGAGTCGGCCACCGTGGCGCCGAACTTCTCCGCCGCCGAGGCCGCGGCCGCGGCCACCGGGTCGGAGACCACCAGCTCCTCCACCACGTCCAGCCCGGCCAGTGTCCCTGCGTGGAAGGCGCCGATGCGGCCCAGCCCCAGGATGCCAATGCGCATGATCGAGTGTCCCTTTCAGATGTGCGGGGGAAAGAAGGATAAGAGCAGGTCAGAGGCTGTCAGTCGGAAGCGCCGATGACGTTCTGGTCCCAGTCGATCACCGAACCGGTGACCACACCACTGCGGTCGGACAGCAGGAAGACGACGAAGTCGGCGATCTCGTCGACCTGGCCGAGCCTGCCCATCGGCAGACGCTCCGCCGCTCGCTGCCGCCAGTCGTCGCCGGCACCGTGGAACTCCCGCTGGATCGCGTCCTCGCCCTCGGTCTCCGTCCAGCCGATGTTGAGGTCGTTGATCCGGATCCGGTCCCAGCGGTGGGCGTGGGCGGCGTTGCGGCTCAGACCCGCCAGACCGGCCTTCGCGGCGGAGTAGGGCGCCAGGAACGGAGGGCCGCCGTGCGCGCAGTTCGAGCCGATGTTGACGATCGTGCCGGGCACCCCGCGGGCCACCAGATGCGCCACCACCGCCTGCATCGCGAAGAAGGGGGCGCGCAGGTTGATCGCGATGTGCGCGTCGAACAGCTCCGGTGAGGTGTCGAGCAGCGAGCCGCGCGAGGTCAGACCGGCCGCGTTCACCAGGCTGTCGACACGGCCGTGGATCGCGATCACCTCGTCCACGCTGCCGCGCACCTGCGCCGGGTCGGCGAGGTCCGCCCGTACGAACGTGGCTCCGGTGTCCGCCGCCAGCTTCTCGCCGACCTCGGCACGGCGGCCCGTGAACGCGACGGTCGCGCCCTCGCGCAGGGCCGCGTGGACGATGCCCGCGCCGACGCCCTGGCTGCCGCCGTTGACGAGGACGACCTTGTCCTCCAGGAGTGCCATCCGGGGGTGCTTCCTTTCGTTCGGCTCCGACGCCTCGGCCGACCGGCGGTGCCGGCTGCCGGCCGCGGCCCTCGGGTCAGGTGCGGCGCCGCTCGGCGCCGGCTCGCAGTTCGTCGCGCAGCCGCGCCGGGCTCCAGCCCTCGGCCACCGCACGCCACAACGTGTCCGCCTGGGACGGCGGGGCGAGTCCGTCGACCGGGGGGTCCCGGTCCAGGTTCGTGGGGAAGGCGTAGCCCTCGGCGGTGGCCGCCACCACGCGGCGCAGCCAGTCCTCCGCGGCGCCCGCGGCCTTCCGGGCGAGCAGGGCGGGGAACACCGCGTTCGCCATGGCCTCGCGGTCCACCGTCTCCATCGCCCGGCCGAAGGCCGAGGAGACCTGGAGCAGGTTCGCCATCCGCCGGATATCCGTCGAACGGTTGTGCCCGGCGGCGTGGAACAGGGCCGGGTTGAAGAAGACCGCGTCGCCCTTCTCCAGCGGGAGCTGCACGTGGTGGGCGTCGAAGTACGCGACGAACCCGGGCAGGCGCCAGGCCAGGTAGCCGGGCTCGTACTTCTGCGAGTGCGGCAGGTACAGGGTCGGGCCGGACTCGACGGGCATGTCGCAGTGGGCCACCGCGCCCTGCAGGGTCAGCACGGGGGAGAGGCGGTGGACGTGCGCCGGATACGCGGCCGCCTGCTCCCGGCCGAGGAAGCCGAGGTGGTAGTCGCGGTGCGCGCTCTGCGCCGCTCCGCCCGGGTTGACCACGTTGATCTGTGACGTCACCTGGTAGCCGGGGCCGAGCCAGGCCTCAAAGACCAGCGCCAGCATGTCGTTGGCGTAGTAGTCGGCGAACGCCTCCGGGGCCCGTACGGCCGTCTTCTCCAGGGCGTTCCACACGCGGTCGTTGGCTCCGGGCTTCGCGAAGTGGTCACCGCGGGCGTCACCGGAGGCCCGTTCCTCCTCGATCAGCGCGGTGAAGACGGCGGTGGCCGCGTCCACGATCCGCGGGTCCGGGAAGGCCCGCCTGAGGACGACGACACCGGGACCGTCGAGCATCGCCCGGACGAGTTCCGCCTGCACCGCGCGCCGGTCCGTCGCCCTGCGCAGCCGCTCGCTGTCGTAGACGGGGACGTTCCGCTCGACGCCGTCCGCGTACGGGTGGTCGCCGGGGTCGGTGGTGCGCCCGACCACGGCACGGAACGTGTCGAGGTCGCAGTCCCTCTCGGACAGCCAGGTCGCCGAGCCCGCGGCGGTGAGGGCCATGCCGGGTCCTTTCACTGGTCTGGTCTGGTCGGTCGTCGACTCTCGGGGCGGTCGGGGCGGGACCTCGACCCGTGAGGCCGATCGACGGGTCCTCGGCTCACGGGACCCGGTCGGCCGGTCTTTCGCCGCGTCTCCGTCTCTGTCAGTCTTGGGCCCGGACCACCCTCATTCAACCCTCAGAAGCACCTCAAAAACCCCTCATTCACAGCCGGGAACGCAGCGATGGGACACCCCTACACGATCCGTGAGATCGCCCGTCAGGCCGGGCTGAGCCTGGCCACGGTCGACCGGGTCCTCAACGGCCGCGGCGGGGTGCGGGAGAGCACCGCCCGCGAGGTCGAGCAGGCGATCAAGGACCTGGACCGGCAGCGGACCCAGGTGCGCATCGGCGGCCGTACGTTCATGGTCGACATCGTGATGCAGTCGCCGGACCGGTTCTCCACCGCCGTCCGGGAGGCGCTGGAGGCCGAGCTGCCGTCCCTGCACCCGGCGGTCGTGCGCTCGCGTTTCCACTTCCGGGAGACCGGTCCCGTCTCGGAGATGGTCCGGACGCTCGACCGGATAGGGCGGCGCGGCTCGCAGGGCGTGATCCTCAAGGCCCCCGACGTCCCCGAGGTCACCGCCGCCATCGAACGGCTGGTAGCGGCCGGCGTCCCCGTCGTCACCCTCGCGACCGACCTGCCGAGCAGCCCGCGCAGCGCGTACGTCGGCATCGACAACCGGGCTGCCGGGGCGACCGCCGCGTATCTGGTCCGGCAGTGGCTCGGCGACCGGCCCGGCGCCGTGCTGGTCACGATCAGCCGGGGCTTCTACCGCAACGAGGAGGAGCGCGAGATGGGGTTCCGGGCCGCGATGCGGGCCGCCGAGCCGGGTCGACGACTCGTCGAGGTCACCGACAGCGACGGCCTCGACGCCACTCAGCGGGACCTGGTCCGTGACGCGCTGGAGCGGGAGCCGGACGTCGCCGCCGTCTACTCGATCGGTGGCGGGAACACCGCGACGCTCGACGCCTTCGCCGCGGCGGGCCGGGAGCCCCACGTCTTCGTCGCGCACGACCTGGACCACGACAACACCCGGCTGCTGCGGGCCGGCCGGCTGTCCGCCGTGCTCCACCACGACCTCCGCCAGGACCTGCGCCGCGCCTGCCAGACCATCATGCGGGCCCACCAGGCCCTCCCGGACGAGGGCCCGTCCCTGCCCTCGGCGATCCAGGTGGTCACGCCGTACAACATGCCGCCGGGGAACGGGTAGAGGGAGAACGCCGAGAGGTCGGTCGGTTCGCCGTCTCATACCTACGGGCAGCCATTGCGTACCGGGGTTACGTAACCTCACCGACGTGTCCGGCACGCACCCCGGCTACAACATGGACATGACGACACTGAGAGCGGACAAGGGCACCCCCGAGAAGATGCCGAGCGCCCTGAAGTGGGCCGTCGGCCTGCTGTGGCTGCAGGGCGTGCTGGCCGTCGCGGGCGGTTTTCTCCTGCTGGGCGTCGTGAACGACGCCGCCGACCACGGCCAGGAGGACACCGGTGTACTGGGTTTCTTCGCGGTCCTCCAGCTGGTGCTGGGTGTGCTCCTCATCGTGGGGGCCGCCCTCGCCCCGAGACGGTTCTCCGCGGTGCGCATGATGGTCATCGTGATCGAGACCCTGAACGTGGCCGGTGGAGTGATCGGCCTGTTCGCGGGAGGCGTCAACTTCCTCCCGGGGATCGTCATCGGCATCGTCATCCTGCGGTCACTCGCCTCGCGGGAGGGCAGGGCCTGGTTCAACCGCTGAACGACGGCCCAGTCGTCCGCCCGGCCATCAGCGCCGCCAGGGCGGCCCGGGAGGAGACCCCCGTCTTCCGGTAGACCCTGGAGATGTGGGTCTCGACCGTGCGGCGGCTCAGGCAGAGCCGGTCGGCGATCGCCGGGCTGGTGAGGCCCTCCGTGACCAGTTCGGCGATCTCCCGTTCACGAGCCGTCAGTTCCGCCAGCCGCCGCTCCGGGCCGTCGGCGTCGGCCACCGCCGGGCGGGTCGCCTCGGCCAGGCCGGTCAGCATCAGGGCGCCACCGCCGGCGGCGAGCTGGTGTCCGCGGTGCCAGGCGGCCTGCCCGCGCCGCGCACCGTCCGGATCCGCCGCCAGCGCGGGGGCGCCGAGGAGCAGGGCGAACGCCTCCCAGAACGCCGCACCGCTGCGGTGGCTCTCCTCGGCCGCCTCCGCGAACAGTTCGGCCGCCGCGCGGGTGTCACCGAGGCTGAGCGGTATGTGGGCCTGGCTGCGCAGGGCCGAGGCCCGCTGTACGGGCAGGTCCAGACGCTCGGCCTCGGCGCGGGCCCGCTGCGCCCAGTCGCCCGCCGCGTCGAGATCGCCCGTGGTGACGGCGGCGGTCACGAGAATCTCCAGGAACAGCGGACGCATGGAGGGCTGGAGCCGCCGCAGGTCCGGGCCGCCCGCGCGCAGCAACGCCTCCCGTGCCCGGGCCGGGTCACCACCGATCAGCGCCGCATAGCCGAGCACGCTCCACGCGATGGAGGCCCACCAACCGACGCCCAGGCCCACCGCGGCCACCGCCTCCTCGGCCGTGGCCAGGGGCCGGGGATCGCCCGGCGGGCAGGCCGCGATCAGCGCGTGCGCCTTCGTCGCGAGCACGAACGCGAGGAGTTCGTCGCTGCCGAGACCCCGGGCGATCTCCTCGGCCTCCTCCGCCAGCTCCACCGCCGACGACAGCCGGCAGGTCTGTACCCGGACATGTGTCCCGCACAGCAGCAGATGGGGCAGGAGCGAGAGCCGGCCGGTGCGGCGTGCCACGGCCAGGCCGCGGTCTGCGTGCCGCTCGGCGTCGGCGAACCGCTCCAGGAACGCCTCGGCCCAGCCCAGCCGGGCCAGCGGTTCGCACAGGTCGGTCAGGTCGTCGTCCGGCAGGGCGTCCACGATGGCCGCCGCCTCGCGGGCGAAACCGCTCGCCGCCGCCGTCTCGCCCTCGTACGCCTCCCCCAGCGCGGCGACGGTCAGCGCAGCCACCACCGCGCTCTCGTCACCCAGGGAACGGGCAACCGCCAGGGTGCGCGCCACTTCGGAGCGCACGGTCGGATACGCCGTGTCGTGCGGGGCCGAGGACCCCAGCTCCAGCCCCAGCGCCACCTGGTCGGCGGGCGACGGCGCCGGGTCGCGGTGCAGTTCACGGCGGAGCAGGGCGACCGCCTCCGCGTACCGCCCCAGGTGTCGCTCCATGACGGCGCACAGCACGACGGCCGAGGCGTGCGACGCCCTCCCGTCACCCGGATCGGGCAGCGCCATCACTTCGTGCAACAGGTCACGGCTGGCGCGCAGTTGGCCGCAGGCGCCCAGCGCGCGGGCCCGCAGCAGCATCAGCTCCCGCCGCCGACCGGCGTGTTCCGGTGTGTGCGGCAACTGCCGGAGCACCACCCCCAGCCAGTGGGCGCAGCTCGCGGGCGCCGTGCGGGCGGCCTGTTCGGCGGCCTCGGTGAGCACGGCCGCGGCGTCCGGGTCCCAGCCGGACAACGAGTGCTCGGCGTGGTGCGCCCGTTCGGCCAGGGGGGCGCCGATACGGGCCAGTTCGGCGGCGGCCCGCCGGTGCGTCTCCGCGCGCAGCCAGGGGTCGGTACCGTCGTGGACGAGGCTCCGCAGCACGGGATGCCGCAGTGTCAGCCGCCCCTGCGGGTCCGTCCGCAGCAGGTCGCGTCGGGTCAGAACGGCCAGGTCGGCGGTCAGCCCGGCCTCCTCGTGGCCGCTCACCGGGCCGAGCAGGGCGGGCGTGGCGTGGTCGCCGAGCGCGGCCACCACCTCGATGAGCCGGCGCTGCGCCGCGGTGAGCGGGGACAACTCGTCGAGCAGGAGGGCACCGAGACCGGTCGCGGACAGCCGGCTGACCGACGCGCCCTCACGGCGGGCCTGGAGCAGGGTCAGCAGGTACAGCGGGTTGCCCTCGCTGGCGGCAACCAGCCGTACGGCCTCGGCCCGCTCCAGGTCGGGGGTGAACCCCTCGACGCACTCCCGCTCGCCGAGCGGCCCGAGGCCCATGCTCCGGACCAGTCCGGTGTCCGCGCCCCGGGCCAAGGTCGCGGCGAGCGGGGGCGGGGTCTGCCGGTCGCGACGGGCCACGACCAGCAGGACACTGGCGCGCACGGGATGGCGGACGAGATGGTCGAGGAGCTCCAGTGACGCGGCGTCCGCCCAGTGCAGGTCGTCGAGCACCACGACCAGGGGGGAGACGCCGGCGTGGGTCAGCAGGGCGGCCGCGGCCCGGTGGAGGCCGAAGCGGTCCCCCAGGTTCGGAGTGCCGCTCAGCAGGGGGGCGGCCTCGACGAGCGAGGGGCAGGACGCGAGCACCTCGCGATCGAGGTCGGCGAGGGCGTCGGTGAACGGCTGGAACGGGATGTGCCGCTCGTACTCCGTCGCCCGCCCCCGCAGCACTGTCGCCCCGCGCCCCGCCGCGCGCAGGCAGAGCTCGTGGACGAGCCGGCTCTTGCCGATGCCCGCCTCACCGCTGACGTCGAGTACCGCGGGCCGCCCTCCAGCGTCGTCGCCCGGCCCCGGCGGCCGTTCCAGCAGGGTCAGCAGCCGGTCGAGGTGCCCGAGTTCCGCCTGCCTGCCGACCAGCGGTGTCCGTTCCGTTCCCATGTGTCTCCATGTCCCCCGCGAGGTCGCCCAGTGCATCTTGTCCCACGTCACTGACAATCCCCCGATGCCCCCTCGGAACCGGGATCGCGCGGCGCCGCCCGCCAGCGGTCCGCCGGTGCCGGGCGGCCGCCGACCCGGTCCCGCGCCGACCGGACGGAGCCGGTGAACTTCCCCGGCCCACGGGCTCATAGGTACTGAGCTTGAACTCGTGATGTCGCGTATGGCTGACTGGCTGGCCATCTACTACCTGCCGCCCTGTGCCCCCACCTCAATCCCGTCGAGGGCATCCGGGCCCTGCTACGGCGCGGATGGCTTTCCAACGTCGCCTTCACCGCCCCGGAGCACCTCATGCAGCGCGTCCGAAGCGGCCTTGGCCACGTCCAGTACCGCAACCACCTCATGGACGGCTGCCCTACCGAGACAGGACTGACGATCAGCCCTTGATCACCGACGGCACATGATCGAGCGTGGGCGAGTGTCAGTCCGGCCAGATGATCACCGCGTCTCCGTCCCGGGCTGCTGCTTGGAAGTACGGCGCCAGGGGGAGGCCCCACGGGAGAGGGTGTGACAGGCCCGGCAGTTCATTGGATCAGGTCGGTGTGTGGATGCTCGGGGGAGGTCGGGCAAACGTAGAGCTGCATGTTGTCCGTGCTGCCCACTTCGACCTTCGTCGGCTGCGCCGGGTCCTGGCCGGCGCGATGACTGGCGGCGTAGGCGGAGGCTTGGTCCTCGTACGGCGCCCAGCCGCGCTTGCCGTAGTCCCATTCGAAGGAGGCAATGGTCAGCAGCGGGACCATCTGCACCTCGCAGACACTGCAGTATCGGGGGTCGGGGTCGGTGCGGCCCCACGGGGGCCAGCCGCCGGCCTTCCAGCCAGGAGCGTTTGCCAGATTGCAGTCATAGAACTCCGCCGGACAGCTCGCGTACGAGCTGTCCACGTCGGCGCCGGCGGCCTGCCATCTGCTCCAGTCTCCCACCATCAGTCGCATCTCCGGGCTGAGATCGAGGCTGTGGGGATACTCGGTGATCGCTTCTGGTGCCAGTCGACAGGGCTCCGGCACGTAGCCGTCCCAGTCCGCCTCGTACGGGTCCGGCGGCAGTGCCAGGACATCGTCGACATCGGCCGCAGATCGCCAGAAGAGTGCAGTCGCGGGCTTCGCATACGGTTCGTGGTCGTAGGGACACCACAGCACTTGGAGCACGTCGGCATTCCCGGGCGGCCGCAGGAGAGGGACATCGCGCACGTACAGCTGGGCGACGGGCAGCATGGGGACCGGACTCTCCGCGGGCCAGGGAGGGCCGGCTTCGAGTCGCTCCATGAACGTGGCGTTGTTGCGGTGCTGGATCGCCGTCTCCTCCGGCGTGGAGTGAGGACCTTGGGGATCACGGTGGAGTCGGGCTCGTCGGCGCCTGTCGAGGCGTATGTCTGCCGGCGACTTGCTCCGTCCGGTGCCGGGGTGCACGGCTTCGCAGTGCGGCCACGGCTCCTCGGCGGGCCACAGCAACGGGCCACCGACAGAGCTGTCCCGTACCGAGGGCGACCCGGCACGTGGATGCAGCCGAATCGCCGCACGCGCCAACGGAGCCAGCTCAGGAAAGACCGCGGTCACCTCAACAGGCCGCGGGGGAGTCGTACGCACGAAAACCATGCCGGTGATCCTGCCACCAGCCACCGACAGTCCCCTGCCACCTCAACCGGCGTCAACGCTCAACTGGCTGTAACGCCCACCCACCCAGCCACGGTGGCGACAAGTCTGCCTAAGGGCTGTCCCGTAATCCCCGGCGGGCGCACGACGCCGGCTACGGCACCTCGCCGCGTTGTCGGAACGCCCGCATACATCCAGTATGCGGACGCCCCTCCGCCTTGCGATGCACCGCATCCGACGCCGTGCGCTGATCCACCGCGGATTACGGGACAGCCCTTAGGCGGCAACCATCGTGCCTCTGCTCACGCTGCCGGGGAACCAGGGCTTGCGCCACCCGACGTCACGAGTTCAAGCTCAGTAATCCGGGTACGGAACACCACGCTCCTCACGGCACCGCACCCGCATGACGACCAAGTGACCGGCGCACCACCGCCGTTGCCGGACTCGGATCGGAACCCAGGCGTTTCACGACTCCGCGGAGGACGGATGCTGATCACCGGTGTGCCGGCGGGGGTCGTCCTCCTGCTCCTGCCGGCGCCCCGGCCGGCGCGGAACGTACTGCGCCCCAAGTCCGAGGCGGCGTGCGAGATGGCGGTAGGCGACCGGAGACTCGTCGCCGTGTGGACGGACGGCCCTGTTGGCGGCCGGCGGCCGGGACGCAGTGGTCCGGGCCCGCCCCGTGCTCGCGGCGCACCGTGGTCCGCCACGACACGGTGTGGACCGATCTCCCTCGGCAGGGAGCCGGCCTCGTTCGACGCCCTGTGGAGCCCCCGCATCGTCACGCGCGTCAACGACTACGACGTCCGCGTCGCCAAGGTCGAGGGCGAGCACGTCTGGCACGTCCACGATGCCACCGAGTTCTTCCTGGTGCTCGACGGAGAGCTGCACATCTCCTTGCGCGAGCCCGCCGGGGAACGCACGGTCCTGCCCCCGCGAGGGTCGGTCCTCACCGTGCCACGAGGCACGGAGCACAAGGCGTACGCCCCGTCCGGCGCCGCGATCCTCATGTTCGAGCCCGCCGGCACACTGACCGTGGGCGACCGCCACGAGGAGATCCCGGACCATGTGGACGCCACGACCGGCCACCCACTCGGCACCTGAGCCGGCATCCGGGCGTGCCCCTGTCGGCCGAGCGTGCGCGCCGTCGCGTCCGTCAGCTCGACACCAGCTCGGGCGCGCGGCGCTTGGCGGGGGCCTCCACCGTCACGGTCACCGTCACCGGCTCCGGGACCCCAACCGGCTCCGGCACGGTCACCGTGGCCGTCGCCGTCTCCCGGCCCTCACGGTTGCGGTACAGCCAGGCGATGTCCCGCCCGAACGACCAGAGCAGCGAGCCCAGCGCGACGGCGACGACGGCGAAGTCCGCCGCGTACGGCAGCAGTCCGGAGGCGGCCACCAGCAGGAACACACCCTGGATCGCGGCGACCGTCTTGCGGGCCATGCTGTGCGGGAGAGAACCGTTCAGCCACGGCATGGCCTTGGCGGCGGCGACGAAGCCGTACCGCATCAGGCCGATCAGCAGCACCCACGGGCCGAGCGACATCGACACGTACACGCTCAGCACGAGGATCAGGAACGCGTCGACCTCCATGTCGAAGCGGGCGCCCAGCGCGGTCGACGTTCCGGTGCGCCGGGCCACCTTGCCGTCGACACCGTCGAGTATCAGGGCCACGGCGGTCAGCGCGACGAACAGGGAGACGGGCGGCGAGCTCTGGAAGGAGTCGGCGACCAGCGCGGTGACGGCGCCGACCAGCACCGCCCGGCCGAGCGTGACCCGGTTCGCGGGGCCGAAGGAGCGGGGCCGGGTGCGCAGCAGCGCGCGGTTGAGGACCGCCCAGGTGGCGAACGCGAACGCCAGCCCGGTCAGCCAGCCCGCAGGACCCAGTCCGATCGCCGTGCCCAGGAAGGCGAGGAGCAGCACCTGGGCGCCGGCGCCCACCGCCGTCTCAGAGAGCACCAGCCGGCCGTCGTAAGTGTTGTTCAGGGCCACCGCAAACCTTCCGAACGTGTGTGGAAGAGTCGATCATCGCCGCGTACCGTTCCGCGACTTCCACCGCTGCGTACGTGGAGAACCGCCCGACCGTTCACGGAGACCCTCATGAAACACACAGCCCGCGCCTTCTGGCTCAGCTCCCCCGGACAGGGCGAGATCCGTGAGGAGCGCCTCGCCGCCCCGGCCGACGGCGAGGTGCTCGTCCGCGCGCTGTACTCCGGTGTCAGCCGTGGCACGGAGACCCTCGTGTTCAGCGGTCACGTACCCGAGAACCAGTACGCGACGATGCGTGCGCCCTTCCAGGAAGGGGAGTTCCCGGCACCGGTGAAGTACGGCTATCTCAGCGTCGGCCGGGTCGAAGAAGGGCCGGACGCACTGGTCGGCCGGAACGTCTTCTGCCTGTATCCGCACCAGAGTCGCTACGTCGTCCCGACGAGCGCCGTCACCGTGGTGCCGGAGTCCGTTCCCGCAGCCCGTGCCGTCCTCGCCGGCACCGTCGAGACCGCCGTCAACGCGCTGTGGGACGCCGCGCCCCTCGTCGGTGACCGGGTCGCCGTCGTCGGGGGCGGCATGGTCGGCTGCTCGGTCGCCGCCCTCCTCGCCAGGTACCCCGGCGTACGGGTCCAACTCGTCGACGCCGACCCCGCCCGCGCCGACACCGCCCGCGCCCTCGGCGTGGACTTCGCGCTGCCCGGCGACGCGCTCGGGGAGTGCGACCTCGTGGTGCACGCCAGCGCCAGCGAACAGGGTCTCGTGACCTCGCTCGGCCTCCTCGCCGCCGAGGGCACCGTCGTCGAGCTGAGCTGGTACGGCGACCGCCGGATCGCCCTGCCGCTCGGCGAGGCCTTCCACTCGCGCCGGCTCACCATCCGCAGCAGCCAGGTCGGCACCGTCTCCCCGGCCGGGCGCCCCGGCCGTACGTACGCCGACCGGTTGGCGCTCGCCCTCGAACTCCTCGCCGACGCGCGCTTCGACGCGCTCGTCACGGGGGAGTGCGCCTTCGAGGAACTCCCGGACGTGCTGCCGAGGCTCGCCGGCGGAGAGCTGCCGGGGCTCTGCCATCGGGTACGGTACGCCGCCGAGTGACCCACTGATCGGTCAGCGCAGCCGCCCCACCCGCCCCTGAACTGCCCCGACGGAACGCTGACCTCCAAGAAACCGCAAAACTCGGCTGAACAACGGGTAGGGAGCAGCCGTACTACACGGCATGCCCCGGCCCGGGGGCAGACGTACCGCACTGGAGGGTCGTCCGTTGTTCAGCATCACCGTCCGCGATCACATCATGATCGCCCACAGCTTCCGCGGGGAGGTCTTCGGACCCGCGCAGCGTCTGCACGGCGCCACCTTCCTCGTGGACGCCACCTTCCGGCGCGCCGAGCTGGACGACGACAACATCGTCGTAGACATCGGGCTGGCCACACAGGAGCTGGGCGCCGTGGTGAGCGAGTTGAACTACCGCAACCTCGACAACGAGCCCGACTTCGCGAACACCAACACCTCGACGGAGTTCCTGGCCAAGGTGATCGCGGACCGGCTCGCCGAGCGGATCCACAAGGGCGCCATGGGCGAGAACGCCAAGGGCATCGCGGGCATCACGGTCACCCTGCACGAATCGCACATCGCCTGGGCGAGTTACGAGCGTGCCCTGTGACCGACACGACCATCGACCGGGCGGACCTCGGCACCGCCCCCCAGGCAAACGGTGCCGCTCAGGCGGACGGGGGAGAGCAAGTGAGGCTCGGCTACGTGCCCGTGCAGAACGCGGCGCTGAAGAACGCCGCGATCGTGCCCATGTCGCTGCGCTCCGTGCACTTCGTGATGCCGGGCGGCGTCGACGACCTGGCCCGCCCCAGCGGCGGCAACGCCTACGACCGCCGGATCTGCCTCGACCTGCCCGGCTTCGGCTGGCAGGTGCACCGGCACGCGCTGCCGGGCAGCTGGCCGCGCCCCGGCGCGGAGGCGCGCGCCGAACTCGCCCGTACGCTGCGGGAACTCCCCGACGGCACGGTCGTCCTCCTGGACGGGCTGGTCGCGTGCGGTGTCCCCGAGATCATCCTCCCCGAGGCCGAACGCCTCTGCCTGGCCGTCCTGGTGCACCTGCCGCTCGGCGACGAGACCGGCCTGGAGCCGGACGTGGCCGCCGAACTCGACGCCAAGGAGCGCACGACCCTGCGGGGCGTGCCGGCCGTGATCGCGACCAGCGACTGGGCGGTCCGGCGACTGGTGTCCCACCACGGCCTCGCCCCCGAGCGGGTCCATGTCGCCGCCCCCGGCGCCGACATCGCCCCCCTCGCCTCCGGCACCGACGGCGTCTCCCGGCTGCTGTGCGTCGCCGCGGTCACCCCGCGCAAGGGGCAGCACCGGCTGGTCGAGGCCCTCGCGACGGTCACCGACCTGCCGTGGAGCTGCGTCCTGGTCGGCGGTATCGACCAGGACCCCGAGTACGTCGACCACATCCGCTCTCTCGTCGCCAAGTTCGGCCTGGAGGACCGGCTGCACCTCGCCGGGCCGCAGGCGGGCGCCGAACTCGACGCGAGCTACGCCGCCGCCGACCTCATGGTCCTCACCTCGTACGCGGAGACCTACGGCATGGCGGTCACCGAGGCGCTCGCCAGAGGAATCCCCGTGCTGGCCACGGACGTCGGCGGTCTCCCGGAGGCCGTCGGCCGCGCTCCCGACGGCGGGGTGCCCGGCATCCTCGTTCCGCCGGAGAACCCCGCGGCCATCGCGTCGGAGCTGCGCGGCTGGTTCGGGGAGGCCGACGTACGGCGTCGGCTGAAGGCCGCGGCGCGCGGGCGCCGCGCCGCGCTCGACGGCTGGGCGACCACGGCCCGCAGCCTGGCCCACGTCCTCGGACGACTGCGCCACGAACCTCGGAGGGCGGCATGACCACTTCAGCCGAAACGGCCACCACGACGACCGCGTCCGCGGGGACCCCGACGGGCGCGGGTGCGGAGGGTTCACTGGGCGGGACGGCTGCCGGGGCGGCCGTGCCCGTTCTCGGCGCCGCCTCCGGCGCGGCGCTCAGCATGGCGGGGCGGGGCGGTGACACCCCGGAGGCCGAGGGGCACCAGTACGCGCCGCAGTGGCTGGAGTTGCGGGAGAGCGCCGATGCCGCCGCCCGCGCGGTGGATCTGCTCGACCCGCTGCGCATACGTCTCGCGAACCTGCCCCGCCGGGCCACCGGGCTGGTCGTCCACGACCTCGGCTGCGGCACCGGCTCGATGGGCCGCTGGCTCGCGCCCCGGCTCGACGGCGCCCAGCAGTGGGTCCTGCACGACCAGGACCCCGCCCTGCTGCGGCTGGCCGTCGAGCGGGCCCCGCGCGCGGCCGCCGACGGCAGCCCCGTGACGGTCACCACCCGCCGCGGCGACATCGGGCGGCTGAGGGCCGAGGACCTGGCCGGCGCCTCGCTGGTCACCGCGTCCGCGCTGCTCGACGTCCTCACCCGCGAGGAGATCGAGACGCTCGCCGGGGCCTGCGCGGGCGCCGGTGTTCCCGCGCTGCTGACCCTCTCCGTCGTCGGCCGTGTCGACCTCGTACCGGCCCACCCCCTGGACCAGGAGATGGCCGAGGCGTTCAACGCCCACCAGCGCGCGAGCGATCTGCTCGGTCCCGACGCGATCACCGTGGCCTGCGAGGCGTTCGCCCAGCGGGGTGCCACGGTCCGGGTCAACCCGAGCCCCTGGCAGCTCGACGACCGGCACATCGCCCTTACCGAGGAGTGGCTGCGCGGCTGGGTCGGCGCGGCGTGCGAACAGCGCCCCGAACTCACCGAGCGAGCCGACGCCTACCTGCGTGACCGCCTGGCGGCCTGCGCGGCGGGCGAGTTGCGCGTCACCCTCCACCACAGCGACCTCCTGGCCCTGCCCCGGCCGACGGGCGGCACCACGTGACGGTACGGGTGGACACGCACACGCAGGCGGGCGAGCGACGGGTCCGCGTACGGCCGAAGGGCGTCCGGGCACGTGTCAGGGCGAGCGCCCCCTCGGCGCGAGCCCGTATGCGCACGAGCGCACCCGTCACGCTCCCGCGTCAGCGCCCGCCGGCCGAGCCGTGCGAGGCCGGGGTGCCGGGCGAGGAGCGGGGAACGGCGGGTTCGCCGGCCGCGCAGCCCCTCGCGCCCAGCCCGGGACAGGCCGGGCCCGCCACGAACGCCGCTCCGGCCATGACCTCGGCCGTGGTCACCCCGGCTGTTCGCCGCCCCCCGACGGCTCCGGTCCGCGCGCCCCGGGCATCCTCGACGCCCCTGCCCGCCCGTGGGATCGCGACGGACGCCCCCGCCGGGCCGTGCGACGCCCCGCGGACCGGGGCCGTACCGTCGCGCGGGCCCGAGCCGCTCCGCACGCCGGACGACGCCACGTCGTCGGGAGCCGCCGTCACCACGCCTGACGACACCTCCGCCGGCATCCCGGCGGAGTCCCGCCGCCGTCCCGCCGCCACGGTGCTCCGCGCCCTGCGCGCGCACTTCGGCAGCATCGCCGGAACGATCATTCTCGCGGTCGTCGTGTGGCGGCTGGGGACCGGTGTGTTCGTGGACGGGCTGCGGCGGATCGACGGCGGGACGCTGGTCGCGGCCGTGGGGATCGGCGTGGTGACGACCGTGTTCAGCGCCTGGCGCTGGTGCGCGGTGACGAGGGCGCTCGGCATCCGGCTGCCCCTCGGCCCCGCCGTCGCGGACTACTACCGGGCGCTGTTCCTCAACGCGGCGCTTCCCGGCGGTGTCCTCGGCGATGTGGACCGGGCCGTCCGGCACGGGCAGAGCTCCGGGGACATGGGACGCGGCGTACGCGCGGTGGTGATCGAGCGGACGGCGGGTCAGCTGGTGCTGGCCGTCGTGGGCGTCGCGGTCCTGCTGACCATGCCGTCCCCGGTGCTGGAGCAGACCCGTCACACGGCGGGCGTGCTGGCGCTCGTCACCCTGGGCGCCGTCGCCATCTGGGCGGCGCTGCGGATGGGACGCAGGCCGGCCCCCGCGCGCGGCGGCCGGGGCGGTCGGGTCCGCGCCGCGCTCACCGAGGCGCGCGGCGCCCTGCTGAACCGCGACAGCGGCCCGGCCGTGCTGATCTCCTCCATGGTGGTGCTCGCCGGGTACGTGGCGATGTTCCTGCTCGCCGCACACGTCGCCGGCTCCGCGGCGGCCCCGGCGACGGTGGTCCCCCTCGCGCTGCTGGCCCTGATCGCCATGAGCCTGCCGCTGAACGTCGGCGGCTGGGGCCCCCGGGAGGGCGTCACCGCCTGGTCGTTCGGCGCGGCGGGACTGGGCGCCTCCCAGGGCCTGACGGTGGCCGTCGTCTACGGCGTGCTCAGCTTCGCGGCGGCGCTGCCGGGGGCCCTGGTCCTCGTCGGACGCTGGTACGGCTCGCTGCGGGCGCGCCGTCAGTCAGCCGCCGGGGCGGCCGGCGTCGAGGAGGGCGCCGAGCCGACCACCGAATCCGGTGCCGACCGCACCTGCGGCGGGAGCGCCCCCTTGTCCCAGGCGTCCGAGGTGACCACGGAGAAGTACGCACCGAAGGCCTGGACGAACCCCGCCAGCAACTCCTTCCCCTTCGCGGCGGACGCCAGCGACGGACGGCCGATCACACCGGAATCGGTGTAGGCCGACATACCGAGGGAGAGGAGATGACGGCGGTCGTCGGCAAGGAAATCGGTGGTCTCGTGACCGGGCCGGACCAATTCCGGATGGCAATGCAGAAGTATGGAGGTCTCAATTTCTCCCGCATGCATATCACTGAGCAACGAGGTCTCTATACCAGCCCGTTCACGGGCTGCCTCCCAGTCCTCCATCGCCGGGAAAAGCGCCATTCGATGTCCCGCCGCGGTGGATTCCTGGACGACGTTGCCCAGGACGTAATTCCCCCCGTGACCGTTCACCACGACCAGCGCCTCGACGCCCGACCGGCGCAGGGAGTCGGCGATGTCGCGGACCATCGCGTGCAGGGTCGTCGCGGAAATGCTCACCGTGCCCGGCCAGCCGGCGTGCTCGTGCGAGCAGGCGATGGTCACGGGCGGCAGGAGGTGCACCGGATGGGCGGCGGCTATCTCCCGCGCTATGGCGCACGCCACCAGCGTGTCCGTGGCCAGCGGCAGATACGGGCCGTGCTGCTCGAAGCTGCCGACCGGAAGCACCGCGACCTGCCGGACGGCCCCCGCACCGCGCTCCCGTACGTCCGCGGTGGTGTCGGCGGGCAGCAGACCGTATACCGTCGGCTGCGCCCCCCGACCCACCGGAGACGAATCGGACTTCGCTCCCGAACTGCTCATCTTTTCCCGGCCTTTCGTCTCTGCTGATGCTCCGTCATTTTCGCATGACGTCAGGACTCACCAGATAGGAACCAGATCATGACAGAAAATGTTGGCGTACTCGGCGCTCATGCCCAGTCCTCCGGTGCCGTCCGCGTGGTCAACGCACCGCTGCCCACGACGTACGGCGACTTCGAGGCCGTAGGTTATCTCGACCAGGACCGCGGCGAGGAACAAGTGGCGCTGGTGTACGGCGACATCAGTGGCGGCGAGAACATACTCATCCGGCTGCACTCCGAGTGCCTGACCGGTGACGCGTTCGGCTCCCAGCACTGCGAGTGCGGGGAGCAGCTCGACAGCGCCTTGCGCGCCATCGTCGCGGAGGGGCGCGGCATCCTCGTGTACCTCCGCGGCCACGAGGGGCGCGGCATCGGGCTGCTCGCCAAGCTCCAGGCGATGAAGCTCCAGGCCGAGGGCCTGGACACGGTCGAGGCGAACCTCGCCCTCGGACTGCCGGTGGACGCCCGTGACTACCGGGTCGCGGCCGAGATGCTGCACGACCTCGGCGTACGGTCCGTGCGGCTGATGTCGAACAACCCGCGCAAGCGGGAGGCCCTGCTGCGCCACGGCATCCAGGTCTCCGAGCAGGTGCCCCTGCTGATCGCGCCGTGCGAGGACAACATCACCTACCTGCGCACCAAGCGCGAGCGGCTGGACCACTACCTGCCCCACCTGGACGCGGTGGTCCACTCCTCCTGAGCGCCGGACCACACGAGTTCCCGCACGCCGCACGGGGTCGCGCGGCGGCCGTCATCGGAGGTGTCCGACACCGGCCGCCGCGCCCGCCGGAACGTTACGGCGGGCCGGTCCGCACGGCGCGCCCCCGAGGCGACTCCGCTGCCCTACCGCATGAACGTTCGCCTGTGGTGGAAGACCTGACTCCGTCGGGCGAACCGACCACGACCGGACGAAGGGAGCCGCGTACGTGATCCGCAGCGCACGGGTCGTCGTCATAGGCGGCGGTGTCATCGGCACGAGCATCGCCTACCATCTGGCCTCCGCAGGGGTGGACGACGTCGTCCTCGTCGAACGGGACGAACTCGCCTCCGGCTCCACCGCACGGGCCGCCGGCGGCGTACGCGCACAGTTCTCCGACGAGCTCAACATCCAGCTCGGCGCCCGCAGTCTGGAGGCGTTCGGCCGCTTCGGACAGGAGCTGGGCCACGACATCGGCCTGCACCGGGTCGGCTATCTCTTCCTGCTGTCCACCCCCGACGAGGTCGCCCAGTTCGAGGCCGGCGTACGGCTGCAGAACGACCTGGGCGTACCCAGCCGCATGATCGACCCCGTCGAGGCCCAGCGGCTCTCCCCGCTGATCAGCACCGACGGTCTGCTCGCCGCCGCGTTCTCGCCCGACGACGGCCACTGCACCCCCGAGTCCGTGGTCCACGGCTACGCGGCCGGGGCCCGCCGCCACGGCGCGACCGTCCTGCGCAACTGCGAGGTGCTCGGCATCGAGACCTGGCGGGACACGATCACGGCGGTGGTCACCGGCAAGGGCCGTATCGTCACCGACACCGTGGTGTGCGCGGCCGGTGCCTGGTCCCGGTCGGTCGGCGCCATGGTCGGCGTGGACCTCCCGGTGGAGCCGCTGCGCCGCCAGATCGCGGTCACCGAACCGGTGCCGGGCCTGCCGCCCGACCTGCCGATGACCATCGACTTCACCAGCAGCCTCTACTTCCACACCGAGGGCCCCGGCCTCCTGGTCGGCATGTCCGACCCCGATGAACGGCCCGGCTTCGCCACCGACACGCACGACCGCTGGATCCCCCGCCTGTACGCGGCCATGGAGCACCGGGCGCCCGCCCTGCTCGACCTGCGCCGGACGGGCGGCTGGGCGGGCCTGTACGAGATCACGCCGGACCACAACGCCCTGATCGGAGAGGCCGGTTCGTGCTCCCGGTTCCTCTACGCGACCGGCTTCTCCGGCCACGGGTTCCTCCAGGGCCCGGCGGTCGGCGAGGTGGTCCGCGACCTGTACCTCGGCCGCGTACCCTTCGTCGACATCAGCCCCTTGAGCGTCGACCGCTTCACGGCCGACGCGTTGCGCCCGGAGGCCAACCTCGTATGACCGATCGCCACTTGTGGCTCCGCCACGAGACCCGTACCACCGAACGCCGCACCCCGATCGTCCCGTCGGACGCCCGGCGGCTCGTCGAGAGCGGAGCGCGGATCACCGTCGAGGACTCCCCGCAGCGGATCTTCCCGACGGAGGCGTACGAGGAGGCGGGCTGTCGGGTCACCGGCCCGGGCCGATGGCCGTCGGCGCCGTCGAACGCCGTGATCGTCGGACTGAAGGAACTTCCCGACGAGCCCGCCGAACTGACCCACCGGCACATCTTCTTCGGGCACGCCTACAAGGGGCAGCCCGGTGCCGAGGCGCTGCTGCGCAGGTTCGCCGCCGGGGGCGGTGCGCTGCTCGACCTGGAGTACCTGGTGGACGACCAGGGGCGCAGGCTCGCCGCGTTCGGCTTCTGGGCCGGCTATCTCGGCGCGGCCCTCGCGGTGCTGCACCACCGGGGCGGCCTGGACAGCCCCCTGGTGCCCATGGCCAAGGAGGAGATGGAGGCCCGGCTCCGCGCCTCCGAGGGCGAACTGACCGCACTTGTGGTCGGCGCCCTGGGCCGCAGCGGCCGTGGAGCGCGCGTCGCGCTCGACGAGGCCGGGGTCGAGCCCACCTGCTGGGACGTGGCAGAGACCCGCGACCTCGACAGGGGCGCCCTGCTCGCCCACGACCTGATGATCAACACCGTGCTGACGACGAGCCCGGTCCCGCCGTTCCTCACGGACAAGGACCTCGACGACCCGAACCGCCGGCTGCGCACCCTCGCCGATGTCACCGTCGACGTCGGCTCGCCCATGAACGTCCTGCCGATCTACGACACCACGACCGACTGGGACCACCCGGTCCGGCGACTGCGCGAGCGCCCGCCCCTCGACCTGATTGCCATCGACAACCTGCCCTCCCTGCTGCCCCGTGAGGCGAGCACCGATTTCTCCGCCGCGCTGCTGCCGCAGCTGCTGGACTTCGGGACCGGCGGCGCGTGGGGCCGCTGCCTGGACCGTTTCCGCCAGGCCTCCCATGAACTCGGTCTGCTGACAGAGGAGTTGCCGGATGACTGATGGCTCGGTCCCCGCGAGCGGCACCGTCCACTGGGTCGGTGCCGGTCTCTCCACGGGCAGCGGCCTGGCCAGGGTGTGCGACAGCGCCGCCCGGGTACGGCTGTGGCACCGCACCGAGGAGCGCGCCGAGCGGGCCCTGGCCGCCCGGAGCCTCACGGGCCGCGCCGAGCCCCGCGCATACACACCGGCGGCGCTCGCGGCCGAGCTGGGGCCCGGCGACGTCGTCGTCTCGATGCTCCCGGCCCCGGAGCACGCACCGCTGCTCGCGGCCTGCGTCGAGGCGCGGGCGCACTTCGCCTGCTCCAGCTATGTCTCGGACGCGGTCCTGGAGCTGGCACCGGCGGCCGGGGCCGCGGGGATCACCGTCCTCACCGAGGCGGGCCTCGACCCGGGCATCGACCACCTCTTCGCCCACAGTCTGATCGCCCGGGCGACCGCGGCGATCGGACCGCAGACGGCCGCCTCGTACACCCTGACCTCGTACTGCGGCGGCGTCCCGGCCGTGCCCAACGACTTCAGGTACCGCTTCAGCTGGGCCCCCGCCGGAGTCCTGAACGCCTTGCGCGCACCGGCCTGCTACATCGAGGACGGTACGGAGACGACGTCCGGGCGCCCGTGGCGGGCGACCCGTCGGTACGTCGTCGACGGCGAGACCTTCGAGGCCTACCCCAACCGCGACAGCGTGCCCTTCGTCGCCCAGTACGGCCTCCCGCCGGCCTGGAAGCCGCGCACCTTCGTCCGGGGCACCCTCCGCCTCGACGGCTGGCTCACCGCGTGGGCGCCGGTCTTCGCGGAACTCGAACGCGACGACGACGGACGCATCGCCGCCCTGGCCCGCGAACTCGCCGCCCGCCACCCGATGACCGATGCCGACCGGGACCGTGTCGTCCTGGCCGTCACCCTCGACGTCCGCGCCGGCTCCGGCGACCGCTGGTCCGGGCGCTACCTCCTCGACCTGACCGGCACGGCCGGGGAGAGCGCCATGGCCCGCTGTGTCTCCCGCCCCCTGGCTCTCGGCATCACCCGCATCCTCGACGGCTCCCTGCCCCCGGGCCTCCTCCGCGCGGCGGAGACGGGGGAGCGGTCGCAGGCGTGGCTCACCGAACTCGCCGAGGACGGGATGGAGTTCGAGCTGCGGGTCGAGAGCTGAAACGGGTGGGGGCACGCGCCCCCAAACAGGAGGGGCGGGCATAGTGAAAGGACCCCTTACCCGCACCGGTGACCGCCGCGGGACGACGGCGACGCGGGCTCAGTCCACGACCGCCTCGTGGACCAGCCGCTTCAGCTCCGGGTAGACCGAGAACGACGAGCGGCGCCGTACCTGGGTCATGAACTGGACGGTCAGGTCTCGGCGGGGGTCCACCCAGAAGATCGTGGTGGCGGCGCCGGTCCAGCCGAAGGTACCGGGGGAGGACGGGCTCTCGGTGGCCTCGGGGTCGATGACGACGGAGACGCCGAGACCGAAGCCGACGCCCACATTGCCGGGCTGCCGGTGGAAGCGGCTGCCGTAGGTGTGGATGTCGACGCCGCCCGGCAGCTGATTGGAGGCCATCGTGGCGACCGACTCGGGGGTCAGCAGGCGGACGCCGTCGAGTTCGCCGCGGCGGCGCAGGAACTCGGCGAAGCGGTGGTAGTCACGGGCGGTGGCGACCATGCCGCCGCTGCCGGACAGGAAGCGCGGCCGGCCATGCAGGGGCAGACCCGGCACCGGGGCGATCGAGCCGTCCTCCTGCTCGCCGTAGAGCTGGGCCAGCCGCCCGGCCTGCGCGGGGGAGACCTGGAAACCCGCGTCGGTCATCCCCAGCGGGCCGAGGATCCGCTCGGCGAGGAACTCGTCCAGAGCCTGCCCCGACACCACCTCGATGATCCGGCCGAGGACGTTGCTGGCGACGGAGTAGTTCCACTGCGTACCCGGCTCGAACTGCAGGGGCAGGCGCGCGTACTCCGCGCAGGTCTGGGCGAGGTCGGCGCCCGGCCGGACCGAACTCTCCAGACCCGCGTCCCGGTAGAGCGCGTCCACCGGGTGGTCGTAGTAGAAGCCGAACGTCAGTCCCGAGGTGTGGGTCATCAGGTGCCGGACGAGGATCGGCTGCCGCGCCGGACGGGTCCGGGTGTCGGCGCCCTCGCCGGACTCGTACACCCGGGGCTCGGCGAACTCCGGGAGGTAGCGGGAGACCGGGTCCGTGAGGGACAGCCGCCCCTCCTCGACCAGTATCAGCGCGGCCACCGACGTGACCGGCTTCGTCATCGAGTAGATCCGCCACAAGGTGTCGGTCTCGACGGGCAGCCGCGCGTCCAGGTCGCGCTGCCCGTACGTCGTGAGGTGGGCGACGCGGCCGTGCCGGGCGAGGCAGAGCAGATAGCCGGGCAGCCGGCCGTCGTCGACCTGGCGGGCGAGGTACTCGTCGAGGCGGGCCAGGGTCTTCGGGTCGAGGCCGGCCTCGCGCGGCTCGCTCTCTCGGCGCAGTCGTTCCATGGTGGTTCTCCTCCGGTGCCCCGGGTTACGGCTCACTGACGTCCTTGCCTTCATCGTTCCGTACCGATCGCGATCCATCCCTCGGAGAACGGGCGGGTCGGGGCATTCGTCCGGCAAGTGGCGCACCCAGCGCCGACAGGGCGGCAAGCAGCCACAACGCGGGCCCCGCGGAGAGGGGCAGCAGGGTCGCGGCCGCGGCGACTCCGATCGTCGGCCCCACGTTCATCGCGGTCTGCTGGAGCCCGCCCACCACCCCCGCCGACTCCGGCGGAGCGTCCCGTACCACGACCGCGGTGGCCGTCACCATCACCGCGCCGAAACCGGCGCCCAGGAGGAGGAAGCCGGCGCCGATCACCGCCGTCGGGGAGCCCGGGCGCACCCCCGACAGCACCAGCACCCCGGTGGTGAGCAGCAAGGTCCCGGTCAGGGCCGTCGGGCGGGCGCCCCACCGGCGCAGCAGCACGGCCGAGAGCGGGGCGCCGAGGATCATCATCACGCCGCCGGGCAGCGCGACGAGGCTGGTGCGCAGCGGGTCCATGCCGAGCACGTCCTGCAGGAGGTGGCTGCCGACGAACAGCGCGCCCATCATCGCCGCCGACGCGGTCACCAGTACCCCGAGTGCCGCGCCCGCCGTCGCCGAGCCCAGCACGGCGGGCGGCAACAGCGGGTCGGGCGTTCGCCGTTCGTGCCGTACCAGGGCACCGGCCGCGGCGGCGGCCACGAGCAGGCCGAGCACGCCGGGCACCGTCCAGCCGTGCCCCGGGATTCCGACCAGGGTGTGCACGAGCGCCGCGAGCGCCACGGCGAGCAGGGCCGCGCCGGGGGTGTCGAGGCGGCCGACGGGCCCGCTCCGGGCCTCCGGCACGCGGACCGCGAGGGCCGGCACGCCCATGACCAGCGCCGGTATCACGTTCAGGAAGAACACCGCCCGCCAGCCCAGCTCCGCCACCAGCACCCCGCCCACCAGTGGCCCGGCCGCGGCGGCCACCCCGATGGCGCTGGTCCGCAGCGCGACGGGCATCCCCAGTCGGTCGGGCGGGAACGAGGCCCGCAGCATCCCGAGTGTGGCCGGCTGCAGCAGTGCCCCGAACACCCCCTGGACGACCCGCAGCGCGATCACCCAGCCCACCCCGGGCGCGAAGCCGATGCCCGCCGAGGCCGCGCCGAACCCCAACACGCCCCATGCGAACAACCGTTGATGCCCGTACCGGTCGCCCAGCCGCCCCGCGAAGACCAGCAGACTCGCCACGGCGATCAGATAGCCGGTGCTGGTCCACTGCACCTCGGCGAAGGAGGCGTCCAGGTCCCGGCGCAGGCTGGGCTGGGCGATCGTCAGCACGGTCCCGTCGAGGGCGACGATCACCGCGCCGAGCACGCTGTTCGCGAGCGTCAGCCGACGGTGCGGTACGGGTGTGGTTGCCCGTGCGCCCGCGCCGGCCTCCCGCATGACCTCCGTCAACGGTCCTCCCTCCCCAGATGTGCGTCGAGAGCCGCGTCGAGCAGCGGGGTGACGTCATCGGCACCCGTGGTGAGCTGGAGGCTGCCCCAGGTCCACAGCTGGGCGATGCCGTACAGGTTCGCCAGGAGCGCCCCGGCGACCAGCCGCGCGTCGGCGTCGGGCAGGACCCGGCCGACGAGGTCCACCAGCAGCCCGAACACCGGCAGGCTGGCGTCGCGCAGCCCCAACGTGTTGCTCTCCAGCAGGTCGTGACGGAACATCAGCTCGTGCATGCCCCGGTTGGTGAGGGCGAAGTCGAGGTACACCCGGCCCAGCGTCGCCACCTGCTGTCGGGGGCTCGCCGTGCCGTCGCCGACGGCCGCGGCCCCCCTGGCCGCGAGGTCCTCGAAGCCCCGGCGCGCGATCGCCGACAGCAGCTCCAGGTGCGTGGGGAAGTACCGGCGCGGCGCCCCGTGCGACACCCCCGCCCGCCGCGCGATCTCCCGCAGTGACAGCGCCTGCACCCCCTCGCTCGTCACCAGCTCGACCCCGACATCGACGAGCCGGGTTCTGAGCCCGGCGTCCCGCTCACTCATAGACACTGTCTACCGCACGCGAGTAGACAGTGTCTACTCAGGGGGGGTGCCTCTATGTCTTTCGTCAAGGCACCAAGGTTCGGTTGGGGGTTTGACCTGTGGGGGTCATGCGGCGAGTTCGACGTCCTCGGGGATGCGGGGTTCGTAGAAGGTGCCGTCGCGGAGCATGGCGAACAGGACGCTGATGCGTTGACGGGCCAGTCGGAGGAGGGCCTGGGTGTGGGTCTTTCCGCGGCCTCGCTGGCGGTCGTAGTAGGTGCGGGAGGCGGGGTCGGCGTTCATGCAGGCGAAGGCGGAGAGGAACATGGCGCGTTTGAGCTGCCGGTTTCCGCCTCGGGGCGCGTGTTCGCCGTGGATCGAGGTCCCGGACTGTTTGGTTGCCGGGGCGAGTCCGGCGTAGGAGGCGAGGTGGGCGGCGGTGGGGAAGTTGGTGCCGTCGCCGACGGTGACCAGGAGGACTGCGGCGGTCCTGACGCCGACGCCGGGCATCGACGTCAGGACCGGGGAAAGAGGGTGGGCCTCCAGCAGGGTGTTGATCTGGGCTTCCATTGCCCGGCGCTGGGTGTGGACGGCGGCGAGCGAGGCGGCCAGGGAGGGCACGACGATGTCGAGGGTGCCGGTGCCGGGCACGACGACGGTCTGTTCGTCGAGAGCGTCGAAGACCTCGTCGATCAGCCGCTGGGCCATGCGCGGCGCCTTGGGCCGGATCAGCTCGACGAGTCTGCGGCGTCCGGCTTTGCGCAGGGCGGCCGGGGAGCCGTGACGCTCCAGGAGCCAGGTGACGGCCTGGTGGTCGAGGCGGGGGCCCAGGACACGCTCCAGCGAGGGGTGGAACTGGGTGAGCAGGCCGCGTATCCGGTTGCTGGTGCGGGTGGCCTCGGCCGCGAGGTCCTGGTCGAAGCCGACCAGCACGGTCAGCTCGGCGGTGATCTCGTCGGTCAGTTCCAGCGAGCGCAGGGTGTGCGGCATGGTGCGGGCTGCGTCGGCGATGACCGCCGCGTCCTTCGCGTCGGTCTTCGCCTCGCCCGGATACAGGTCGGCGATCCGCCTCATGGCGAGTCCGGGCAGGTAGGCGACCTTGCAGCCCGCGTCACGGGCGACGGTCAGCGGGAGGGCTCCGATCGAGGCGGGCTGGTCCACGATCACCAGGACGGCGCCGAACTTCGCGATCAGCTTGTCGAAGACGGCTCGCAGTTTCGGCTCGCTGTTGGGCAGCTGCTTGTCGAGGACCTTCTTGCCGGCCGGGGTGAGTCCGTGGCCGTGATGGCTGCTCTTGCCGACGTCCAGGCCGAGGAACACGCCCACGTCTTCGGTGTCGAACATCGCGCCCTTCCAGGGGAGTCGTCCAGGCCGGCCTCGGCTCGGGTGTCGTGCTCGCGCATCCACGTTATGCAGACCTGCCGCCCGCAAGCTGTCCGGCGTTGCGCCGGACCGGGCGGTGGCCGGACCTCTGATCAGCGTCTCCGACGAACACCCCCGGGCCCGGTGACACCACCCCCCAGGTCATCCGTTCGACAGGGGGCAACAGTCATGCCGGGCCCGGAGGCCAGCGGCCCTCTTGCAGGACCGCGAAAAAGATAACGGGGGAGGCGGAGCCTGCGGCTGATCGGGGAATCGCGGGCCACCGCCGGAACGTTGACCGGTCATGGCCTCGGACACACATGACACGGACGCCACACAGAACGCCCTGCTCGGCCTGGTCTCCGAGCTCGACGGCGGAGTGCTGGTCACGCTCAAGGCGGACGGCCGCCCTCAGCTCTCGAACGTCAACCACGCCTACTACCCCGACGAGCGGACGATCCGGGTCTCGATCACCGACGCGCGCGCCAAGACCCGCAACATGCGCCGCGACCCCCGCGTCTCGTACCACGTGACCAGCGCCGACCGCTGGGCGTACACGGTCGTCGAGGGCACGGCCGACCTCACCCCGGTGGCGGAGGACCCCTACGACGAGACCGTCGAGGAACTGGTCCGGCTGTACCGGGACGTGCGGGGCGAGCACCCCGACTGGGACGAGTACCGAGCGGCGATGGTCCACGACCGCCGGCTCGTGCTGCGGCTGCGGGTGGATCGGGCGTACGGCGTCCCGAAGCGCTGAGGTGTCATCCGGCGGCCCCGCCGACCTTGTCCAGCACGCACAGGTCCCCGAGGTCGGGGTCACCGATGAACATCCACATGACGGCCTTCCGGGACGTCCCCCGCGCCTCGTACCGCGTCCACACCCCGCCGGGCCTGAAGGTGAGGCGGACCTCCGACATGGGCGTGCCGTTGTCGGTCTCCTCCGACGCGCGGTGCTCCCAGGTGCCGCTGCCGGGGTCGGGTGCCCGGGCCTCACCGAGGTCGTCGCCGTTGAAGTCGCCGCACACCCCGTCCGAGGTGAACGTCCCGTCCTCGCGCAGCACCAGCCGGCCGCCGGAGTCGTCCCGCCAGGTGCCGACGATCTGCTCCTCCCGCAGGACGAGCGGCTCGCCGTCCGGGACCCGGGGCGGATTCAGTACCTGGCCCAGGAGCATCAGCGTGACCGCCCCGACGACCAGCAGGACGGGGGCGAGCAGCAGGCACCCCACTCCGGCCGTCACACCGATCAGCGCACCCTTGCGGGACTTCGCTCTCTTCATCCCCCACCCCCGCTCGGCCCGCGTGACCGCGGCGCCGGCGTCATCATCCCTCCGACCTGCGCGGACCTCCGCGGCGGGGTGCCCGCTCGCGGTACGGCGACCGTCCGGACGCCCGCAAGGCCGCAGCGGACGCAGGGCAGGGCCCCGGGCACCACCGGTGCTCGGGGCCCACGGCGGGGGTCCGGCGGTCAGGCGGCGACCCGCTCCCGGTCGTTCGTCGCGTCGGCCGTGCGGACACCGAGGAGTTCGGTCGGGACCTTGCTGGTCTCGCGGGCGGTGAGGGCCGCGACCACCGGCGGCACGCACAGCGCCGCGGTGAACAGCGCCACCGCGAACCAGTCGTCCCCGTCGGGCCCGGCGATCTGGGCGGCGAAGGTGACGGCGAAACCGGCGACCGCGAAGCCGATCTGGGTGCCGACGGCCATGCCGGACAACCGGACCCTGGTGGAGAACATCTCGCCGTAGAAGGAGGGCCAGACACCGTTCGCGGCGCTGTAGACGACACCGAAGGTGACGATGCCGATGCCGAGGACCAGCGGGTAGGCGGCGGTGGAGACCGCCCACAGGTAGACGAACATCATCACCGCGCTGCCGGCCGCGCCGATCAGGAACACCGGGCGGCGGCCGACGCGGTCGGAGAGGGCGGCCCACAACGGGATCGCGGCGAGCGCGACCAGGTTGGCCAGCGCGCCCACCCACAGCATCGAGGAACGCGACAGGCCGACCGACTCGCTCGTGCCGTACGCCAGCGCCCACACGGTGAAGATCGTCGAGACCGAGGCGACCAGCGCGCCCGCGATCACCCGCAGCACATCCGCCCAGTGCTCGCGCATCAGCACGGCGAGCGGCAGCTTCGCGACCCCCTCGGACGCGGTCTGCTGCCGGGTGAACGCCGGGGTCTCGTCCAGCGTGCGGCGGATGACGTAGCCGGCGACGGCGACCGCGATGCTCAGCCAGAACGGGACGCGCCAGCCCCAGGACAGCAGCTGTTCCTCGGGGAGCGCGGCGATCGGGAGGAAGACCAGCGTCGCGAGCAGCTGGCCGCCCTGGGTGCCGCTCAGCGTGAAGCTGGTGAAGAAGCCGCGCCGGTCCTCAGGCGCGTGTTCCAGCGTCATGGAGTTGGCGCTGGCCTGCTCGCCGGCCGCCGAGATGCCCTGAAGGACGCGGCACATCACCAGCAGGACCGGGGCGAGGGCGCCGACCTGGTCCCGGGTGGGCAGGCAGCCGATGAGGAACGTCGACAGACCCATCAGGATCAGCGTGAAGACCATGATCTTCTTGCGGCCCAGCCGGTCGCCGAAGTGACCGAGGAAGAGCGCGCCGACCGGCCGCGCCGCGTACGCGACACCGAAGGTGGCCAAGGACAGCAGGGTCGCGGTCGCCGGGTCGGACTCGTCGAAGAAGACCTTCGGGAAGATCAGGGCGGCGGCGCTGCCGTAGATGAAGAAGTCGTAGTACTCCAGGGCGCTGCCGATCCAGGCGGCCGTGGCGGCCTTCCTGGGCTGGCCGGCAGGTGCGGCGGGGACGGACACGGCGTGCTCCTTCGAGGGATCTCCCCCATTGAGGGGAGTGAAGCGGAGGAAGGCAAGGCAGGGCGGTGCGAGGCGGGGGGAGAGGGGAGCCGGGCCCCCGGGGTGCTGGGGCGGCCGTGCAAGGTGCTAACCGGCTAATTAACGCACTGGATAGTTAGTGGCGTGGCTACGGATGTTGCGCCCACGTTTCCCAGGTGTCAAGGGGTGGTACCGAACGAACCTCCCGACCGGGAGCGGGCCGGGGCGGCGCCGTCAGTCCGTCGCCCGGTCCGCCGTGAGATACGCGATCACCATGTCGCCGAGCATCGTGCGGTAGTGCTCTCGCTGCTCGGGGGCGACCAGGTCGCGGCCGAAGAGAGCGCCGAAGGTGTGCCGGTTGGAGACCCGGAAGAAGCAGAAGGCGCTGATCATCGCGTGCAGGTCGACGGCGTCGACGTCGGCCGTGAACAGGCCGGACTTCTGCCCCGACTCCAGGATGCGGCGGATCACGTCCAGCGCCGGCGAGCCGATCCTGCCCAGCTTCTCGGAGGCGGCGATGTGCTCGGCCTCGTGGATGTTCTCGATGCTGACCAGACGGATGAAGTCCGGGTGCCGCTCGTGGTGGTCGAAGGTGACCTCGGCCAGGCGCCGGATGGCGGCGACCGGGTCCAGGTGCTCGACGTCCAGCTCCTGCTCCGCCTGCCGGATCACGGAGTACGCCCGCTCCAGCACGGCCGTGAAGAGCTGCTCCTTGCCGCCGAAGTAGTAGTAGATCATCCGCTTGGTGGTGCGGGTGCGGGCGGCGATCTCGTCGACCCGGGCCCCCGCGAAACCGGAGCGGGCGAACTCCTTGGTCGCGACGTCGAGGATCTCGGCCTTGGTGCGGGCCGCGTCACGGATGCGCCCGTTCGGTCGTGCCGGTTCTTCGACGCTGGTCATCGGGTTCCTTCGGGCAAGGGGCCAATGACGGCGATTGTAGAAGAGGGCTTCCCCTGCTCGACCCGGGCTGCTATCACTAACGTACTAGTTCGTACATTAGTGAGCCCCGTAGGAGGCCCCGTCGTGCCCCAGGTCCCGAACCACGTCCCGACGCGGGAGTCGTATCTCGTCGGCCTCATCGGGTCCGGCATCGGGCCCTCACTCAGCCCCGCGCTGCACGAGCGGGAGGCCGACCGGCAGGGGCTGCGGTATCTGTACCGGCTGATCGACATCGACGGCCTCGGGGTCGGCCCCGAGAAGGTGGGCGACCTGGTGCGCGCCGCCCGGGACCTGGGCTTCGACGGGCTCAACATCACCCACCCCTGCAAGCAGCTCGTCATCGAGCATCTCGACGCCCTCGCCCCGCAGGCCGCCGCGCTCGGCGCCGTCAACACCGTCGTCTTCGAGGACGGCCGCGCCATCGGCCACAACACGGACGTCACCGGCTTCGCCGCCTCGTTCGCGCGCGGACTGCCCGACGTCCCGCTGGAGAAGGTCGTGCAGCTGGGCGCCGGGGGCGCGGGCGCGGCCGTCGCGCACGCCACGCTCACCCTCGGCGCGGAGCACGTCACCGTCGTCGACCCGATGCCCGACCGCGCGGCCGGCCTCGCCACGGCGCTCGACCGGCACTTCGGGGCCGGACGCGCGACCGCGGCGACGCCGGACACGCTGCCGGCGCTGCTGGGGGCGGCCGACGGGGTGGTGCACGCGACGCCGACCGGGATGGCGGCGCACCCCGGGCTGCCCTTCGCCGCGGAGCTGCTGCATCCCGGGTTGTGGGTGGCCGAGGTGGTGTACCGCCCCCTGGAGACGGCGCTGCTGCGGACGGCTCGTGCGCTGGGGTGCGCCACCTTGGACGGGGGAGGGATGGCGGCGTTCCAGGCGGCGGACGCGTTCCGCCTGTTCACGGGCAGGGAGGCGGACGCGCCACGGATGCTGGCCGACATCGCCGAGCTGGCCGGTGCCGCAGGGGCCGCGCGGTAGCCCCGTCGACGCGTCCCCGCGGGGACCTTCCCGGTCGTCGGCAGCACAGCTGGAATCACCCGGTCGTCGGCAGCACAGCCGGAACCAGAGGAGCACCATCATGCGCACATCCATCGCCACCGTCTCCCTCAGCGGGTCCCTCACCGAGAAGCTCACGGCCGCCGCCCGGGCCGGGTTCGACGGGGTGGAGATCTTCGAGAACGATCTGCTGGCCAGCCCGCTCGCCCCGGAGGAGATCCGGGCCCGGTGCGCGGACCTGGGGCTGGGTATCGACCTCTACCAGCCGATGCGGGACATCGAGGCCGTGCCGGCCGACGAGTTCGAGCGGAACCTGCGGCGGGCCCGGCACAAGTTCGAGCTGATGCGGCGGCTCGGCGCCGACACGGTCCTGGTGTGCTCCAGCGTGCATCCGCTCGCCGAGGACGACGACGCCCTCGCCGCCGGCCAACTGCGCCGACTGGCCGACCTGGCGCAGGACTTCGGGATCCGGGTCGCGTACGAGGCGCTGGCCTGGGGACGGCACGTCAGCACGTACGACCACGCCTGGCGCATCGTCGAGGCCGCCGACCACCCCGCGCTCGGCACCTGCCTGGACAGCTTCCACATCCTCGCCCGGGGGTCCGACCCCAAGGGCATCGAGGACATCCCCGGCGAGAAGATCTTCTTCCTGCAGCTGGCCGACGCCCCGCTGATGGCGATGGACGTGCTCCAGTGGAGCCGCCACTACCGCTGCTTCCCCGGCCAGGGCGGCTTCGACCTCACGGGCCTCGTCCGGCATGTGCGGGCGGCCGGATACCGGGGCCCCTTGTCCCTGGAGGTCTTCAACGACGTGTTCCGGCAGGCCGAGGCGGGCCCCACCGCCGTCGACGCCCACCGCTCCCTGCTGATGCTCCAGGAGGCGGCGGGCCTGGCCACGCTGCCGGAGCCCGTGGTGCCCACCGGGGTCGCGTTCACCGAACTCGTCACCCCCGACGCCGAGCCCGTGGCCGCGCTGCTCGGCGCCCTCGGCTTCGCCCGCACCGCCCGCCACCGCAGCAAGCCGGTGGACCTGTGGCGGCAGGGCGAGGCACGGGTCCTGGTCAACACCGGCCCCGCAGTCCGGCGCGACGGCACCCAGCTCGCCGCGATCGGCCTGGAGTCACCGGACCCGGCAGGCGCCGCCCACCGCGCCGAAGCCCTGCTCGCCCCGGTCCTGCCCCGCCGCCGCGCCCCGGAGGACGTCGCCCTGGACGCGGTCGCCGCCCCCGACGGCACCGAACTCTTCTTCTGCGCCACCGACCGCCCCGAACTCCCCAGCTGGACCGATGACTTCCAGTCCGTGCCCCACGCGGAGCCCGCACGGCACGTCCACCGGGTGGACCATCTCGCCCTCACCCAGCCCTGGCACCAGTTCGACGAGGCGGCCCTCTTCCACCGCACCGTGCTCGGCCTGCCCGCCCACGAGAGCGTGGACGTCGCCGACCCCTACGGCCTGTTCCGCAGCCGGCCGACCGGCAACGCGGACGGCAGCGTCCGGATCGCCCTCGGCGTCGGCCCCGCACCGACGGACGACACCGCCCGCGCCCAGCACATCGCCCTCGCCACGGACGACGTGGTCGCCGCGGCCCGCGCGTTCCGCGACGCCGGGGGCCGCCTGCTGGCAGTCCCCGCGAACTACTACGACGACCTGGCCGCCCGCTTCGAGTTCACCGACGGCGAGCTGGAGACGTACCGTGAGCTCGGCATCCTCTACGACCGTGACGCGGACGGCGAGTTCCGCCACTGCTACACCGAGACCGTCGGCCGCCTCTTCTTCGAACTCGTCCAGCGCGACGGCGACTACCGGGGCTACGGGGCCCACAACGCCCCGGTCCGGCTCGCCGCGCAACACGTCCAACGCCAGGTCAGGTGACGGGAGCCGGGTTCCGCGACCGGTCTCATCGGGACTCACCCGCGGCCGGACACCGGGGCCTCACTGGCGGCTGACGGTGCGGGTCACACCCGTGACCACCGTCGTCGCCAGGATCCACCCCGTGATGATGAGGACGTACGACAGCCACTGTGCCCAGCCCTCGGGCGCGTACGCCCGCTCCTGGCCGAAGTCGATGATCGGCAGCAGCAGGTCGAGGGTGTAGACGACCGGGTTGAAGACCGGGGCCTCGTCGGCCTTCAGTGGCTGCGGCGGGTGCAGCGCGTACGCCACCGAGCCCACCGCCATCAACGACAGCAGCCAGACGGCCGCGCGCAGCGGACGGAACCCGTAGCCGACCGCGGCGTCCTGGACCAGGCCCCACAGCCGCCCGTACCAGGGAAGGGTGGCCCGGCGCCGACGCTGCTTGGCGAGCTGGACGAGCCGGGCCGCGTCGTCGTCGCCGATACGGCGGTACGCGGCGGTCAGCTGCTCGTAGGAGTGGGGGATGAACCCGTCCTCGTCCCGCGCCAGCATGGGAAGCCGCAGCGAGGCCGGGAGGTGGGAGAGAAGGGAGGTGTACGTCAGGTCGTTGAGGCGTACCTTGTCGGGAACCACGTCGGGTTCCATGAGGAGCACCTCGATCTGGGACCGGCGGAGGTTGAGACTGCCCTCCATCCGGGGGCCGGCGCGCAGCCACAGCTCACCGATGACGCAACTGCTGGCCCGTAACGCCGTACCGCCGGGGTGCGCCAGTCGTGCGTACGACAGGTCGAGGCGCCCCGACACCCGGGCGCCGCGCATCTCCACCCGCCCCCGCACCTGCGCGCGGCGCAGTTCGACGTCGGCCTCGGCGGTGAGCGTCTCGGCGGTGAGGGCGATGCCGTCCGACCGGTCCAGGCGCGCGTCGTTGAGGTTGACCGACCCGGCGACCCGGGCGCCGACGAGTCTGACCTCGCCCCGCGCCCGCAGCCCCGGGGCGCACAGCTCCTCCCCGATCTCGGCCTGGTTCAGCCGCAGCGCGGGTTCCCCGTCGTCCGGCGCGGTGAACTCGGCCCGTTCCATGAAGAGGGTCCCGGATATCTGCGCCCCCGTGAGCTTGACCGGCCCCCCGAACCGGCAGTTCGTCAGCCGCAGCCCCCCGTCGATCCGGACCCGTGCCGACCGCAGGCCCGGCAGGACGGAGCCGGTGAGGTTGAGATAGACGAGCTGCGCACCGGAGAAGTCCGGGGCCTCCTCGAAGTGGCAGTCGCTGAGCCGTACGACGCTCTCGAGCGTCGCGTACTTCAGGTCCAGGGTGCCGGTGATCCGAGCCCCCGCGACCTTGAGCGCGGCGACCTCGCCCTCCTCCCGGGGCGTCGTGAGGAGCAACGTCCGCAGGACCGCCGCCCGCACGGTCCGCTCGTGACCCCCGTCGGCTCCGTCCTCGGCACCTCTGTCCTCGTCTGCGCCGAAGTCCACCGAGGCACCCCGGGGAAAGGCCTCCCACACGCGCCGCTCGGCCTGGGTGAGCTCGTCGATCATCATCAACGCGACTCTCACCCGACACACGTGTACGTGTCAACTACCCCTTGCCGGCCGCTCAGTGGCCCCAGGCCCGGTCATGGGCGCGGTGCGCGTCCGTGAGGCCGTTCACGAAGAAACGGTCGTAGTACTCGTTCTCCACGTGATGGACCTGGAGCCACACCCCCGGCACATGGATGGCGTCCGTGTGCGCCGGGAAGCGGCCGTGGGTGCGCAGGACGTACTCGCAGACGTCACGGGCGCACTCCACCACCCGGTCGTCGTACTCACTGGCCTCGGTGAGATACCGCTCCCCGTAGTCGTCCCGGTAGATACGGGCGAAGACGTCCCGGTCGGTGTAGACACCGTCCTTGCCGAACTTCGCGTCGATGATCGTCCGTACCGCCTCGGCCATGGACGGGAACGCGGGCGGGCAGGCCGCCGCGATCAACTGCTCGCCGTCGGGGGAGCGCAGCCCCACCGGATGCGAGCGCACCGTCGCGTACTTCGGCAGGGGGATGTGCCAGCGCCAGATGTCGGCGGGGCGCCAGCGGGGGGTGACGAAGTCGAATCCGAGCATCCTGCCGTACGCCCGCGAGAACTTGGGGTCGCCGAGGGCGATCTGCGGGTTGACGGACGCGTGGATCCAGGCGCCCAGGCCCATCGCCTCGGCGGTGAGCATCAGGTTCTGGAGCAGCAGGTCGGCCTCGATCTGGGTGCGCATGGGGCCGAGGGCGCCGAGCGGCAGCTTCAGATCGCCGTTCAGGAAACCGTTCCTGACCCACTTCCGCACTCCGGCGGGGCGGTAGAGGTTGCGGTCGTCGACGAAGGTGGGGCGGGCCCCGTCCGGCTGCGTCAGCAGGTACATCAGGGCGTTGACGTACTGGTGGGAGAGGTCCACCACCGGGAACAGCAGGGCCGTGCCCGGCAGGTTGGACAGGAAGCGGTTGGAGTCGAGGTACGCGGGGAAGTCCCGCTTGCCCGGCGCGACGTCGAGCCGGTGGTCCAGGACCTCGACCTTCGCCTGGCGCGCCCGCGCCACCAGGGTCTCGGCGTCGAACGGCTCGTCGGGCGCGGGCGGCAGCCTGCGCAGGAAGTAGGTTCCCGTGTCGTTGACCAGGAAGAAGTGGGTGCCCTGGGCGTTGTCCGGGCTCCCCGCGGTGCGGCCCGTCATCGTCAGATTGGGCTTGGACATGATGGGCGTGCCGTTGTCCGGGTCCTCGAAGGGCCGGTCGGGCATGGTGAGCCCGGTGGTGCCGGTGATCGCGATCAGCACCGCCTCCTCCAGCTCCGTCAGCGGGCGCACGGCGTGGGAGGAGGTGTAGGTCATGGTCCCGGCGGACACCTTGGCGCCCCGGCTCACCCGGTGCGTACGGCGTCGCCACACGGTGTTCAGCAGCGGGCGCCGGAAGAGGTCGGCGAGTCCGGGGTGGGTGGAGCCGGACATGGCGGTGCTGGACATGGCGGTGCCGGACGTGGCGGTGCCGGATGTGGGGATGCCGGGCGCGCCGAAGGGGTCGCCGGATCCGGGCACCCCGGAAGGGTTGTCGGTGAAGGTCATGCTGTTCCCCCGTTGTGTGGTTCAGGGCCCGGGGCCGTGCCGCAGCCCGGGCCGTGTGTCACGGCGTCATGGTGAACCGCCGTCGCTCGTGGTGCCGTTGTCCGTCGGCCGCACCGTCCGCCACGGCGCGAACGCGCTCGCCCCACGCGGGAGCAGCGGCGCCAGCTCCGGGCAGTGGCGCAGGACGACGGAGTTCATACCGCCCTTCTCGACCCAGTCGATGCCGAGCGGGGTGTAGACCTCCGGCCGGTAGTCGACCGTCAGGAAGCGGTCGCTCTGGAGCCGCCGGCTGGCCATCAGGATGAAGATCCGGAACGCGGTGTCGCTGAACCCGAAGCCCCTGGGAGGGTTCTCCGCGAACAGCCCCACCACCGTGTCGATCTCGTCGACGTCGCGGTACACGTCCTTCAGCCGGGCCAGGGTCTCCGCGTTCTCCGTCAGCTCCTCGAACGAACGGATCCGCGGCTTGTGCAGTCCGGCCCGGAAGTCGTTGTAGCGCGGCACCCCGCGCCGCCGGGTGCGGACGAGGTCGACCACCGACAGGTCGATGATCTCCCCGTCGCGTTCGAACCGCTGGAGCGAGCGCGGGAAGTTGTGCAGGGTGATCGCTCCGGGGTGGGCGATACCGAACGAGTACAGGGAGTTCGCGAGACCCGTCTTGCGGATCCGCGTCTCGGCGGCGCCGCCCTGGATGTCGAGGAAACCCACCGTCTCCAGCCGCCGCCCGAACTGGTGCTCACGCAGCTCGTAGTCGTCCGGGATCAGCGGATGCATGCGGTAGACGGTGACGAAGTCCTCCGTCAGCGAGTACGGCGCCGCATGGTGGTCCGGCAGCGTCTGCGGGATACCGGTCAGCGAGTGCGCCTCGAACAGCCACAGCCCCAGCTGGTTGAGCCAGTTCCTCGGCGGGCCCGACCAGTTGGTGTGCAGGGCGATGTCGATCGCCTCGGTGGCGAGGATCGCCGGGGTCCACTCCACCGTGTGGATCTTCGCGATCAGCGCGGAGACCACCAGCCGTGCCGTGTGGTAGATCCGCTCCTCGCTCATCGCCGGGTACTCGGCGCGCAGCGCCGCGCAGACCGCGTTGTGCTCGCGGGCGAACAGCGTGTGCATCGCGCTGAGGCCCATCCACCAGCTCTCGTTGAACCCGGTGAGCGGGATGCCGTTGCCGTTCATCGGCACATGGCCTTCCTCCAGACGCAGTTCGGCGCGCCCGTCGGCCTCGCGCAGGAAACGCGCGCTCCGCTCGTCCGCCCCGTACACCTCGGAACCGTCCCACCAGTGGGAGGCGCTGTTGGCGAACAGGATCGGCGGCTGCCCCGGCCGCTCGACGCCCTCGTTCTCCGCGAACCGCATCATGTCCTCGACCGGCCCGTTCGGGGTGTTCCGCCATCCGTCGTGTCCGGGCGGCAGCGGCACCTCCACGCTGCGGTCGCCGGGCTTGTGGCGGCGGTGGTTGACCCAGTCGTGCACCTGGAACTGGATCCACGCCGCCGCCAGCACATTGAGCGTGGTCGCGGGCACGAAGCTCTCGCGGTGCAGCAGCTGCCTGCTGACCGTGACCGGGTTCGGGACGTCGAAGAGGTCCGGCCGGTGGTCCGGTGCCAGGTTACGGCCGAAGGCGGCGCCGACCGCGCCCATCCTCGGCTCCGACAGATCGTTGTACGTCCCGTCGTACGACCGCTCCGTGCGCAGCCGCTCCGGGACCGGCTCCGGGACGGGCTGGGCCCGGGGCGGCGCCTCGCCCGGCTCCGTGTCGATCAGGTTCAGCCGGCGCAGCACCTTCCGCAGGAAGACCAGGTTCAGCAGGCTCAGCGACACCGGCAGCCGATGCCACGGGACGTACCGGTTCAGCATCCCGATCGCGGCGCCCACGGGGCCGCCGAGCAGCCGGTTGCGCAAGGGTTCCGCAGTGACGAAGCGCTGCCCGAGGCGGTGCCCGCCGCTCGCCCGGTACGCGGCCTTCCGCGCCCGGTTGATATTCCCCAGTGGCCGGAATGCATCGGTCGTGTACCAGGGGTTGAAGGTCAGGTCCTCGACGCGCCGTGCCGCGGCCCGTGCCTCGGCGCCGTCCAGCTCCTGGCTCGGAACGGTGAGCCGCGCGATGGGCACCGCCGGCGCCACCGCGTCCTTCCACTCCACCGACGCGTCCTCGACCGGCGTCCGCCGCTCGTCCACGTACCGCTGAACGCACAGATCGAACGCCACATCGGCCTGCCCGAGGCGCCGCGCGAACTCGCGGTGCAGGAAGTCGGGGTCCCGCCGGTCGGGCGCGGGCGCCACCGGCGTACCGGGAGCGGGCCGCAGCAGATACCGCACGGGCCCTGCCTCGCCCCACATCATCGCACCGCGGCTCCAATAGGTCTCGCTCGCGAAGGAGTTCACCGACCGCCGGGTGGCCTCCCGCACATTCCGCCGCATCCGCCCGGCCGTCCTGAACCCCACCGCCAGCGGCAGCTTCACCAACAGTCCGAACGCCTTCCGCAGCGGACTCCGTGCCCCCGCCATCGCCTTGGCGAACGCCACGAACTCCCGCGCGTTCGCCGCGTGCGACACCGGGAAGCTGGTGGCCAGCAGATCATGGCTCTCGTCCTCCGACACCCGCACCCGCACCGCCACCCCCCGCAGGTCGGGGGAGCCGTCGCCCTGCCGGATGCCGCTCGCGTTGGACAACCGGACCACCGCCGGATAGTCGGCGCCGGGCTGCGCGAACCCGACCCGCAGGGCCGCAGGGAGGTCGTCGTGGAAGCGCAGCCGGGCGTTCTCCACGGCCACCGGGGCCTTCGCGTGGAACGCCCGCGCGATCCCGCCACCTCCGGCCCGCCGGTTCCTGACCTGGACCTCCATCAGCTCGCGGGCCAGCCGCTCGAACACGAGCCGCTCGGCCTCCGGGCTGCCGCCTTCGTACCGCTCGTATCGCTCGTACCGCTGTTCGTGCTGCCCGGTCTCGGCCATCGGTCGCTTCCTTCGTGCGGACGCGTACACATGCGTACGGGATGCATACGGGACAGGGGCCGCACGCTACCGGCGGCGCCCGGTGGCCACAGCGACAGTTCACGCCATGTGCGCATCTAAGAACAATATGGAGGACAGTCGCATTTGGCATGTCATGGCGGTATTCGAACGTGCGTCCGGCGAATGGGTGGTTGGTGGCCGGAGGCGGGCGGAAACCCCGTCGCCGCGCGTCCGGCCCGGCGGTAGCGTCGCGCGCATGTCGGAGGGGCTGGAGTCGATCGACCGGGCGGAACCGGACGCGGTCGACTGGACGGGGCTGGAGCACAACTACGGCTCCGCCGAGGACGTACCGGATCTGCTGCGCCGTTGCGCGGGGTCCGACGCGGCGGACGCGGAGGACGCCGCGTTCGACCTGCTGAACCACCTCTACCACCAGGGCGGTTGGGTCTGCCCGGCCGCGACGGCCGCGCTCCCCTTCGTGCTCCGGCCGGCGGCCGACCCTCAGGTGACGCCCCGTCGCACGCTGCTGGAACTGGTGGGGCGTGTGGCCGCCGAGGCCGGAAGGGTCGAGGCGCGGTTCCTGGACCCCCGCTGGGCCGCGACCTGGGAACGGCACCTGCCGGACGTGCTCGCCCTGCTGGCCGATCCCGAGCCGGAGATCCGGCGGGCCGCCGCCGATGTCATCGGCGCGTGCGCCGACCCCGGCGAGGACGCCCTACCCGCGCTCCTGAGCCGCTGGCACGCCGAGACCGACCCGGTGACCCGGCTCGACCTGGTCCTCGCGCTCGGCAACGCGGTCCGCCGAGGGCCGACCGGCGCCCCGTCCGACGAGGCCGCCGCCCTCCTGGACTCGCTGCTCGCCGCTCCGGAGCCCCAACTGCGCCTGGCGGCGCTGCACGCGCTCGGCGACGGCCCCCGGTCCTCCGCGGCTGCTTCGGCGGAGGGGCGGCTGGAGATCGCGCTGGGCGCGTTGCGTGATCCGAGTGTGGAGCTGTGGCAGCGCACCAGTGCCGCGGAGTGCGGCGTGCGGGGCATGCACCAGTGGACGGCGTCCCTGTTCGACGGCGCGTCCCCCGCCTTCGCCCTCGGCCTGATGGCCGATCACCCCGACGAGGAACAGCGGGTCGGCGGTCTCGAACAGGCGGCCGGGGTGCTGTCGCGGTGGCGGTCACCGGTCGACGCGCTGCTGCCGGGCGTCGTGGCACGGCTGGACGACCCTGTGCTCGGGCGCCTAGTAGCCCGGGGGCCACTGCTTGTCGGGCGGGTGCGGGTGTTGTGTGGTTTCTCGCGCAGTTCCCCGCGCCCCTGAAGGCATGGGCCTGCGGCCCGGCCTTCAGATGAAAAGCCTGGGGGCGCAGCCCCCGGCTTTTCAGGGGCGCGGGGAACTGCGCGACCAGCCCCCACGCACCCGCACCACTCAGGCACCCCAAGGACCCCCCACCCCCCGGCTCACCCCCGGAGGGCTACCCCTTCGTGGACTCCACCGCATGCCCCCCGAACTGGTTCCGCAGCGCCGCCACCATCTTCATCTGCGGGGAGTCGTCCTGGCGGGACGCGAAGCGGGCGAACAGGGACGCGGTGATCGCCGGCAGCGGGACCGCGTTGTCGATGGCCGCCTCGACCGTCCACCGGCCCTCCCCGGAGTCGGCGGCGTAGCCGCGCAGCTTCTCCAGGTGCTCGTCGGCGTCCAGCGCGTTGACCGCGAGGTCCAGCAGCCAGGAACGGATCACCGTCCCCTCCTGCCAGGACCGGAACACCTCACGGACGTCGGTCACCGAGTCCACGGCCTCCAGCAGTTCCCAGCCCTCGGCGTACGCCTGCATCATGGCGTACTCGATGCCGTTGTGAACCATCTTGGAGAAGTGTCCGGCGCCGACCTTCCCGGCGTGGACGTACCCGTACGGCCCCTCGGGCTTGAGCGCGTCGAAGATCGGCTGGAGCCGGTCCACATGCTCCTTGTCGCCGCCGACCATCAGCGCGTAGCCGTTCTCCAGGCCCCACACGCCGCCCGAGACGCCCGCGTCGACGAAGCCGATGCCCTTGGCGCCCAGCTCCTCGGCGTGCTTCTCGTCGTCGGTCCAGCGGGAGTTGCCGCCGTCGACGACGGTGTCCCCGGCCGACAGCAGGTCCGCCAGCTCGTCCACGACGGACTGGGTGGCGCCGCCGGCGGGGACCATCACCCAGACCGTGCGCGGCGCGTCGAGCCGCTCGACGAGTTCGGTCAGGCTGCCCACGTCGGAGACTTCGGGGTTGCGGTCGTAGCCGATGACGGTGTGGCCCGCGCGGCGGATCCGCTCGCGCATGTTGCCGCCCATCTTGCCGAGACCGATGAGACCGAGCTGCATGTCAGTTCACTTCTTCCTGAGCGTCACGGATGTCATGGGTTTCGCGGGAGCCGACGGCGTCGCGTCGCAGGGCGCGGTAGGCGGCCACCAGGGCCGCCGTGGAGGGGTCGAGCCCGGGCACGTCGACGCCGTCCGTCAGCGCGGGTTCCACCCGCTTGGCCAGGACCTTGCCCAGCTCGACGCCCCACTGGTCGAAGGAGTCGATGTTCCAGATCGCGCCCTGGACGAACACCTTGTGCTCGTAGAGGGCGATGAGCTGGCCGAGGACGGCCGGGGTCAGCTCCGGGGCGAGCACGGTCGTCGTCGGTCGGTTGCCGCGGAACGTGCGGTGCGGGACCTGTTCCTCGGACACCCCCTCCGCCCGCACCTCCTCCGCGGTCTTTCCGAAGGCCAGCGCCTGGCCCTGCGCGAAGAGGTTGGCCATCAGCAGGTCGTGCTGCGCGGCCAGTTCGGGTGCCATGCCGGCGACCGGGCGGGCGAAACCGATCAGGTCGGCCGGGATCAGCTTGGTGCCCTGGTGGAGCAACTGGTAGTAGGCGTGCTGCCCGTTGGTGCCGGGCGTGCCCCACACCACCGGACCGGTCTGCCACTCGACGGGCACCCCGTCGCGGCCCACGTGCTTGCCGTTGGACTCCATGTCCAGCTGTTGCAGATACGTGGTGAACTTGGACAGGTAGTGCGAGTAGGGCAGCACCGCGTGCGACTGGGCGTCGAAGAAGTCGCCGTACCAGACGCCCAACAGGCCCATCAGCAATGGGGCGTTGGACTCCGGCGGCGCCGTCCTGAAGTGGTCGTCGATCGTGCGGAAGCCGTCGAGGAGCTCCCGGAAGCGGTCCGGGCCGATGGCGATCATCAGCGAGAGACCGATCGCCGAGTCGAAGGAGTAGCGGCCCCCGACCCAGTCCCAGAACTCGAACATGTTGTCCGGGTCGATCCCGAACTCGGTGACCTTCCCCGCGTTCGTCGACAGCGCCACGAAGTGCCGGGCCACCGCCTTCTCCGCGCCGCTCCCGGCATCGCCGAAACGGGGGGTGCCCCCGTCGCCGAGCCCGCTCAGCAGCCAGGACCGCGCCGACGTCGCGTTGGTGATCGTCTCGATCGTCGTGAACGTCTTGGAGGCGACGACGAACAGCGTCTCGGCCGGGTCGAGGTCGCGCACCGCCTCGTGCAGGTCTGCGCCGTCGACGTTCGACACGAACCGCACGGTCAGCGACCGGTCGGTGTACGCCCGCAGCGCCTCGTACGCCATCGCGGGACCGAGGTCGGAGCCTCCGATGCCGATGTTGACGACATTGCGGATACGGCGGCCGGTGTGGCCGGTCCAGTCGCCGGAGCGGACGCGGTCGGCGAAGGCGGCCATCCGGTCGAGGACCGCGTGCACGCCGGGGACGACGTTCTCGCCGTCCACCTCGACCACGGCGTCACGCGGGGCGCGCAGCGCGGTGTGCAGGACCGCCCGGTCCTCGGTGGTGTTGATGCGCTCGCCGCGGAACATGGCGTCCCGCTGCCCGAACACATCCGTCGCGGCGGCGAGTTCGAGGAGCAGGGCGAGTGTCTCGTCGTTGATCGGATGCTTGGAGTAGTCGATGCGCAGATCGCCTGCCTGGACGACGTACCGCTCGGCACGCCCGGGGTCGGCGGCGAACAGTTCGCGCAGGGAGGGGTGGAGCATCGGGCCCGCGCGGTGGTCCTCCAACGCGACCCACTCGGGGCGCCGGTTGAGGCGGGGGGTGTCACTCATGGCTAGCGCCCTCCCCGGTGTGCTCGCCGCCGCGCAGAGCGATGGCGTACATCTCGTCCGCGTCGAGGCGGCGCAGCTCCTCGGCGATCAGCTCGGAGGTGGGGCGCACCTTCAGGGCGAGGGTGCGGGAGGGCTGGTCCGGCAGGGTGAGCGTGGCGAGCGGGCCCTCGGGGCGGTCGATGACGATCTCCCCGTTCTCGGTGCCGAGCCGCACGCCCGTCACAACCGGTCCGGCGGTGGTGACGCGCTCGACGGTGACGCCGAGGCGGGCCTCCAGCCAGCGGGCCAGCAACTCGGCGCTCGGGTTGTCGGCCTCGCTGTCGACGGCCGCCGAGATGATCTTAGTGCGGGCCTGGTCCAGGGCGGCGGCGAGCATGGAACGCCATGGCGTCAGCCGGGTCCAGGCCAGGTCGGTGTCGCCGGGGGTGTAGGAGGCCACCCGCTGCTCCAGCGCGGCGAGCGGGGACTCGACGGCGTACATGTCGGTGATCCGGCGCTGCGCCAGCGCCCCCAGCGGGTCCTTCGCCGGGTTCTCCGGCGCGTCCACCGGCCACCACACCACGACCGGAGCGTCCGGCAGCAGCAGCGGCAGGACGACGGAGTCGGCGTGGTCGGACACCTCGCCGTACGTCCGCAGTACGACCGTCTCGCCGGTGCCCGCGTCGGCGCCCACACGCACCTCGGCGTCCAGGTGCGACCGGGTGCGGTCACGGGGGGTGCGGGCATGGCGCTTGATGACGACCAGGGTGCGCGAGGGGTGCTCGTGCGAGGCTTCCTCGGCCGCCTTGATCGAGTCGTACGCGTTCTCCTCGTCCGTCACGATCACCATCGTGAGGACCATGCCCACGGCGGGCGTGCCGATGGCCCTGCGCCCCTGCACCAGGGCCTTGTTGATCTTGCTTGCCGTGGTGTCCGTCAGGTCGAATTTCATGGCCTGCGCCAGCTCCGTCCGTCTCGTGCGAGCATCTCGTCGGCTTCCTCGGGTCCCCAACTGCCCGAGGGGTACTGCGCGGGCCTGCCGTGCTTGGCCCAGTACTCCTCGATCGGGTCGAGGATCTTCCAGGACTCCTCCACCTCCTGGTGGCGGGGGAAGAGGTTGGCGTCGCCGAGCAGCACGTCCAGGATCAGCCGTTCGTACGCCTCCGGGCTGGACTCCGTGAACGACTCGCCGTACGCGAAGTCCATGGTGACGTCCCGGATCTCCATCGAGGTACCCGGCACCTTCGAACCGAAGCGCACGGTCATTCCCTCGTCCGGCTGCACCCGGATGACGATCGCGTTCTTCCCCAGTTCCTCGGTGGCCGTGGAGTCGAACGGGGAGTGCGGTGCGCTCTGGAAGACGACCGCGATCTCGGTGACCCGGCGGCCGAGCCGCTTGCCGGTGCGCAAGTAGAACGGGACACCGGCCCAACGGCGGTTGTCGACCTCCAGCTTGATGGCCGCGTAGGTGTCGGTCCTGGAGTTGGCGTCGATGCCGTCCTCCTGGAGGTAGCCGACCACCTTCTCGCCTCCCTGCCAGGCCTCCGTGTACTGGCCGCGGACGGTGTGGGCGCCCAGATCGGCGGGGAGCCGCACCGACTTGAGGACCTTCAGCTTCTCCGTGAGCAGCGCCTCGGCGTCGAAGGCGATCGGCTCCTCCATCGCGGTGAGCGCCATCAGCTGGAGGAGGTGGTTCTGGATGACGTCGCGAGCGGCGCCGATGCCGTCGTAGTAGCCCGCCCGGCCGCCGATGCCGATGTCCTCGGCCATGGTGATCTGGACGTGGTCGACATACGACCGGTTCCAGATGGGTTCGTACATCTGGTTGGCGAAGCGCAGTGCCAGGAGGTTCTGGACGGTCTCCTTGCCGAGGTAGTGGTCGATGCGGAAGACCTGTTCCGGGTCGAACACCTCGTGCACGATCTCGTTCAGGTCGATGGCGCTGGCCAGGTTGTGGCCGAACGGCTTCTCGATGACCGCGCGCCGCCAGGAGCCCTCGGGTGCGTCGGCCAGCCCGTGCTTCTTGAGTTGCTGGACGACCTTCGGGAAGAACCTCGGCGGTACGGAGAGGTAGAAGGCGAAGTTGCCGCTGGTGCCCCGTGAGGAGTTCAACTCCTCCACTGCTGAACGTAGTTGCTTGAACGCCTCGTCGTCGTCGAAGTCGCCCGGGACGAAGCGCATGCCCTCGGCGAGCTGCTGCCAGACCTCCTCACGGAACTCGGTGCGTGCGTGCTCGCGCACCGCGTCGTGCACCACCTGAGCGAAGTCCTGGTCCTCCCAGTCCCGGCGGGCGAAGCCCACCAGGGAGAAGCCCGGCGGGAGCAGTCCGCGGTTGGCCAGGTCGTACACGGCCGGCATCAGCTTCTTGCGGGACAGGTCCCCCGTCACCCCGAAGATGACGAGTCCGGACGGTCCCGCGATCCGGGGCAGCCGGCGATCGCGCGCGTCGCGCAGCGGATTGGCCCAGTCGGCTGCCGCGAGAGCGGTCGTCTCGGAGGTCATTCCCCATCAACTCCCTTGCTGGTCAAGGACTTCGACACCGTGTCCAACAGGTCCTGCCACGCCGCAGCGAACTTGGCGACGCCTTCCTCCTCCAACTGCCGCACGACCTCGTCGTACGAGATGCCGAGCGCCTCGACGGCCCCCAGATCGGCGCGGGCCTGTGCGTAGCCGCCGGTGACCGTGTCGCCGCGCACCACTGCGTGCGCGGCGGTGGCGCGCAGGGTCGCCTCCGGCATCGTGTTGACCGTGCCCGGCGCCACCAGCTCGTCGACGTACAGGGTCGGCCTGTACGACGGGTCCTTCACCCCGGTCGACGCCCACAGCGGGCGCTGCTTGTTGGCGTGGGCCCCGGCCAGCGCGGTCCAGCGGTCGCCGTCGAAGGCCCTTTCGTAGGCCTCGTAGGCGAGCCGCGCGTTGGCGAGCGCGGCGCGGCCCCTGAGCGCGAGCGCCGCGTCGGTGCCCAGCAGCGTCAGCCGCTTGTCGATCTCGGTGTCGACACGGGAGACGAAGAAGGAGGCGACGGAGTGGACGGCCGCCAGGTCGAGGCCCTTGAGCTTGGCCTTCTCCAGTCCCGCCAGATAGGCCTGCATGACCTCGCCGTAGCGCTCCAGCGAGAAGATCAGCGTGACGTTGACGCTGATGCCGAGGCCGACGACCTCGGTGATCGCCGGAAGACCCGCCCTGGTCGCCGGAATCTTGATCATGACGTTGGGGCGGTCGACCAGCCAGGCGAGCTGCCTGGCCTCGGCGACCGTCGCCCGGGTGTCGTGGGCCAGCCTGGGGTCGACCTCGATGGAGACCCGGCCGTCCCGCCCCGCGGTCGCCTCGTACACCGGGCGCAGGACGTCGGCGGCGGCGCGGACGTCGGCGGTGGTCATCATCCGTACGGCCTCGTCGACCGTCACCCCGCGCACGGCCAGGTCGGCGAGCTGCTCCTCGTAGCCCTTCCCGGAGCCGATCGCGGCCTGGAAGATGGACGGGTTGGTGGTCACGCCGACGACGTTCCCGGACGTGACGAGCCGGGCGAGGTCGCCGGAGGCGATGCGTTCGCGGGAGAGGTCGTCGAGCCAGACGGAGACGCCCTCCTCGAAGAGGCGTCGCAGGGGGTCCGCGGCGGTCGCCGCGGTCGTATCGGTGGTCACAGTGATCATCTTCCTTCAGGCGCTCGCGTCAACCGCGAACGGCGGCCAGGGATTCCCTCGCGGCGGTGACGACGTTCTCGGGGGTGAAGCCGTACTCGGCGAACAGGGTCTCGGCGTCGGCGGAGGCACCGAAGTGCTCCAGGGAGACGAGGCGACCCCCGTCACCGACGTACCGGTACCAGGTGAGACCGATCCCGGCCTCGACCGCCACGCGGGCCTTCACGGACGGCGGCAGTACGCTCTCGCGGTAGGCGCGCGGCTGCTCCTCGAACCACTCCACCGACGGCATCGACACCACCCGGGTCCCGACCCCCTCGGCCTCCAGCCGCTCCCACGCGGCGACGGCGAGCCTCACCTCGGAGCCGGTGGCGAGGAGGATCACGTCCGGCGTCGGGGTGGAGGACTCCCGGAGCACATAGCCGCCCTTCGCGGCGCCGGGGTTCGGCGCGTACGTGGGGACGCCCTGGCGGGTGAGCGCCAGTCCGTGCGGTGCGGGGTGAGTGGCGTGTCGCCGCAGGATCTCCGCCCAGGCGATCGCCGTCTCGTTGGCGTCGGCCGGGCGGACGATGTTCAGGCCGGGAATGGCGCGCAGCGAGGCCAACTGCTCGACCGGCTGATGGGTGGGGCCGTCCTCGCCGAGCCCGATGGAGTCGTGCGTCCACACGTATGTCACCGGGAGCTGCATCAGCGCGGAGAGCCGGACGGCGTTGCGCATGTAGTCGGAGAACACCAGGAAGGTGCCGCCGTGGACACGGGTGTTGCCGTGCAGCGCGATGCCGTTCATCTCGGCGGCCATCGAGTGCTCGCGGATGCCGAAGTGGATGGTGCGGCCGTACGGGTTCGCCTCGGGCAGCGGGTTGTCCGCCGGGAGGAACGAGCTGGTCTTGTCGATCGTGGTGTTGTTCGAGCCGGCGAGGTCGGCCGAGCCGCCCCACAGTTCGGGGATGACCGCGCCGAGCGCCTGGAGGACCTTGCCGGACGCGGCACGGGTCGCGACGGAGGTGCCCTCCTCGAACACCGGCAGGTGCGACTCCCAGCCCTCGGGCAGCCGGCCGGCCACCACCCGGTCGAACAGCTGGGCCCGCTCCGGCTGGGCGGCGCGCCACTCGGCGATCCGCTTGTCCCAGGCGGCGTGCTCCTCGGCGCCCCGGTCGAGGGCCTTCCGGGTGTGGGCGAGGACGTCGTCGGCGACCTGGAAGGTCTTGTTCGCGTCGAAGCCGAGGACCCGCTTGGTGGCCGCGATTTCCTCCTCGCCGAGCGCGGATCCGTGGGCGGCCTCGGTGTTCTGCGCGTTCGGCGCGGGCCAGGCGATGATGGTGCGCATCGCGATGAAGGAGGGGCACGAGGTCTCCTCCTGCGCGGCCCTCAGCGCGTCGTACAGGGCGTGCACGTCGATGTTCCCGTTGAACGCCGGCTCGATCCGCTGGACGTGCCAGCCGTACGCCTCGTACCGCTTCAGCACGTCCTCGGAGAACGCGGTGGCGGTGTCGCCCTCGATCGAGATGTGGTTGTCGTCGTAGAGGAACACGAGGTTGCCGAGCCGCTGATGGCCTGCGAGGGAGGAGGGCCTCGGCGGAGATGCCCTCCTCCAGATCGCCGTCGGAGACGATCGCCCAGACGGTGTGGTCGAACGGGGACGCGCCCTCGGGCGTGTCCGGGTCGAACAGCCCGCGCTCGTAGCGAGCGGCCATCGCCATGCCGACCGCGTTGGCGACACCCTGCCCCAGCGGACCGGTGGTGGTCTCGACCCCGGCGGTGTGCCCGTACTCGGGGTGACCCGGCGTCTTCGAACCGTGCGTCCGGAACGCCTTCAGGTCGTCCAGCTCCAGCTCGTACCCGGCGAGGAAGAGCTGGGTGTACAGGGTCAGCGAGGTGTGGCCGGGGGAGAGGACGAAGCGGTCGCGGCCGGTCCACTCGGGATCGGCGGGGTCATGTCGCATCACCTTCTGAAAGAGCGTGTACGCGGCGGGCGCCAGGCTCATCGCGGTTCCGGGGTGCCCGTTGCCGACCTTCTGGACGGCGTCGGCGGCCAGCAGGCGCGCGGTGTCGACGGCACGTCGGTCGAGTTCTGTCCAGTTCATCTTCAAGGAGTCCTCGATAGGTGCGGCGGAATGGCCTTGGCGCCTTCAAAACTAAAAGTCTGACTTTTGAGAAGGAAGGTTGCCGTGTGCCACCCTTCGGTGAAACTGGGACACCGGCGGACGGGGGCGGGCGAGCGCATGAAGGACACGGACACCGGGGGCGACGGTGACTCCAGGGGGAGCGGCCGCATCAGAACCCTCCCGTTCCCGGCGGACCTCAGCCTCTTCGGTGTCGGTATGCAGGTCGGCCCGATGGACGACCGTCGCACCTGGCCCGCGGACGTCCCCCTGGAACGGGTGCACCGCATCGACTTCCATGTGGTGATGCTGTTCGACCACGGCCCCGTCACCCACATGGTCGACTTCACCGAGTACGAGGCGAACACGGGCGATCTGCTGTGGATCCGCCCCGGACAGGTGCATCGCTTCTCACGCACCACCGGGTACCGCGGGACCGTCCTCACCATGCAACCGGGCTTCCTGCCCCGGGCCACGGTCGAGGCGACCGGCCTCTACCGTTACGACCTGCCCCCGCTGCTCCGGCCCGACGAGGCCCGACTCGCGGGCCTACGAGCCTCCTTGGCGCACCTGGAGCGCGAGTACGTCGACACCGCCACCCTGCCGCTCAGCCTGCACACCGCCGTGCTGCGGCATTCCCTGACGGCCTTTCTGCTGCGCCTGGCCCATCTCGCGGCCGGCTCGGCCGAGGCGGCCCTCCGGCACCACGACACGACGTTCACCCGCTTCCGGGACGCCGTGGAGCGGGACTTCACCACCAACCACAGCGTGAGCGCGTACGCCGACGCCCTGGGCTACTCGCGCCGCACCCTCGTCCGGGCGGTCCGTGCCGCCACCGGTGAGACCCCCAAGGGCTTCATCGACAAGCGGGTGGTCCTGGAGGCGAAACGCCTGCTGGCCCACACCGACCTGCCGATCGGCCGTGTCGGTGTGGCGGTCGGCTTCCCCGACCCGGCGAACTTCTCCAAGTTCTTCCAACTGCACACGGGGACGACGCCGGTGGCGTTCCGGGCGGAGATGCGCTGACAACTCCGGGCGGCCGTCCGTACGTCGGAAGGGGCCTCGCCCGCGGGCGAAGCCCCTCCTCATGTGCCCGGCCCCCGTCTCAGCGGCCGAAGTTGAACCAGTTCACGTTGACGAAGTCCTGTGCCTGACCGCTGGTGAAGGTCAGATACACGTCGTGCGTCCCGGTGACGCCGCTGATGTTCGCCGGAACCGTCCGCCAGGACTGCCAGCCCCCGGTGTTGGCGATGGCGAAGCTGCCGATGGGAGCGCTCGAGCGGCTGTCGAGGCGGACCTCGACCAGTCCGCTCACGCCGGAGTTCGCCCCGCTGGCCACCCGGGCCAGGAACTGGGTGGCAGCCGTCGTGCCGAAGTCGACGTGTCGGAACAGCGCCCAGTCGCCGCCCGCGAGGGAGCCGATGTTCTGGCCGCCGCCGGTGTCGGACGTGGTCTCGGTGCTGACCCCGCTCTGGCTGTTGAAGGACTCGGCCTGGATGACGCTGTACGCGTCACGGGTGCCCGACGGCGGGGGAGTGGTGGTGTCCCCGGCGGCCGACAGCACCTGAACGTAGTCCACGACCATGGGCACGCCGGAGCGGGTGTCGCCGTCCAGCCCGCCGCCGAACGCGTCGGGGAAGGCGCCGCCCATGGCCACGTTCAGGATGATGAAGAAGCCGTGGTTGGTCGCGTTGTTCCAGGTCGTGGCGTCCACCTGGCTGGCGTTGACCGAGTGGAACCGTGTGCCGTCGACAAAGAACCGGATCGTCTCCGGGGTCACCGAGCGGTCCCACTCCATGGTGTAGGTGTGGAAGCCGGACTGGCAGGTGGTGCCGGGGCAGGCGGCGGAGTTGCCGATGCCGGTCGTCTCGTTGCACGGGCCACCGGGGTTGGTGCCGCAGTGCATGGTGGCCCACACCTGATTGCGGCCCTGGACGTTCTCCATGATGTCCAGCTCGCCGACGCTCGGCCAGTTCTGGTAGTTGCCCCGGTAGGGCGCGCCCAGCATCCAGAACGCGGGCCAGTAGCCCTCGGCGGCCGTGCCGGTCACGTTCGGCATCTGGAGCCGGGACTCGACCCTCAACTTGCCTCCGGCCGGGGGCTGGAAGTCGGTGCGATTGGTCTCGATGCGGCCCGAGGTCCATCTGCCCGCCGAGTCGCGCAGCGGGGTGATGCGCAGATTGCCGTTGCCGTCGAGCGAGACGTTGGAGGTGCTGTTGGTCATCGTCTCGACCTCGCCGGTGCCCCAGTTGGCGGGCCCGCCGGGGTACGAGGTCCCGGTCGCGTACTGCCAGTTGGAGGTGTTCACACCGGTGCCGGCCGAGCCGTTGAAGTCGTCGAGGAAGACCTGGGTCCAGCCAGCGGGCGGGGTGGGGGCGGCCCCCTGCGCGGCGGTCGCCCCCGCCGTGGCCAGCGCCACCGCGCTGACGACGGCGAGGAGTACGCGCCGGAGCGGGCGGCGACGACGCCCGACGGGTGTGCCGGAGGGTTCACTCATGGCGGCCTCTTTGGGGTGGGGAGTACGGAGTGAGGTGCGGGCGGAGAACGCTCTGCTCGGTCCCGTTCTTTGAGAGCGCTCTCAGAAGAGGAGCGTGCGGCCAATGTGCGCTCCCCCGCCGCGGTCGTCAAGAGTTAAAGCGGAGAAAGTGCTTGAGGGGAGGGCGAGTTCACCCTGTGAAGGCACGAGGTCGTCGCTTGACAATAGGCAGGCAAACACCTGCATAATCGAGGTGTGAGCCTAGAAGCGACAGCGATGGACTCGGTTTTCAAGGCGCTGGCCGATCCCACGCGACGACTCCTGCTCGACCGTCTGCGCGAGCAGAACGGCCAGACGCTGCGCGAGCTGTGCGAGCACCTCGACATGGCGCGCCAGTCGGCCACGCAGCACCTCGACGTCCTGGTCCGCGCCGGCCTCGTGACCGTCGTACGACGCGGACGGGAACGCCTGCACTACCTCAACCCGGTGCCCATCCACGAGATCGAGGAGCGCTGGATCTCAGGGTTCGACAGACCCCGCCTGCGGGCGATCAGCGCCATCAGGAACCAGGCAGAGGAGTACGCCATGACCGGTGCACCCGCACCCGTACCGACCTACGTCTACGTCACCTACATCCGCGCGAGCGCCGAGCAGGTCTGGCAGGCCCTCACGGACGCGGACCTCACCGCCCGCTACTGGGGGCACGCCAACATCTCCGACTGGCGGCCGGGCTCCGCCTGGGAACACCGGCGCGTCGACGGATCGGACGCCGTCGACGTCGTCGGGAAGGTGATCGCGGCCGAGCCCCCGACCAGGCTGGTCATCACCTTCGAGGACACCCCCGGCCCCGAGTCGCCCCGGGAGCCGTCGGTCGTGACCTTCCTCGTCGAACCGCACCACGACATCGTCCGTCTCACCGTCACCCACGAGAAGCTCCCGAACGTCGAGATGCTCGGCGGGATCTCGCGCGGCTGGCCGGCCGTGCTGGCCAACCTCAAGTCGCTGCTGGAGACCGGTGACGTCCTTCCGCAGGCGCCCTGGGAGATGTCCCCGGCGCACACCTGACCCGACGGCGGCCGCCCCCGCCCCTCCGCCCCCTCACCGCACGCCGCAGGAAAGCAGAGGCCCACCATGGACACCAACCCGCTGCGGAACGCCTCCCGCGCGCTCCTGGATGCCGCCGCCACGGTGGCCGACGCCGGCGTCCCGGTGCCCGACCCGCCCGCCGGAGAGTGGAACGCCGACCGGATCCTGGCCCACGTCACGCTGGTCAACTCCGCGACCCTCGCCGCCGTCTCCGCGGTCGCCGCGGGCACGCACACGACGTTCGACAACCGTGTGGCGCTCGACACCTGGACCATCGACCGCGCCATCGGGCTCGCCGGCGGCAACGCCGGACTCCGCGAACGCGTCCGGCTCCAGGCGGACGCCCTGTGCACGCTCGCCGGACCGATGCTCAGCGAGGCCGAACTCGACACCCCGGTGCCCGCCCGGCTGCTGTCCCACGACACACTCCTGCTCGACGGGACCGTGCCGCTGCGGGATCTGATCACGGGCCTCGCGGAGGTCGAGCTGCCCGGCCACACCCAGCAGCTCCTGGCCCTGCTGCCGCAGGGCGCCGCCGCGTAATTCGCTGGCTCCTAGGGAGCGCCGCCCGCTAGCTTCCCGTCCATGGTGGACACTCACGGCACGTGTACGGATCGATTCACGCCGGTGCGCGAGGCGCTGGCCGCCTCACTGGCCGACAAGGACGTCGGAGCGTCGGTGGCGGTGTTCGTGGACGGTGAGCCGGAGGTCGACCTGTGGGGCGGCCACCTCGACCCGGACCGCACGATTCCCTGGCAACGGGACACCCTCACCAACGTCTGGTCCAGCACCAAGACGATGACCGCGCTGTGCGCCCTGATCCTCGCCGACCGCGGCGAGCTGGACCTGGACGCGCCGGTGGCCGTGTACTGGCCCGAGTTCGCCGCGGCGGGCAAGGAGGGCATACGGGTGAGCCATCTGCTCTCCCACACGGCCGGGCTGCCCGTCTTCGACGCGCCGACCACGCTGGAGGACCTCTACGACTGGCCCACGGTCACCGCCCGGCTCGCCGCGCAGACGCCCGCCTGGGAGCCCGGCACCGACGCCGGGTACCACGCGGTCACCCAGGGGTATCTCGTCGGGGAGGTCGTACGCCGGGTCACCGGCCGCAGCCTGGGCACCTTCTTCGCCGAGGAGGTCGCCGGGCCGCTGGGCGCCGACTTCCACATCGGCCTCGGCCCCGAGCACGACCACCGTGTCGCGCCGATCCTCCCGCCGCCCTCCTCCCCGCCCCGCGGGGACAGCAGGCCCAACCCGGACATCCCGCCGGCCGCCGCCAACACCCTCGCCTGGCGGCGCGCCGAGATCCCGGCGGCGGGCGGGCACGGCAACGCCCGCTCGATCGCCGCGGTCCAGTCGCTGCTGGCCTGCGGCGGCGCGGCCCGGGGTGTGCGACTGCTCTCGGAGAAGGGGTGTGAGCGGGCCCTGGAGGAACAGTTCCACGGCACCGACCGGATCCTCGGCGTACCGATGCGCTGGGGCATGGGCTACGGCCTGAACGGCGGTCAGCTGCCCAACCCCCGCACCTGCTTCTGGGGCGGCTGGGGCGGCTCCGTCGTCCTCGTGGACTTCGACGCCCGGATGTCCGTCGCGTACACGATGAACCAGATGATCGACAACGGTGGCCTCGGCGACGACCGGGCGTTCCTGCTCCTCGCGGCCGTCTACGAGGGGCTCACCGCCTGAGACTCCGTCAGGCTCCGGGTGTCCGGTCCGGTGTCCGGGTACCTGCCCCGGACCGGGGCAGGCACCCGGCCCGGGGTGCCGCGACCCACGCCGGCCCGCCGTCGGCGTACGGGGCGGGGGCGCCGGGCGGGAAGGCGAGAGGGGCGCGGGCGACGGCGCCGGCGGGCAGGCGGGACGGGACGCGGGCGCCGGTCAGGACGGCGGGGCTGATGCAGACGCCGGTCGGGGAGACGGCGCGGCGGATCGGCCCGGTATCAGGGACCCCCGGCCCCGCGGCTCGTCCGGCTGCCAGCCCAGCGCTCGTGAGATGCCCCGTGCCGCGACCCGCACCGCGGGGGCCAGTACCGGCACCTGGGCGCCGGCCTGGGGCACGACCACCGACACGGCGGCGACCACCGCCCCACCCGGCCCGCGTACCGGGGCCGCCACCGACAGCGCGTCCTCGGTGACCTGACGGCTGCTCACCGCGACGCCGGCACGCCGGACTTCGGCCAGCACCCGCCGCAACCGGGCGCCGTCGCTGATGGTGTACGGCGTGAAGGAGGCCAACTCCCCGTCGCAGTAGGTCTCCTGGGACGCATGGTCGCCGTGCGCCAGCAGTGCCAGCCCCACGCCCGTCGCGTGCAGCGGCCAGCGGCCGCCGACCCGGATGTGGACGCCGACGGCCGAGCGGCCGGAGAGCCACTCGATGTAGACGACCTCGTCGCCGTCGCGCACCGCCAGTTGCACGTTCTCGTGCGTCGCCTCGTACAGGTCCTCCAGGTACGGCAGGGCGATCTGGCGCAGGGCGAGTCCACGCGGGGCGAGGGTCGCGATCTCCCACAGCCGGAGCCCCACGTGGTACATCCCGTCCGGGTCACGTTCCAGGGCGCCCCACTCGGTGAGCGCGCCCACCAGCCGGTGCGCCGTGGTGAGCGTGAGCCCGGCCCGGCGGCTGATGTCGGTCAGCGTCAGAGCCGGATGGTCGTGGTCGAAGGCGGCCAGCACGGAGAGCAGCCGGTCGGGGGCGGAGCGCGCGGCCCCCGGCTCCGGCAGCGCGCCGGCGGTCATCGGCATCGCGTCACCCCAGCCCCGCCTCGGCGACCTTCTGGAGCAGGACGTGGAGCGCGTCCCGCTCGGCGGCGTCCAGCGGCTTCAGCAGCTCGTCGGTGACGCGCCGGCCGGCCTCGTCGGTGTCCCGGAGGAAGGAACGGCCGTCCTCGGTCAGCACGACGATCCGGCTGCGGCGGTCGTCGGGGGAGGGGCGCCGCTCCGCGAAGCCCAGCTTCTCCAGGTCGTCCACCAGACCGACGATCGCGCTCGGGTCGTACCCGAGGGTGGCGCTCAGCTCCCGCTGGAGCGCGCCCGGCGTGGTGGTCAGGAAACGCAGCAGCGCGTAGTGGCGCAGCCGGAGCCCCGACTCCTGCAGAGACGCGTTGAACAGCTGCCCCGAACGCAGCCCCAGGCGGTACAGCAGATACCCCGTGTCCGCGTGCAGCCCGCGCATCCACGGCTCGCGCGCGTCGATCGGGGCGGAGTTCTGAGTCTGCTGGCCGGCGATGGCGGGCTCCCTGGTCGAGGCCCCCTGCGGGGCGGCGCTTGTGTGCTGCTCCACAGGATGCCCCAAAGACCTCGGCTCAACAACTATTGACGTCAACAACTATTGCTCTTAACTTCGATTTCGAAGCCGCGCAGTCATCCGCGCTGTCATTCCGAAGGGACCCCACTCGTGCCCAGCATCGATCTCACCGGCAAGGTCGCCGTCGTCACCGGCAGCGGCCGTGGCCTCGGACTGGCCTACGCCCAGGCTCTCGCCGCCGCCGGCGCTTCCGTGGTCGTCAACGACATTGACGAGGCCGTGGCCGAAGCGGCCGTGAAGTCCATCACCGAGGCGGGCGGCACGGCCGTGGCCGAGGTCGTCCCCGTCGGCACCAGCGAGGCCGCCGACCGGCTGGTGGGCCGCGCCGTGGAGGAGTTCGGGCGGCTCGACATCCTCGTCACCAACGCGGGCATCCTCCGCGACAAGGTGCTGTGGAAGATGTCCGACGACGACTTCGACGCGGTGATCACCACCCATCTCAAGGGCACCTTCACCTGCGCTCGCGCCGCCGCGATCCGCATGCGCGAGCAGGGCGAGGGCGGCTCCCTGATCCTCGTCGGGTCCCCGGCCGGCCAGCGCGGCAACTTCGGCCAGACGAACTACGCCGCGGCCAAGGCCGGCATCGCCGCCTTCGCCCGCACCTGGGCGATGGAGCTGGGCCGCGCGAACATCACCGTCAACGCGATCATCCCGGTCGCCGCCACCGCGATGACCGAGACCATCCCGGTCTTCGCCCCGTACGTCGAGGCCCTGCGCGAGGGCAAGCCGTTCCCGGACTTCCTGCGCAAGGGCGAGGGCTTCGGCACCCCCGAGGACTGCGCCGCCCTGATCCCGTTCCTCGCCTCGGAGGCCGCCCGCGGTGTCACCGGCCAGGCCATCGGCATCGGCGGTGACAAGGTGGCACTCTGGTCGCATCCGCAGGAGATCAAGACGGCGTACGCGAACGGCGGCTGGACCCCCGAGGCGCTCGCCGACGTCTGGCCGACCTCGCTGGGCGCCGAACCCCAGACCGTGGGCATCCCGGCCCCGAAGATCCCGGAGGCGTGATGAGCACCGCAGGTCCCGTCATGAACGTGGACGAGCTGGTCGCGATCGACGTCCACACCCACGCCGAGGTGTCGTCGAAGAAGGGCACGTCGTCGCTGGACGACGACCTCCACGACGCCTCCTCCGCCTACTTCAAGGTCGAGGGCAAGCGCAAGCCGACCCTGGAGGAGACAGCCGCCTACTACCGCGAGCGGAAGATGGCCGCCGTGATCTTCACGGTGGACGCCGAGTCCGCGACCGGCACCGAGCCCGTCCCCAACGAGGAGGTCGCCGAGGCGGCAGCCGCCAACGCGGACGTGCTGATCCCCTTCGCCTCCATCGACCCCTTCCGAGGCAGGGCCGGAGTGAAGCAGGCGCGCCGGCTGGTCGAGGAGTACGGGATCAAGGGCTTCAAGTTCCACCCCAGCATCCAGGGCTTCTTCCCCAACGACCGCTCGGTGGCGTACGACCTGTACGAGGTCATCGAGGAGACCGGCACCATCGCCCTCTTCCACACCGGGCAGACGGGCATCGGCGCGGGCGTACCCGGCGGTGGCGGCATCCGGCTGAAGTACTCCAACCCGCTGCACGTGGACGACGTCGCCGCCGACTTCCCCCATCTGAAGATCATCCTGGCCCATCCGTCCTTCCCCTGGCAGGACGAGGCGCTGGCGGTGGCCACGCACAAGCCGGGCGTGCACATCGACCTGTCCGGGTGGTCCCCGAAGTACTTCCCGCCGCAGCTGGTGCAGTACGCGAACACCCTGCTCAAGGACAAGGTCCTCTTCGGCTCCGACTACCCCGTCCTCACCCCCGACCGCTGGCTCGCCGACTTCGAGAAGCTGACGATCAAGGACGAGGTCAAGCCGAAGATCCTCAAGGAGAACGCCGCCCGGCTGCTCGGACTGACGAAGCCATGACCACACCGTGAGGGACACCCCCATGTGCAACGACGGACAGGGGCACAGACATGCGCAATGAGGGACTGGGATCGTGGCCCGCCCGGCGGGCCCGCAAGACCCCGCAGCGCACGGCGCTGATCCACGGCGACACCAGCATCACCTACGCGGAGCTGCACGAGCGCACCACGCGCCTCGCCCACGCCCTGCGCGCCTCCGGCATCCGCCGCGGCGACCGCGTCGCCTACCTGGGGCCCAACCACCCCTCGTACCTGGAGACGCTGTTCGCCGCCGGCACCCTCGGCGCGGTGTTCGTCCCGCTCAACACCCGCCTCGCCGGGCCCGAGATCGCCTACCAGCTCTCGGACTCCGGCGCCAAGGCCCTCGTGTACGCGCCCGGGTTCACCGGGATCGTCGCGGGACTGCCGGGCGGCACCGACGTCCGTACGTACGTCGAGACCGGCGCCGAGTACGAGGCGCTGCTGGCCGGGGCGGAGGCCGAGCCGATCGACCAGCCGGTCTTCGCCGACGACACCTGCATCATCATGTACACCTCGGGGACGACCGGCCGCCCCAAGGGTGCGATGCTCACGCACGGCAACATCATCTGGAACGCCGTCAACGTCCTGGTCGACCAGGACGTCATCACCGACGAACGCGCTCTGGTCTCCGCCCCGCTGTTCCACACCGCCGGGCTGAACATGCTCACCCTGCCCGTGCTGCTCAAGGGCGGCGCGTGCGTGCTGGTCGAGTCGTTCGTGCCGGACGCCACCTTCGACCTGATCGAACGGCACCGGATCACGTTCATGTTCGGCGTGCCCACCATGTTCGACCAGATTGCCCGGCACCCGCGCTGGGCCGACGCCGACCTGTCGTCGCTCAGGATGCTGTCCTGCGGCGGCTCCCCGGTGCCGACCCCGCTCATCGCGAAGTTCCAGGAGCGGGGGCTCACCTTCCTCCAGGGCTACGGCATGACGGAGGCCGCCCCCGGCACCCTCTTCCTCGACGCGGAGCACGCCGTGAGCAAGGCCGGTTCCGCGGGCGTCCCGCACTTCTTCAGCGATGTGCGGGTGGTACGGCCGGACATGACACCGGTCGACGTGGACGAGCCCGGCGAGGTCGTCGTCCGGGGCCCGCACGTCATGCCCGGGTACTGGGGCCTGCCGGAGGAGACGGCCGCGGTGTTCGCCGACGGCTGGTTCCGCAGCGGGGACGCCGCGCGCGTCGACGAGGACGGGTACGTCTTCATCGTCGACCGCATCAAGGACATGATCATCTCCGGGGGCGAGAACATCTACCCCGCCGAGATCGAGGACCAACTCCTCGCCCACCCCGACATCGTGGAGTGCGCGGTCATCGGCGTACCCGACGACAAGTGGGGCGAGGTGCCGCGCGCGGTGGTCGTCCCGCGGGAGGGCTCCGCCCTGGACCCCGACGAGGTGCTGGCCTCGCTGGCCGGGCGGCTCGCCAAGTACAAGATCCCCAAGTCGGTCGTGATCGCCGACGAGTTGCCCCGCACGGCCTCCGGCAAGTTGCTGAAGGCCCGGGTGCGCAAGCGCTACGGCAACAGCTGACTCCCCATCACATCGTTTGGAAAGCAGGGAACATGAGCATCACCGTGAACGGCATCGACGAGCTGAAGAAGCTCGCAGGCAGCGACCTCGGCGCCAGTGAGTGGATCGAGGTCACCCAGGAGCGCATCAACACCTTCGCCGACGCGACCGGGGACCACCAGTGGATCCACGTCGACCCGGAGAAGGCGGCCGAGGGTCCCTTCGGCGCCCCGATCGCCCATGGCTACCTGACCCTGTCGCTGTTCATCCCGCTGTTCACCGAGCTGCTGGATGTCCAGGGAGTGACGACGAAGGTCAACTACGGCCTCAACAAGGTGCGTTTCCCCTCCCCGGTGAAGGTCGGCTCCAAGATCCGCCTGGTCGGCACGCTGAGCTCGGTGGAGGACGTCCCGGGAGGCGTGCAGATCACCGTCGACGGCACGATCGAGATCGAGGGCGCCCCCAAGCCGGCGGCCGTGCTGCAGAGCCTGTCCCGGTTCTACGCCTGAGGGCGCCCCGGTCCGGGGCGCCCTCCGAACGCCGCAGGGCGGAGCACTCCCCCATGGGTGCTCCGCCCTACGGTGTGAATTCAGCCACTGACATCTCCTTGCGGCGGAGGGTGGTTCGTTCCTCGACGACCCGAGCCTGGCAATCGCCGACGCGGCTGGACAAGGGTTTCCGCGCAGATGGGACCCTGGGACGGCCGTCCCGCGATCGGCCTGCGGTGTTCTCCGGCCGCTGGGACGGCGGTGGGACGGGAACGGAAACGGATGCCGGTCGTCCGCCCGGAAGTGGCTGGAGTTTGCTGGGTTCCGGCGGCCTGTTTCTGGCACAGTGTGCTCGGGCGCGGGGATCGGGGGATCCAGGGGGGCGCCTCTCATCCATGAACACATCGCGCCGCCGTCCGACCCACGAGCGGCGCCGCCGTCACGCGCGGCAGCAAGGGGAAAAAGGGGGGACGCCCGTGTCCGAGTGCACGGAGTCCGAGCGGTTCGCCGCCTGTCTGCGCTCGCTCAAGGAGCGCTCGGGACTCAGCTACGCGGCCCTCGCCGCGAAGGCCGGAACCAGCGGGTCCAGCGTGCACCGCTACTGCCTGGGCGGTTCGGTACCGCAGGACTACGGCACCGTTCACCGCCTGGCCGTGGCCTCGGGGGCCACTCCGGAGGAACTGCGGACACTGCACCGCCTGTGGGCCCTGGCGGACGCCGCCCGGGAACCGGAGCCCACGGCACCGGCGGAACCGGCCCCCGCTCCCGCCCGGCCGGAGGCCGCCCAGCCGGAACCGGGGACCGCCGGGCCGGCCCCGAAGGCCGCCGGGTCCGAACCGCTCGCCCCCCGGCCGGAACCGAAGGCCGCGCGTCCGGCCTCGCGAGCCGCCCAGCCGGCCTCTGAGGCCTCCCGGCCGGAGCCCGAGCGGGAGCCCGAGACCGGCCGGCCGGGGACCGGCACCGGGATGTCCGAGGCGCCGCACGGGACGGTGGACGCATCCGGGGCCGGGACCGGGGCCGTGCAGTCCGGTCGGCGGCGCAGACGCCTCGCCATGGCCGTCGGCTTGGTGGTGCTGTTCCTCGGCGGGATGGCCTGGACCCTGCCCTCGCTGGGCTCGGCCGGGGACGGCGACGGTGGCCCGGACAAGGGCGCCGCCGCACCGGGCAAGAAGGACAGCCGCACCCTCTTCACCCCGGCCTGCCGGGAAGTAGTGGCCATGGGTCAGCACGACACCTGCGTCCGCGAGGTGCAGCGCCTCCTCGAAGACAAGGGCGCGGTCATCGGGGTGGACGGCGACTTCGGCCCGCAGACCCTGCGCCGTGTGACCGCCTTCCAGGTGATCGCCGGGATCGAACCACCCAACGGCGTGGTCGGCGACACCACCAAGCGGGCGCTGTACACGTCCGAGGCACGCATGGACACCTGGACGCCGGAGAAGGTGCGCAAGCGCATCCGCGAGGTGTTCACCGAGGCACCGGACCGCGCGGTCGCCATCGCCGACTGCCAGTCGTTCCTCGACCCGCTGCACATCCTCCCGAACACCAACGGCACCCGGAACTGGGGCCTGTTCCAGATCTCCGACGCCCGGCTGAGGGATCTGAAGGGCACCCCGCGCCAGGCACTCGACCCGGAGTGGAACATCCGCGCGGCCAAGCGGCTGTGGAGCGAGGACCGGGACTTCCACGACTGGCCCCACTGCGACCGGGCGTTCAGCCCGAGTCCGTCCCCCTCCCGGTAGGGGCTGACGCAGCGAGGGGCGCGGGGGACCGCCGGACCGCCGCCGGTCGTACGGCCTTCCGCGCCCTCAAGCGGACCTGACGGGTCACCGCACGTCCACGAACACCGGGTTCGTGTAGAACCACGTGTCCTGCCACGGGTCGCCGTCTCCCGGCGTGTGCGGGATCGGGCCGTGGGGGTCGACGGAGGCCCCCAGGTAACCCGTGCCGTTGCGGTTGCCGTCACTGCCCCGCAGGCGCAGGTAGAACGGCTCGTCGCCGACCGTGATCGGCACACGCAGGGTGTACGTCCCCTTGCGGCCGCTGACATCCTCGGTGTGCGCGACCCTCGTGTCCGGCGCCCGCCAGGAGTCCCGGTCGGTCACCGGGCCCCGGACCGTGCCCCGGATGACGTCGACGTGGGCCAACTCCGGCAGGATCCCCTGCGAGTTGGGGCGCGAGGCCGTCGTCACGGTCACCGCCAGGGTGAGCTTCTCGCCCCTGCGGGCGTGGAGCCGGCCACCGAGTGTGATGCCCCGGCCGGGGGCGCGGTCCCGGTGCACGCGGACCTCGAGACCGTCCAGCAGATGGCCGTGGTCGAGCCAGACGCGGCCCGCCCGCAGGCCTGCCATCACGGCACGGTAGCCGTAGCGGGTGACGCCGACGTGGGTGCGGCTGAACTGGCCGGGCCAGAAGTCGCTGCCGGGCTGCGGGGTGTCGGTGTTCACCGGGTCGGGCAGCTTGCCGGTGGTGTCGAAGTTCTGCCCGGCGGGCCAGTCGCCGTTCTTCCAGGTGTCGAACACGATCCGGTGGGCGTCCGAGTTGGTGGTGATCGAGAACAGCCGGCCCTCCGCCAGCAGGGAGTCCCAGAGGCCGCCGACGGTCGCGGTCGACCAGTCGAAGCCGCCGTACGTGAGGTACGCCTCCGCCGGGTAGCCGGGCCAGGACTGGGCGGACGGCTTGTTCTCGTACTCGCCCCGGATGGAGTTCGCGCCCCGCCGGCCGGGGATGGCGGCGCCCTGGGCGCCGGGCGCGCCCTCCATGCCGATCATGATCTCCGGGGCCGCGTCCCGCCAGGCGCGCAGTTCGTGCGGGGAGTCGATGCCGAGCCGCAGCGGGTGGTTGGCGAGGACCAGGACGTCGTCGACGTGCCCCGAACGCCGCTGTTCCGCGAGCCACTTGACGGCCTTGACGGCGTGCGCCTCGTTGCGGGCGGTGTCGGTGCCGCCCACGGAACCGTCGGTGTAGCCGAGCAGCTTGCCGTCGTAGGCCCTCTCGAAGCGGGTGAGGAGGTCGACCTCGTTCGGGCCGGGCGTCGTGAAGACCGTGCAGTGCTCGGCGGCCGGGATGTACCACTCCAGGCCCTGGAAGATCAGCTGGCGGGGGTTCTCCGCGCGAGCCCGGAGGATCTCCCGGTGCTCCAGCGCGGCCCCGAAGTCGGCGTGCCCGAAGTTGGAGTGCTCCGTGAACACCATCCAGTCGAGGCCGTACCTCGCCCCCGCCGCGGCCAGCTGGGAGAACGTGTACTTCGCGTCATGGCTGTACACGGAGTGGACGTGGTGGTCGCCGACGAGATAGGCGAGGCGGGGGTCGTCGCACCCGTGGCGCCCGGAGTCGGCCGCCGCAGGCGTGGCCAGGGAGCTCAGGGCGAAGGCCGCTCCGAAGAGGCCCGAAGTGCGCAGGAGGCCACGGCGCGACAGACCCTGAGCGTCGAGATCGGCTGGGGAGACGGACGGATCGGCCCAGACGGGCAGTTGCTGCTCGGACATGGTCGTGCGAACCCTTCCGGGGGTGGTCAGTGGTTCATGAACGAGGTGACGGGCAGCGCCCGTCCGACGACGCGGACGTCACCGAGGCGTCCGTACAGGATCTGGTCGATCTTCCCCGCGTACTCGTAGCCGCCGAGGAGCCAGGGCAGCCCGACGGAGGTGAGGCCGACGGCCGCGGCCCCGGGGTTCCGGACGACCGGGCACCCCTGCACATACAGCGTGGTGTGCCGGCCGTCGTTGACGACCGCGAGGTGCCACCACGTCTCCAGCGGGGTCTCCTGGCCCCAGTTGGTCGCGATGCCCTGCTGGTTGAGCGGGCGCACCGCCCACTGCGGTTCGCGGTCGTTGGACAGCGACAGCGTGGCGAGCGGCTCGTCCGGGTCGTCCTGGGTCTTGCCCGCGGCGCCGCCCGTGCCGGTCCGGCCGAGGATGCCGGCCCACGCGTGGTGCGCCGGGTCCCAGTCGGCGGGCAGCCGGTAGAACGCCTCGATGGTGTACCCGTCCTCGAACGTGGCCGAGTTGAGGGGCGCCCCGTCGACCGTCCGCAGGTAGGCACCCTTCAGCGGCGGCTTCCCGCCGTGGAACTCCAGGCTGCCGTGGCCCGGCTGGTCCGGGTGGTGGTCGGCGGAGTAGGTGAGAGTGCCGCCGCCGACGGTGACCAGCGCGAGGTCGTTGCCGTGTCCGGAGCGGTCGCGCACGATTCCGTCGACCCTCGCCCCGTCCTCCTGGCCGTCGAACCGCCAGTAGGCGAGGGTGCCCCGCACCAGCATCCTCGACGCGGGCCGTGCGGGGCGCGCGGGCACCTGGGCGAAGCCCGCGAACCGCTTCTCGAAGTCGAGCTCGACGGTGAACCGGTCGGCGTCGCCGGAGAGTTCGCTCTCCTGCCGCTCCAGCTCGTTGAGGCCCTTCGCCGCCCGGCCGAGGATCCACGGGGAGACCGTCTCCACGTCGATGGTGTTCCGGTCGAGGTCGAAGCGGTAGAGGCGGATCATCGCGGCGCCGCCGAAGTACCGGTTCTGGTAGTTCGTGAGGTGCAGATGGACGTCGTTGCCCGCAGCGTTCTTCCGGACCGCGCGGGCGGCCGGCCAGTAGTGCCCGTTGAGGGTGAGGAAGATCTGGTCGTGGTCCGTGATCAGCCGGTCCCACAGCTGCTGCCCGTACGGGGAGAGGGAGTCGTCCTCGTCGACCAGCTCGTGCGTGGTGAGCACGACCGGTGTCCTCGGGTGCTTCGCCAGGACCTGCTCGGCCCACGCGTGGCCCTTCGCCGACAGCCGCCAGTCCAGGGCGAGCACCATCCACTGCCGGCCGCCGGCCTCGAAGAGGTGGAAGGAGTTGTAGCCGTCCGGGGAGGCGCCGCCGAACGTCCGCCGGCCCTTGAACCGGTCGGGGCCGAACACGTCCAGGTAGGGGGTGGGGCCCCGCTGGTCGTCGGTGGACGAGCGGACGTCGTGGTTGCCCGCGAGGACGCTGTAGCCGACGCCCTTCCGGTCGAGCAGCCGGAACGCCTCGCCGATCGCCGCGCACTCCTGCTTCGCGCCGTTCTGCGTGAGGTCGCCCAGATGGGAGAGGAAGACGATGTTCTCCTCCCGCCCGTGCTCCAGCAGATACCGCAGGGACGCCTCCACGGGCGCCTTGTCGATGCTCGGCCCGTCGAAGAGGTACTGGGTGTCCGGCATCACCGCCAGCGTGAACCGGCGGCTGTCGGGATCGGGCCGCCAACGCGCCGTCGACGCGGGCGACTCGGCGGCGGCCGACGCGGTCCCGGTCGCCGGGACGACCGCCGCCACCGCACCCATCAGCGCGGTCGTCCGCAGGAAGTTCCGTCTGCCGGCGCCGGCCTGCGGGGCCGCCTCGCCCTGGTCGTGCTCATGCGAAGTACACACCTGTGCTCCGTGGGAAGTCCGTGGAAGGTCCGAGAGAAAAGGGGGAGGGGGAAAGGGAGGGGTGTGGGGGGTGGGGTTCAGAGCGCGCGCAGCGTCCACGACCAGCGGTGGACACCCGGCGGGACGAGATACGAGGGGGAGGTGTCGGGCCCGCACGACGCCGTGCCGAGGCCCCGGTGCGCGGCGTCGATGTGCACCACACAGCCCGGCCGGGGCACCAGCTCGTCATGGTGCGCGACGGCCGCGAGATCCTCCGCGCGGTACCGGTTGACCGAGACCTGCCGGGGCCCGTCGAGCCGTACCGACAGCTCGTGCCCGGCCCCCGACAGCGTGAAGTGCCGTACGCCGTGCCGTCCTCCGCTCTCCTGCGGGCGCAGATACGGCGTGAACAGGTCGTCTACGGCGGCCGAGTGGTGCCCGACGGGAGCCCCGACCGCACGGTCCGGGTAGCTCTCCCAGGGGCCCTGCCCGTACCAGGCGAGGCGGTCGAACCCTTCGGTGGTCTCGAACACCGTGCCGACGCGGGCGACGTCCGTCAGCTCCTCGGGCAGCACGGCGATCTCCTCGACCAGGATCCGGCCGTCGACCAGCGCCGTGAACGTCTGCTCGTGCTCGACGGCCCCGGCACCCGTCAGCAGGCGCGACCGCACCCGCACCACGGGGCCCTCGCGCTCCACGGACACCGTCTCGCGCGCCGGGCTGTCGAGGCCCCAGGCCCGCCAGCGCTCGGCCATGCCGCCGAGGACGTCGTTGTCGGTGGGAGCCCGCCACAGGCTCAGCACCGGCGGGGCGGCGAGCAGCGGATGCAGCAGCAACCCCTCGTCGTCCGTCCGCGGCGGGGGCACATGGCCCTGGGTGTCGTCGGCGCCGACCACCGGCTCGCCCTCGTCCGCCTCGTACCACCGCACCTGCGGGAAGCACACCTCCGTGCCGCGCGGCGCCCACGGCTCGTCGGCGGCCGTCGTCACCCGCAGCGTCAGCCAGATCTCACCGGCCCCGTGCCGCACTTCGGGCCGGTCGATGACGGCGCAGCCGCCGGGCGGCACATCGGGCAGCCGGGCCGGGACCGTCCAGGTGCCGCCGTCGGCCGCGGCGAACTCCCACTCGGCCGCGAGCCACGAAAGGTCCCGGAAGTGCTGCGTGTTGTGGACCCGCAACACCCGCCAGGCGCCCTCGCCCTCGACGGACAGCCGTACCGGGGCGGCGATCTCGCGGTGCTCGTACATCACGGGCTTGGGCGTGCGGTCGGGGAAGACCACCCCGTCGGCGATGAACGCGCCGTCGTGGATCGTCTCGCCGAAGTCACCGCCGTACGCCCAGCGCAGTCCGGGGGCGGCGACACCGTTGTCATACAGCCCGGCGCCCCCACGCCCGGCCGGTCTTCCGTCGTTCACACGCTGGAGGATGCCGTGGTCCCAGAACTCCCAGATGAACCCGCCCTGAAGACCCGGGGTCGCCTCGATGGCCGCCCACGTGTCGGCGAGCGTGCCGTTGCTGTTGCCCATGGCGTGCGAGTACTCGCACTGGATCAGCGGCCGAGTCTGCTCGCCGGAGAGGGCGTGCGCCACACAGTCCTCGATCGGTGCGTACATCGGACAGGCGATGTCGGATGCGTCGTCCGTGGCCCCCCAGTCCAGCTTCGCGGCGCCCTCGTACTGCACCGGCCGCGTCGGATCGTGCCGCCGCAGCCAGCCCGCCGCGGCGTCGTGGTTCGCGCCGTAGTCGGACTCGTTGCCCAGCGACCAGATGATCACCGAGGGGTGATTCTTGTCCCGCAGGACCATCCGGGAGACCCGGTCCACGAACGCGTTCAGATAGCGCGGGTCGTCGGCGATCTCGTGGGCGTGGTCGTGCGACTCGATGTCCGCCTCGTCCACCACGTAGAAGCCGAGCTCGTCGGCGAGGTCGTACAGCGCCGGGTCGCTCGGATAGTGGGAGGTGCGGATCGCGTTGAAACCGAAGCGCTTCAGCGTGACCAGGTCGGCGCGCAGGTCGTCGTACGACACCGTCCGGCCCGTCAGCGGATGGAAGTCGTGGCGGTTCACGCCCCGGATGTAGACGCGCTCCCCGTTGACCAGCAGGTCCCGGCCGCGCACCTCGACGTCGCGGAAGCCGATCCGGTGGTGCGAGGTGTCCGCCACCGTGCCGTCGGCCCGGTGCAGGCGGACGGTCAGGTCGTACAGCTCGGGCGTCTCGGCGCTCCAGGGCCGTACCTCGGGGACGATCGTCTCCATCCGGGTCTCGCCGAGGAAGTCGGAGACCCGCTCGTCCTCGGCGTTGGCCCGGTCGAACCCGGTGTCCTGGGCGAGCGGCACACCCTCCAGCTCGCCGCTGACGTACCACCCGGCGGGCAGCGCGCCCGTGCCCTCGGTGGTCCGCACCCGGCAGTCCACCCGTAGCGCGCCGTCGCGCCGGGCCCGCACGGTCACGTCCGCGAGATGCAGCGGGTCGGTGGCGTACAGCAGCACCGAGCGGGTGACGCCGCCGAGCCACCACTGGTCCTGGTCCTCGATGTGCGAGGCGTCGGACCACTTCACGACCGTGAGCCGTACCGTCGACGGGGCTCCGGGGCGCACGAGGTCCGTCACGTCGAACTCGGCCGCCAGATGGGAGTCCTTGGACATGCCGACGGGCCGCCCGTCCACATGAACGAGCAGCACGCTCTCCGCCGCGCCGACCTGGAGGACGATCCGGCGGCCGGCCCAGTCGGCGGGTGGCTCGACCTGCCGTTCGTACACGCCCGTCGGGTTGGCGTCGGGGGAGTGCGGCGGGAACTCCGGCCACGGCATACGGACGTTGGTGTACCGCGGAGGGTCCTCGGCGGCGTGCAGCGCCCACGAACCCGGAAGTTCGGCCCAGGACCAGACGGGGCCGGGCTCGTCGCCGGGCGACGGCAGAAGCTGGAACCGCCAGCGGCCGTCGAGCGACCGGGCCCGGGAGCGCCGGTCGACGGCGGACATGGGCAGCCGCCCCCAGGAGGTCACCTCGGGGGCGGCCCAGGGGCGCAGGGCGATCAGGGGGTCGGTGGCGTGCTGCCCGGCGGTCGACGGGTCGTTCATCGGCGGGCGGCCTCCGTACCGAGGCCGCCGGCGGCGGGGCCGGCCGGCGGGCGGGCGGGGGCGAGGAGTGCGTCGGTCATGACCGTTCCGGGTTCGGGGGCGATATGGGGTCCGGGGCCGGCCGGGGCAGGACGCGGCCCGCGAGGTTCCACTCCGGGTCAACGGGGATGCCGAGCCGGTCCAGGGCGGTGGGGGCGATGTCGACGAGCCGGGGTTCGTCGAGACGGGTGCCGCCGGGCATTCCGGGCTCGGCGAGGACGACGAACACCTCGCGCTCGGCGTGGCTGTTGCCGCCGTGGCCGCCGCCGTCACGGTGCCCGTGGTCCGTGGTGACCAGCACCGTCCACCGCTCGTCCGCGCGGGCGGGGTCCGAGCGCCGGGCCTCGAGGGCGTCCAGCAGCCGCCCGAGGTGGGCGTCCTGGTCGAGGAGGGCCTGGTCGTAGGCGGGGGAAAGGGGGCCGGTGTCGTGGCCTGCCTCGTCGGTGGCGCCCAGATACACGAACAGGGCGTCGGGGTCCCTCTTGGTGAGCCAGCGCAGGGCGGTGCGGGCGACGAGGCGGTCCGCGGTCCCGTAGCCGCGGCGCTCGCCGTTGAAGCGCACCCGCCGGCCTATGCCGCGGCCGAGGGTGCCGCGGCGGATCAAGGTCGGCCAGGACACCACGGCCGCCGTGCGCAGCCCCGGCCGCACGGAGGCGGCGCGGGTGAGGAAGTCGGGGTAGCGGGCGTAGTCGGCGCCGACGAAGTCGTTGCCGGTCACCCCGTGCCGGTCGGGCCACACCCCGGTCATGATGCTCGACCAGCCCGGCCCCGAGTCCGTGTAGGCCATGTTCGTGGTGGGCCCGCGCCCGGCCTCGCCGTCCGCCTCGCCGTAGGGCAGCAGACTGCTGCCGTAGGCGCCGGCGGCCATCAGGCCGTGCAGTACGGGAGCCGTGGACGGCGACCGCATCAGCCGGTCGAAGCGCAGTCCGTCCATGCCCACCACGAGCACCTTGCCCCGCTCCGGTCGTCCCGCTCCGACGACATCCACCACGGTGCACCTCTCTCTCGACAGGGGTGTGTCAGGTGCCTTGTACCGCACCTTCGGTGGCTCCCGCGATGAATCCGCGGGCGAAGACGGAGAACACGATCACCAGCGGGAGGGACGCCATGAGCACACCGGCCATGACCATGCTGTAGTCGGTGTTGTGGCCGACGTTGAGCTGGGCCAGCTCCACCTGGAGCGTGACGTGGTCCGGGTTGGTGAGCACGATCAGCGGCCACACGTAGTCGTTCCAGGCGCCGACGAAGGCGTAGATGGCGAGGAACGACATCGCGGGCTTGATCATCGGCAGTGCGACGTTCCAGTACTGGCGGAGGAACCCGGCGCCGTCGATGCGCGCAGCGTCGAGCAGTTCGTCGGGCACGCCGTTCTCGATGTACTGGCGCAGCCAGAAGATGCCGAAGGCGTTGGACAGGGCGGGCCACACCAGCGCCTTGAGCATGCCGACCCAGCCGACCTCGGACATCAGGATGAACTGCGGCAGGACGGCCAGCTGGAGCGGCAGCATCATGAACACCAGCAGCGTACCGAAGAGGATCCTGCGCCCGGGGAAGTCGAACTTGGCGAAGGCGAAGGCCGCCAGGGAGTCGACGAACAGCACCAGGACGGTGGTGACACAGGCGACGAGGACCGTGTTGAGCATCGACCCGAAGAAGTCGACCGTGTCGAGCACACCTCTGATGTTCTCCAGCAGGTGGGAGCCGAAGGTCAGCTTCGGGGGGCTCTGGTAGATGTCGCGGGTGGTGTTGGTCGCCATCACGATCGTCCACAGGAACGGGAAGACCGAGATCACGACGGCCAGGATCAGGAAGAGGTGGGCGGACAGGCCCTTGGGGCGACGTGGCCGCCTTGCGCCCGTGGCCGGCCGTGGCGTGACGGCTGTCGTCATGGCTTCCTCCCTCGTTGCACGATGCGCCAGTTGACGGCGACGAGCACGATGATCAGTACGAAGAAGGCCCACACGATGGCCGCGCCGTAGCCGTAGTCGTTGTCGAGGAAGGCCGACTGGTAGAAGTACAGCAGTGTGGTCAGGCCGGCCTGGCCCGGACCGCCGAGGTTCTGGTTGGCGGCGTTGCTGGCGAAGAGCACCTGGGGTTCGCTGAAGCTCTGCAGACCGTTGATGGTCGAGATGACGACGGTGAACAGGATGATCGGCCGCATGATCGGAATGGTGATCCGGAAGAACGTGCGGACGGGCCCGGCGCCGTCCATCCTGGCCGCCTCGTAGACCGACTGCGGGATGGCCTGGAGGCCGGCCAGGTAGATGATCATGTTGTAGCCGGTCCACATCCAGGTCATCAGCAGCCCGATGACCACCTTGATCAGCCACGGATCGCTCAGCCACGGCACGGGATCGATGCCGACCATGCCGAGGATCGCGTTGACCAGACCGAAGTCATTGCTGAACACCGCACCGAAGAAGATCGCCACAGCGACGATCGACGTGACGTTCGGTACGTACAGGGCGATGCGGTAGAAGCCCTTGAAGCGCCGCACCGAGTGCAGCAGCGTCGCCAGCACCAGGGCACCGAAGAGCGTGGGGACGGTCGACAGGACCCAGATGATCAACGTGTTGCGGATCGACAGCCAGAAGACGGGGTCGCTCCACAGGAACTCGAACTGCTGGAGCCCCACGAACTGCTTGGTGCCCAGGCCGTCGTAGCGCTGGAACGCCAGAAACAGCGAGTAGAAGACCGGACCGAAGGAGAAGACGGTGAAGATCAGATAGAAGGGCGAGATCGCCAGGTACTGCCGCCAGAACGACAGCACCCCGCGGCGTGCGGGCCGCGCGACGCCCGCGGGCGGGGTGCGCCGCGGGCGGAAGCGGGCCGGACCCGGCCCGCCGCGGTGCTCGCGCACCGCGGCCGGGCCGGTGACCGGAGGTGACGACACCTCAGTTCACCCCCTGTCGCCGGGCGATCTGCTTGGCCTGGGAGACCGCGTCCTTCCAGGCGTCGTCGGGCTTCTTGCCCTTGGCCTCGATGCTGGTCAGCTCGGCCATGAAGGGGGCCATGACCGCCGAGTCGGCGGGCGCCTCGTAGCTGACCGGGATGGCCTCGGCGGCCGGCCCGAAGACCTCGATGATCTTCTGGCCGCCGAAGAAGGCGTCGGGGCCCGTCATGGCCTCCATCTCGTACGTGGCCGGCGAGGCGGGGAAGATGGTGGCGTCGGCGAAGCTCTTGGCGTTGTTCTCCGGGCTGAGGATCCAGCTGATGATCTTGAAGGCCTCTTCCGGGTTCCGGCACTGCTTGGGCAGGGTCAGATAGGAGCCGCCCTGATTGGCCGGTCCGCCCGGCGTCGCGCAGACCCGCCACTTGCCCTTGGTGGCCGGCGCCGCCGACTCGATGTCCAGTGCGTGCCAGGCGGCGCCCACTTCGGTGGTCAGCGTCTTGCCGACGGCGGAGTTCCAGCTCTGGTCGTTGATCTTTGCGTCGAGGCCGAGCCGGTAGGCGCGGATCGCCGTGTCCCACGCGGCGCGGATGTGGTCCTGGTCGCCGATGAAGTGGTTGTCCCTGTCGATGAACCGCTCGGTGCCCTGGCCGACCGCGATGCTGAACACCGATCCCATGTTGTTGACGAGGAAGGTGCCGGGCAGCGCCTTCTTCAGCTCGGTGCCGAGCGCGAAGTAGTCCTCCCAGGTCTTGGCCTCGGCCGCGACCTTCGCCGGGTCGCTGGGCAGCCCCGCCTTGTCGAACTGGTCCGCGCGGTAGAACAGCGCGGTGGGGCCTATGTCGATGGGGAAGCCGATCTGCTTGCCGTCCTCGGTCTGGGCGAGCTTGGTCTTCCACTCCAGGTACTGCGACGAGAGCTTCTTGAAGCCCAGGTCGTTCAGGTCGAGGAAGCGGTCGGCGTTGGGCAGGAACGAGGCGATGTCCTCGCCCTTGATGCCGGTGATGTCCGGCACGGAGGAGCCGCCCGCCGCGAGGGTGGTGGTGAGCTTCTGCTTGAAGTCCCCGCCGATGGAGGCGCTGGTCAGCTTGACCTGGCCCTTGAAGTGCGTCTTGGCCTCGGCGACCACCTTGTCGCTGAGGGCGCCGCCCCAGTACCACATGGTCAGGTTCTTGCCGTTCTTGGTACCGCCGGACTCCGAGCCGCCGCCACAGGCGACGGTCAGTCCGGAGGCTGCCGCGGTGAAGACGGCGGCCTGGAGGAAGCCTCTACGAGAAAGGTCCACGGGACACTCCTGTTTTGTTCCTGTTCGTGGTACTGAGGGGCAGTTCTTCTGAGGGCTCAGGGCAGCCGTGCGGGTGGGGTGACCGGGGCGTGGTGCACCGGCGGGCCGGTGTCCGTCGGGATGCGGTCCGCGAGGAAGCCGTAGGCCTTCTTCAGCTCGGGGTCGGTCAGTGAGCGCCACCAGCGGTCGACGCCGTACCAGCCGGGGGCGGCGAGCGCCCCGCCGTGGTGCCGTACCGACAGGCCCGCGGCGAGGACGGCGAACCGGAGCCGTTCCTCCAGCGGCCAGCCGCCGAGGGAGGCGGCGACGAAGCTCGCGCCGAACACGTCCCCGGCGCCGGTCGTGTCGAGGACGTCGACGTCGAGGGCGGGGGCCTCGGCGTACTCGCCGGTTGCCTGGTCGACGCCGACGGCGCCGGCCCCGCCTCGGGTGACGACCGCGACCGGCACCAGTTCGGAGAGCGTGCCGAGCGCGGCCACCGCGCTGTCGGTACGGGTGTAGGCCATCGCCTCGGTCTCGTTGGGGAGGAAGGCGTGGCACAGGGTGAGTTGGTCGAGCAGTGCGCGGGACCACCGCTGGGTCGGGTCCCAGCCGACGTCCGCATAGATGTGCGTGCCGTTCGCGGCCGCCTTGGCGAGCCACTCGCGCGGCTCGGCCTCGATGTGCACGAGCGCGGTACGCGACTCGGGCGGGTCGCCCATCAGCGCGTCCTGCGAGTACGGCGGCTCCTGGCCGTGGGTGACGAGGGCCCGGTCGTGGCCCTGGGCCAGGGAGACGGTGACGGGAGTGTGCCAGCCGTCCGCGGTGCGCGAGAGGGAGAGGTCCACGCGTTCCTGTCCGGCGAGGACCTCACGGCAGTACGCGCCGTAGTAGTCGTCGCCGAAGACCGTGGCCAGGGAGGTCCGCAGACCGAAACGGGCGGCGGCCACTGCCAGGTTGGCGATACCGCCGGGACCGCAGCCCATGCCGCCGGTCCAGATCTCCTCGCCGGGAGCCGGCGGCCTTCCCAGCCCCGTGAGCACGAGGTCGTAGAAGAGCAGCCCGGTCAGCAGCACATCGGGCCGGTCGTCGTCCACGCGTGCACCTCTCGTCAGAACTCTTCAAATTCGATGCCGGGAATCGTGCGCCGATCCGAGAGATTGGTCAATACCCGAGCAGAAGTGAGCATGGAAATGATTGGAGATGACGAGTACTGTTCAGCACGTGCTGGCAGAGAGACGACACCAACTCATCCTGCGGGCCCTGCGAGCAGGCGGCCCCGCGGCGGTGACCGACCTGTCCGAACAGCTCGGTGTGAGCCCGGCCACCATCCGGCGAGACCTCGTCAGGCTGGAGGAGGAAGGGCTGCTCACCAGGGTGCACGGCGGGGCGGTCGTGGAGGAGGGCGACCAGCCCTTCGCCGAGGTCGCCGAAGTCCGGGTGGCCGAGAAGGACGCGATAGCGGCGCAGGCCGCCGCCATGGTCCGCGACGGCCAGTCCGTCCTGCTCGACATCGGGACCACCGCCTACCGCCTGGCCCGGCAGCTGCACGGCCGCAGGCTCACCGTGATCACCAGCAACCTGGTGGTCTACGAGGAACTCGCGGACGACGAGGGCATCGAACTGGTGCTGCTCGGTGGCATGGTCCGCCGTGAGTACCGCTCCCTCGTGGGCTTCCTCACCGAGGACAACCTCCGTCAGCTGCACGCGGACTGGCTGTTCCTCGGCACCAGCGGGGTGCGGCCCGGCGGCCAGGTGATGGACACCACCGTCGTCGAGGTCCCCGTCAAACGCGCCATGATCAAGGCGAGCGACAAGGTGGTGCTGCTCGCCGACTCCGCGAAGTTCCCCGGCACGGGGATGGCTCGGGTCTGCGGCCCCCGGGAACTCGACGTGGTGGTCACCAACGCGCCCGTGGACCAGACGACCCGCTCCGCCCTGGAGGAGGCCGGGGTCGAGGTCGTGACGACATGAACCGCGCACCGGGCACGAATCGGGCCGCCGCAGGCATGACCCGCCGTTTCGGCGGCATGCTCCCCCGGGGCGGCGGTGTGGTCCACGACGACGGCCCGGCCCGCGTCCGCCACCGCGGTCGCGTCCACGGCGGCGGACGGAGCCGGCTGACTGACACGTGTCGGGGCGACCGGCACCCCCTGCGCGCCACGGCGCGGGTCCTCTTCGCCGGCCGGCCCCGGTGCCGCACGGCGGGCCCCGCGCCTGCCCGCACACATGCACGATCGGCAAAGGTGGTAGTTGCGTGAAGCTGACGATTCTGGGCGGCGGAGGATTCCGGGTGCCCCTCGTGTACGGGGCTCTCCTCGGTGACCGCGCCGAGGGCCGGGTGACCCGTGTCGTCCTCCACGACCTGGACGCCGAGCGGCTCTCCGCCGTCACGCGCGTCCTCGCCGAGCAGGCCGCCGACATCGCCGACGCCCCCGAGGTGACCGCCACCACCGACCTCGACGAGGCCCTCACCGGCGCCGACTTCGTCTTCTCCGCGATCCGCGTCGGCGGCCTGGAGGGCCGGGCCCACGACGAACAGGTGGCCCTCGCCGAAGGCGTCCTCGGCCAGGAGACCGTCGGTGCCGGCGGCATCGCCTACGGGCTGCGCACGGTCCCCGTCGCCGTCGACATCGCCCGGCGCGTCGCCCGGCTCGCCCCCGACGCCTGGGTCATCAACTTCACCAACCCGGCCGGCCTGGTCACCGAGGCCATGTCCCGCCACCTCGGCGACCGGGTCATCGGCATCTGCGACTCACCCGTCGGCCTCGGCCGCCGCATCGCCCGGGTCCTCGGAGCCGACCCCCGCGAGGCCTGGATCGACTACGTCGGCCTCAACCACCTCGGCTGGGTCCGCGGTCTGCGGGTCGCCGGCCGCGACGAACTCCCGCGCCTCCTCGCCGACCGCGATCTGCTCGGCTCCTTCGAGGAGGGCAAGCTCTTCGGTGTCGACTGGCTCCAGTCGCTGGGCGCCGTCCCCAACGAGTACCTGCACTACTACTACTTCAACCGTGAGGCCGTACGCGCCTACCAGGACGCCGAGAAGACTCGCGGAGCCTTCCTCAAGGAGCAGCAGGCCCACTTCTACGAGGAGATGCGCCGCCCCGACGCCCACGCCCTCAAGACCTGGGACCGCACCCGCGCCGAGCGCGAGGCCACCTACATGGCGGAGAACCGCGAGACGGCCGGTGCCGGGGAACGCGACGCCGACGACCTCTCCGGCGGCTACGAGAAGGTCGCCCTGGCCCTGATGCGGGCCATCGCCCGCGACGAGCGCACCACTCTCATCCTCAACGTCCGCAACCGGGCCACCCTCTCCGTCCTCGACACCGAGGCCGTCATCGAGGTGCCCTGCCTGGTCGACGCCAACGGCGCCCACCCGGTCGCCGTCGACCCGCTGCCCGGCCACGCCACCGGCCTGGTCTGCGCGGTCAAGGCCGTCGAACGCGAAGTCCTCGCCGCCGCCGAGTCGGGCTCCCGCTCGACCGCGGTGAAGGCGTTCGCCCTGCATCCGCTGGTCGACTCGGTCAACGTCGCACGACGCCTGGTGGAGGGTTACACGGCGGTGCACCCTGGCCTGGACTACCTGAAGTAGGCTCCCTCGGGAAAGCGCTTTCCTCCCGTCCTGGCTCCCCGTCCTGGCTCCCCGTCCTCGACTCCTCGACCGCTCCTCCCTCTCCCCTGCTCCCGCTGCTCGGCCCTCTTCCTGGAGACCTCTCATGCATGACGAACGCCGCCGGATCGAGGAACGCGTAGAGCGCGTCCACACCCAGCGCATCAAGCCCGCGATCTACGCGGCCTCCGTTCCCTTCGCGGTCGAGGCCTGGCAGGCGCCGGGGGAGCCCGTCCCCTTCGAGGAGGCCGCCGCCGCCTCGTACAGCCCCTTCGCGATGGACACCCCCTGGGGCCCGCCGTGGGGCACGACCTGGTTCCGGATGCACGGCCGGGTACCCGCCGAGTGGGCCGGCCGCCGCGTCGAGGCCGTCATCGACCTGGGCTTCGTCGGCGACTGGCCCGGCAACCAGGCCGAGGCCCTCGTCCACCTCACCGACGGCACCCCGCTGAAGGCGGTCAACCCGCTCAACCAGTACGTCCCGGTCGGCAACCCGGTCCGCGGCGGCGAGGTGATCGACTACCTCGTCGAGGCGGCCTCCAACCCCGACATCCTCGCCGACAACTTCTCCAAGGTCACCCCGCTCGGTGACGTCCTCACCGCCGGCGACAAGCCGCTCTACACCTTCCGGCGCGCCGACCTCGCCATCCTCGACGAAGAGGTCTGGCACCTCGACCTGGACCTCCAGGTGCTGCGCGGACTCATGGTCCACCTCGGCGAGCACGAGCCCCGCCGCCACGAGATCCTGCACGCCCTGGACCGGGCCATGGACGCCGTCGACCTGGACGACGTCTCCGCCAGCGCCACGGCGGTCCGCGAGATCCTCGCCCCCGTCCTCGCCAAGCCCGCCCACGCCAGCGCCCACACCATCTCCGGCGTCGGCCACGCCCACATCGACTCGGCCTGGCTGTGGCCCATCCGTGAGACCAAGCGCAAGACGTCCCGCACCTTCTCCAACGTGACCTCGCTGGCCGACGAGTACGAGGACTTCATCTTCGCCTGCTCCCAGGCCCAGCAGTACGAGTGGGTGCGCGACAACTACCCGCAGGTGTGGGAGCGCATCAAGAAGGCCGTCGAGAAGGGCCAGTGGGCGCCCGTCGGCGGCATGTGGGTCGAGGCCGACGGCAACCTGCCGGGCGGCGAGGCCGTCGCCCGCCAGTTCGTCCACGGCAAGCGGTTCTTCATCGAGAACTTCGGCATCGAGACCAAGGGCGTCTGGCTGCCGGACTCCTTCGGCTACAACGCCGCCTACCCGCAGCTCGCCAAGCTGGCCGGCAACGAGTGGTTCCTCACCCAGAAGATCTCCTGGAACCAGACCAACAGGTTCCCCCACCACACCTTCTGGTGGGAGGGCATCGACGGCACCCGCATCTTCACCCACTTCCCGCCCATCGACACCTACAACGCCCGCTTCAGCGGCGAGGAGATGGACCGCGCCGTCCGCAACTACCAGGAGAAGGGCGCCGGCACCCGCTCCCTCGCCCCCTTCGGCTGGGGCGACGGCGGTGGCGGCCCCACCCGCGAGATCATGGAGCGCGCCCGGCGCCTCGCCGACCTCGAAGGCTCCCCCAAGGTCGTCGTCGAACACCCCGACGAGTTCTTCGCCAAGGCCCGCGCCGAGTACGAGGACGCCCCCGTCTGGAACGGCGAGCTGTACCTGGAGCTCCACCGGGCGACGTACACCTCCCAGGCCCGCACCAAGCAGGGCAACCGCCGCAGCGAGCACAAGCTCCGCGAGGCCGAACTGTGGGCCACGACGGCCGCGCTCCACGCGCCCGGCTACGCCTACCCGTACGAGAAGCTCGACCGCCTCTGGAAGACGGTCCTCCTCCACCAGTTCCACGACATCCTGCCGGGCTCCTCGATCGCCTGGGTGCACCGCGAGGCGGAGGCAGAGTACGCACGGGTCGCCAAGGAGCTGGAGGAGCTGACGGCGGAGGCGATCACGGCGCTCGGCGGCGGGACCGCCCGCGTGTTCAACACCAGCCCCCGGGACCGTGCCGAGGTCATCCGCACCTCCGCGGGCGCACCCGTGTACGTGACGGTCCCCGCGAACGGCAGCGCGCCCCTCGCCCCCGCCGAGCCCCCGCACCCCGTCACCGTCGACGGCCTCACCCTCGACAACGGGCTGGTCCGGGTGGAGATCGCCGAGGACGGCACCCTGGCCTCCGTGCGCGACCTGGTCGCCGACCGCGAGGTCCTCGGGGAGAAGGGCAACCTCCTCCGCCTGCACACCGACCTCCCCAACTACTGGGACGCCTGGGACGTCGACAAGCACTACAGGAACCGCTACACCGACCTGCTGGACGCCGACTCCGTCACCGTCGACGAGGCCGACCCCCTCATCGGCGCCATCCGCGTCGAGCGGTCGTTCGGCAAGGGCTCCCGCGTCACCCAGACGATCACCGTCCGGGCCGGCAGCCCCCGTATCGACTTCGAGACGGACATCGACTGGCACGAGGCCGAGAAGTTCCTGAAGGCCGGGTTCCCGATCGACATCCGGGCACCGCACTCCTCCGCCGAGATCCAGTTCGGCCACATCCAGCGCCCCACCCACACCAACACCAGCTGGGAAGCGGCCCGCTTCGAGGTCTCCGGCCACCGCTGGGTGCACGTGGCCGAGCCCGGCTACGGCGTCGCGGTGATCAACGACTCCACGTACGGCCACGACGTCTCCCGCACGGTCCGCGAGGACGGGGGTACGACCACCACGGTCCGCCTCAGCCTGGTCCGCGCCCCCCGTATCCCGGACCCCGAGGCCGACCAGGGCAAGCACCGCCTCACCTACGCGCTCCTGCCCGGCGCGACCATCGAGGACGCGGTCGCCGAGGGCTACGCCCTCAACCTGCCGCTGCGCGTCGCCGACGCGGCGGGCGCACCCGAGCCGGTCGTCTCCGTGGACGGCGCGGGCGTGACGATCGAGGCGGTCAAGCTCGCCGACGACGCGTCGGGCGACGTGGTGGTCAGGCTCTACGAGTGCGGCGGCGGCCGCGCCCGGGGCGTCCTGCGCGCCGGCTTCCCGCTCGCCGGGGCCCACATCACCGACCTGCTGGAGCGCCCCCTGTCCGAAGCGGCCACGGACGGCGACGGCGTCCCCGTGACACTGCGCCCGTTCGAGGTGAAGACCCTGCGCCTCGCGGTGGGGGAGCGCTGACGGCACGCCGGAGCCCGACGAGGACTCCGAGGACCGGGTCGAGGCCGAGCGGAGGAACGGCCGGAGCGCGGCCCGGCCGGTACTTCGGCACCGCTTGGCGCGACCCCGGCACCCGGATCGCCTCCTGCCCCGGACGCGCCGCGCGTCCGGGGCGGTGCCGGGAACGGGCAGGCACGGAGGCCGCGCCGCGTGTCGCCGGACCACCGGACCGAAGGGCGGCTGTCGGCCGGACAGCCGCTCTCCCCGGTCGTGCTTGCCCGGGGCGGGACTCAGACCGCCAGGGGCCGGTCGGCTGCCGAGGTGCAGGCGGTCGGCGACGGGGCGCACGTGGGAGCGTCCGGGGGCGCCACGGCGAGCGACCGGGCCTCCACCGGCTCCATCGCGCCCACGGGTACCTCGACGACCATCGGCGGACCCACGGCTCCCGGCACCTCGACGGCCCTGGGAACGCCCGTGACGGCCGGCGCGTCCGCCGGTACCGGCACATGAGAACCCGCGACCTGGCCCACAGCCGCAGCCGAGCCGGCCGCGTTCGCTGTCACCATGTCGTCGGCCTGCTGGGGCAGTGTCACCGGACGCACCGGCCGCGGCCCCGACACCACGGTGTAGTCCTGGCCCATCCGGGTCGGCAGCACGTCACCGGTCTCCTCGCCGAGCGCCAGCCGCACCGCCGCCCAGGGCGCGTTGATCCCGCACAGCGCCAGCTGGTGCAGCCCGCCGGCGGGACGTGTGTTCACATCCATCAGCACCGGCTGGTCGCCGTACATCCGGAACTGGACGTTGGTCAGATAGTGGAGTTCGAACGACTCGACGAGCCTCCTGGCGGGCTCGATCCAGGCGGGGTTCAGGGAGAAGCCCCGCCGCCGCCCGTTCTTCGTGCGGCCCACCGCCATCCGTACCCGGCCGTCGGTCCCGGTGAGGCAGTCGACGGACACCTCGGGCTGTTCGAGACGCGGCATCACCAGCCAGTCGACGGCCTCCCCGGCCTCACGCACGGCGGCGACCACCATGTCGAGCGGCACGTACGGGCCGGGGAATCCGCTGAGGTGATCGAGCGAGAAGGGGGCGCGGGTCACCACGCGGAAGCCCACCCCGCCCGCCCCGGCCGCCGGCTTGAAGCACGCCCTGTGCCCCTGGTCCTCCAACTCCTCGACAGCCGCGATGAGTTCATCGGCGTTCGTCACCCGGAACCACGGCGGCACCGGCACCCCGTACGCCTGCACCGCCTCATACGCGGTCACCTTGTCCTCGAAGACCTCGATCGCCTCGGCGGGCGGCGCCAGCAGCGCCGTACCGACGGCGGTGAACTCCTCGCGGTGCGCGGCGATGGCCGCCTGGTGCAGCCGCGGCACGAACACGTCGATACCGCGCTTGGCGCACTGGTCGAGCGCGTACTCGACGTACGCGGCGGGGGAGAGGCCCTCGGGCTCCAGATCGGCGGTGTCGGCGGCGGCCAGTACGGGGGAGTCGGCGTCACCGTGTGTGGCATGGATGTCCACCGGACGAGCGTGCGGATTATTCCGCAGCTGATCCATGAAGAAGACGTTCTCCGCGTACGTGCGGTTGAGCCAGACGCGTACGCGAGAGACCATGCAGGCCGCCTTTCTACGGTTCGCGGGCACGGCGGAGCAGGCCGTGCCCGGCCAGGGGGGATGGAGGTACGCCGAACCGCCGACGCGAACGACGGGCGTGACGGTGGTGTTGGGGCAGATCATAAGGCCACCGGGACCCATGTTTCTGTCACGCGCGTGTTAATCCTTGTGGGGTGGGCGTGCCGCAGCGCGTGAAGGCGTTCAGCCAGTCGCTCTTGTCCCTCGGCGCGCACATGTGTTCTCGTGTTGCTCATCGGTGTCGCGGAGGGAGTGAGGGTGGAGTCGACGGTGGTCCGGCCCGGGAACCTGCTGGCCATCAGCGATCTGCACATCGGCTATCCCGAAAATCGCGCACTGGTCGAACGGATGCGCCCCGAGACGGACGACGACTGGCTCCTCGTGGCCGGGGACGTCTCCGAGACGGTGGCCGACATCCGCTGGGCCCTTCAGACCCTCGCCGGACGCTTCGCCAAGGTGGTGTGGGCGCCGGGCAACCACGAACTGTGGACCCACCCCAGCGAGACCGTCCCCTACCGCGGCGTCGAGCGGTACGAGCATCTCGTCGCGCTCTGCCGGGAGTTGGGCGTCGTCACACCCGAGGACCCGTACCCCGTGTGGGAGGGCCCGGACGGCCCCGTCGTCGTCGCGCCGCTCTTCCTGCTGTACGACTACTCGTTCCTGCCCCAGGGCTGCACGACGAAGGCCGAGGGCCTGGAGTACGCGCACGGCACCGGCGTGGTCTGCACCGACGAGCACGTCCTGCACCCCGACCCGTATCCGAGCCGCGACGCCTGGTGCCGCGCCCGCGTCGCCGAGACCGAGCGCCGGCTCGCCGAGATCCCCGCCGACCTGCCCACGGTGCTGGTCAACCACTACCCCCTCGACCGGCACCCGACGAACGTCCTGCGCTACCCCGAGTTCGCCATGTGGTGCGGCACCGACCTGACGGCCGACTGGCACCGGCGCTTCCGCGTCGAGGTCATGGTCTACGGCCATCTGCACATCCCGCGGACCACGTGGCTGGACGGGGTCCGCTTCGAAGAGGTGTCCGTGGGATATCCCCGCGAGTGGCGTCCGCGCCCGGAACCCCCGGGAAGGCTGCGCCGGATTCTGCCGATGGAGGTCGGAGCCGTTGATCGAGGAGCTGCTCCCGGAGTCGGTCGTGGCCGTGGAGGCGTACGACGATGACACGACCGGGGGAGCCGACGGGATCGAGCTGTACCCGGAGGAGGAGGCGATCGTGGCCCGCGCGGTGCCGAAGCGGCGCCGTGAGTTCGCCGTCGTACGGGCCTGCGCCCGGCGGGCCATGGACAAGCTCGGCGTCCCGCCGCGGCCGATCCTGCCCGGTGAGCGCGGCGCCCCCGGCTGGCCGGAGGGCCTGACCGGCAGCATGACCCACTGCGACGGATACGCCGCCGCCGCACTGGTCCGCGCCACCGACCTCGCCTCCCTCGGCATCGACGCCGAACCCCACAGCGGCCTGCCCGAGGGCGTCCTGGAGGCCATCGCGCTTCCCCCGGAAGAAGCCCGACTGCGCCGACTGACCGCCGACCACCCCTCGGTCCACTGGGACCGGCTGCTGTTCAGCGCCAAGGAGTCCGTCTACAAGGCGTGGTTCCCGCTCACCGGCCGTTGGCTGGACTTCTCCGAGGCCGACATCGAGGTGTCCGTCGACCCCGGCGGCCACTCGGGCGGTCTGCGCGCCGAACTCCTCGTTCCCGGACCGGTGGTGGACGGCCGGCGCCTGACAGCCTTCGACGGGCGCTGGAGCGTCCGGCGGGGGCTGGTGGTGACGTCCGTGTCGGTTCCCTTCGTCCTGGAGATCGAGGCCCGCCGTTGACTTCCCTTGCGTACGCAGACCTGCACAGACAGCTCTCCGCGGAGATAGACGCGGAGATAGAGCACGCCCTGGAGGAGCTCGGCCCGGCCTCCTCGGCGGTACGAAGAGCGATATCCGGGCTGCTGTGCCACCAGCGGATGAAGTACCCCCTGTCGGTGCTCCCGCTGCTGGTGCACGGGGCCGAGATGGGCGCCCCCGAACCGGCCGTCCCCCTGTCGGCCGTACACGTGCTGTGGTGGACCTCCGCGTGCTATCTCGACGACCTGGCCGACGGACACGGCGCGAACCCCCCACGCGGACTCGGCGCCGACGAGGCGCTGCTGGCCGCCGTCCTCAGCGGCCAGGCCCTCCCCATCCGGGTCGTCCAGGCGCAGCCCGTCTCGGACGCCCTGCGCAACGCCCTCACCTGCGAGATCGTCAACTGCTGGATCGGCGCGGTGGAAGGGCAGTTGCGCGACCTCCGCGGTGACCTCACGGCAGCCTCCCCGGACGCCGTCGTCGAGGCGTACCGGGGGAAGTCCGGTGCACCCTTCGGAATGATCACGGCGATGGCCGCGATCCTCGCGGGCGCCGGCCACGACCGCACCGAACTGTGGCGCGAGTTCGGCGACGTCTTCGGCGTTCTCTGGCAGCTCTTCAACGACCAGGAGGACATCCTCTCCGGCCGCGACGAGGACCTGCGCAACGGCACCGTCACCTATCTGCTCGCCTGCGCCCTGGACGAGGCGTCCTCCGGCACACGCGACCGGCTCGTCGAACTGAGCTCCGCCGCACGGGAATCCGAGTCGGCGAGGCGGGACCTGCGGGCGCGTCTGCTCGCCCCAGCCGTCCTCCACCGCTACCGGAAGGACCTCGGCACCCACCGCGACGAGGCACACCGCGTCCTCGACCGACTCGGCGGGCACGAACGCCATGTCCCGGCCCTGCGGCAGCTGGTGGACCAGTCCGCCGGGATGTATCTGACCTAGGGGTTTTCGTTTGGATCAGTGGGCGGACCACAGGAAGATGCCGGCGATGTGGAGTCGGGCCAGGCAGATGGTCGCGGCCACTGTGTTCCCGTCCGGAACTTGAAGGCGATCGCATCGATCACCTCACGATGATCCCGTCAGCGGCCACCCCGCTTCGAACGTCCGGCCCGGGAGCAACGGCTCGATCCGCGCCCATTGTGCATCTGTTGGCGGCACACCCGGACCAACGACCAACTGATCGGCCTTGCAGCCGCACGCACCACGCCCCGCTCACCGGCAGCCATCAGGGTGCCGTCACCCGAAGCCGGCGTGATCCAAACGACAGACCCTGGCCCCGGCACACGAGGACGGTCCGCCGGGCGAACCCGGCGGACCGTCGTGCGAGGCAGCGGTCAGAGCTTCGGGCACCAGCTTCGCAGCAGCCGGAAGAACTCCTCCTCGTTGCCCGCCAGACCCGCCTGCGCCAGTGCCTGCTCCGCCTCGGCGAGCGCGGCGGTCGGCACCACGGATGGTCGTCGGCCCTCCGGCGGCCCGTCGAACGCGGCTCGTACGGTCCCCAGCAGCCGCAGATAGGCCTGGACGGCGGTCCGCTCGCGGTCGGTCAGTACGGCGGTCGGCATCGGACGGCTCTCCCCTCGTTGGATGAGTGACACGCCCCCAGCTTGCCGCCCGGCACTGACAATCCCGTTCTCCCGCACGCCGGTTCGCTCGGGCAGCGGACGGCAGAACCGCCCTACCGCCCCGCCCCCAGCACCGTCTCCCGTTCACGGTCCGTCAGCGGCGGCCCCGTCAGCGGGTCCCTGACCGGGCCGCGCAGCACCGCCAGGACGACCTCCGGCCTGATCAGGGCGGCGGCCGGCGCGGAGAGGGTGATCACACCGAGGAAGGCCCGGAAGACCAGGGGCCGCCCCACCGCCGTACGCATCAGCCGCTGCACATACAGCCCGAAGACCTTCTGCGCGGCGTTCGGCTGCTTGCCGATGGCCTCCGGGTAGCGGATGTCCGTGCCCGTGGCCAGCTCCCAGGCGAGCGCCACCGGGACGGCGACGGCCCGCTGGATCCGGCGCGCCAGCCCCGGCGCGGTGATCCCGTGCTCGGCGACCTTCTCGCGCAACCCGAGGGCGCTCTGCGCGGCGACCGACATCCCGTGCCCGTAGATCGGGTTGTACGTCGCCACCGCGTCGCCGATCGCCACGAAACCGTCCGGCCAGCGGGACACCTTCTCGAAGTAGCGCCGCCTGTTGATCGTGCTGCGGGTGACCACCACATCGGTCAGCGGCTCGGCGCGGGATATCAGCTCGCCCACGACGGGGTGCCGGACGTTGCGCGCGAACGCCTCGAACTCCTCCGCCTTCGCCGTCGGTTGACCCCCGCGGGTACCCGACAGGGTCACCAGCCAGCGTCCTCCCTCGATGGGCACCAGCGTCGCGCTCTGCGCCGGCACGGGATCCTCCGCGTTCGGCTGGACGTTCACCACCGGGTACTCCTCGGTGGCCTCGGGCGCCCGGAAGATCCGGCTGGCGTACACCAGCCCGGAGTCGACCTCCTCCATCGGCGCGGGCGGCACCCCCATCGCGTCGAGCCAGGCGGTGCCCCGCGACCCCCGCCCGGCGGCGTCCACCACCAGGTCGGCGGGCAGCGTCCGCTCCTCGCCGTCGCCCATCCGCACCCGCACGCCGGTCACCCGGGACGCGTCGCCCGACAGCCCAAGGATCTCGGTGCGTTCCAGGACGGTGACCCGGGGGCCGGCCAGCAGTCGCGCACGGACCACCGACTCCAGCAGATCCCGGCTGCACGCGATCATGAACTCCATCTCGGGCCAGCGCCGGACCCAGCCCTGCGCCGACAGCGAAACCAGCCCCGTCGGCAGCGGGATGCGCCGCGCCCCGGCGGCCAGCCACGCCTGCGTCACCCCGGGCAACAACTCCTCCATCGCACGGGCCCCGCCGGACCACAGCAGATGGGCGTGACGAGCCTGCGGAACACCCTTGCGGGCCTCGGGCCCCTCGGGCAGCGTGTCACGCTCGACTACGGTGACCTCGGCATGGTCGCGCAGCGCGGCGGCGGCCAGCAGGCCGGCCAGGCCCGCGCCGACGACTACGGCACGCCGCCCGGCGGTGACCGCGGTGTCGTGTGGACCGCTAACGGGTTCTCTCATGGAAGTCGCTCTCTGACCTGCTCGCGGCGGCCCAGGCGCGGGCGGCCGCTACGACGGGGGACTGACGCAGGGCGATGGACATCCGCACCAGGTCACGGGGATTCTCGGCGAGGAGCGTCGGCGTGGCGGCGACCGCCGAGCTGATCACCCGGCCCTCCGGGTCGTCCTGCCGGGCCCGCACCGCCGCCGTCAGCATCGCCGCGTCGGCCTCGGCCCGCGCCTGCACGGGCTCCGAGCCCGCCGCGACGGCCGCCTCGTAGGCCCTCACTCGCACCCCGGAGTCGAAGTACGGGTACAGGCTGAGCATGCCGTCGTGGATGTCGGACTCCCGCTGCGTCATCTGCAGTTGTGCGGGCGCCCACCAGGAGATTCGCACCTCGTGGCCGGCCTGGGCCCACACCGGCCGCAGTTCCCGCCACAGCGGGCCGAGCCTGCGGTACGTGGACCAGGTGGTCCAGGAGTCGCCGATGCGCTGTCCCGCGAGCGGCAGACAGAAGCCGACCGCGCTGACCTGCGCGCCGATCGACGCCAGCACGGGGGCGAGATACGTGCTCAGGCCGTCCAGGTCGCCGCCCTGCCAGCGGGCCGCGACGGCGACCAGCTTGACCGCCGCGAAGGGCACGTTGACGAGGTAGCCGAACGCGATGACCAGCAGCCCGGCGCGCAGCCAGCCGCCCACCCGGAGCGCCCAGCGCCAGCACATGACGTGCATGGCGAGGCCCGCGACAGTGAAGCCGATGAGATACAGCACGATCATCTCGCGCAGGAACGCCGTGTTCGCGTAGTACGTGTCGAAGTCCCGCACCCGCTCCACCGGCGCGTCCCCGAGCACGAACAGCACCACGATCGCCGCGCACACCCCGGCGTACCCGGCGATCCAGCGGCGCGAGAGCCTGCGGGTGACCTCGGGTGGACCACCGCGCCAGTTGGTGATCAGCACCAGACAGGAGCCGCTGAACGCGCTCAGCAGGACGTACACCAGGGCCGCCGACATGTTGGTGACGCCGGTGAGGCGGTTGACTTCGGTGATCGTCGGGGGCGCGGCGAAGAAGAACACCAGGGACGCCAGTGTCATCAGGGCGCACACGGACCTGATCAGTGGATCGCCCCAGTCCCGCAGCAGCGCGGGCATCTTCAGGGCGAGGGCCACCGCCATCGCGGCGGCCGGTATGTAGTAGCTGTGCCCGTCCATGGTGTCGGCGGCTGCCTCAGCCCTGCGGGCCGCGGTAGCCCAGCGAGGCCCCGATCCGGCCGGCCAGGTGATCACGCCGTACGGGCCCGCGCAGCGCGGAACCGGCCAGCCATGTACGGCACTTGCTGGCCAGCAGCAGCCCGAAGCTCTCGGCGTCCTGCTCGTCGGCCAGGTCGAAACGGGTCCGCGCGGCCACCTTCAGGACCGTCGCCTGGAGATCGGCGTCCTCGTTCAATAAGCGCGCGGCGACCGCGGCGCCCTCCACGCCCTGCACATGGTGGCCGCAGTGCCCCGCCTGCATGTGCCACAGCTCATGGCCGAGGATCACCAACTGGTGGTCGGGGGCGGTGCGTTCCTCGATGACGACGAGGTCCTGCTCGGCCATGTCCAGCCACAGGCCACTGGCCGTACCGGGCGGGAAGGCGGCCGTACGGTAGTGGACGGGGCGTCCGCGGCGTCTGCTCATGGCGTCGCACAGGGCGCTGTAGAGGTCGGCGGGGTCCGCCGGCGCCGGGAGCGTCAGCTCACCGACCAACTCGCCGCACAGACGGCGCATTTCCTTTCCGATGCCCACAGATCTTCCCCCGGTCAGGACTCGGGCCGCTTGACGCTCTCCAGCAGCATGTCCAGCCACTCCGCCACCTTGTCGCGGTGCTGGTCGGTGGGCAGCTGGGCCGCCCGCCAGGCGATGGAGCGCACGCCGTGGTTCTGCAGCAGCCGCTGCAGGGGATCGTCGGCGGCCTCGGCCGCCGCGCGCTCACGGTCGGCGAGCTGCTGGAGGAGCTCCTGCTCCGTGCGCATCAGGGCGCTCGCCAGCGCCTCGGGGTCCTCGGCGGTGAGAAAACCGGCGTGGACCCTGAAGAAGCGCTGGATGGCGTCGCAGTGTTCCATCGTGGGCCGCCGGTCACCGTTGATCAGGGCACCGGCCTGCTGGCGCGACATGCCCGCGCCGTCGGCGATCTCCTGCTGGGTGTACTTGCGGCCGTTGGGCTTGAGCCGGGTGCGTCGCAGCAGGTCCAGGCGCTGGAGAAAACGGGCCTGAATGTCCGGCTCCCCGGCACGCTGCCCGCTCAGCAGGGCCTTCACCACCGCCTCGGGGACACCGGACGCGACCGAGAGCCGACGTGTGTCGAAGACCTCCGGGTGCGCCACGCCCAGCTTGTCCGCCAACGCGGTGACACGGGCCACGACGGCCGGCAGCAGAACCGTCGCCGCGGCGTCCGGAACCTCGAAGCCATCCGTCACCGACAGATCTCCTACGTCTCTCTCAGGCCAATTTCGCGGTACTGCGGAATCCGTGGATCCAAGCCTGGCGCGAGACCCTGGTCCCGGCAAGTACACCGTGAACTGCGGGGAGACTAGCCGCTTCGTCGAACTCACATCCAGGTCTCGCCACAACTGTGGCGAGATTCAGCCGTCAACCGCCGTGGAATGCCACGATAGTTGACACGCCTCCGCCGGGGGCAGGAGGATCAAGGCGCCGCGTGAAGGCCGCATAGGCAAGAGGGGTGACCTCCCGATGGCATATCAGGCAGGAGGGCAGCGGTCGGTACCGCGGCCCGTCCCCGACAGTCTCGAAGCCCAGGAAGCGCAGGCCTATCTGCTGGACTACGCCGCGCTGCTGGAGTCCGTCACCTTCCCGTCCGTCGTCCTCGACCACGGCTGGGACGTCGTCCTCACCAACTCCGCGTTCCGGAAGCTCTTCAGCGGCGTGGGACCGCACCCGACGGCCATGCCCGGGGACAACTTCCTGCGCTTCGTGCTCTTCCACCCCGATGCGGCCACGGTCCTCGGCGAGCACGAGTCCAGCTGGTGCCTGCCGATGCTCGCCCACTTCGCCACCGCCGTGGAGCGGCACGCCCAGGACCGCGGACTGCAGTCCATTCGCCGCGACATCGCCCAGGACCCCATCATGGACGCCGCCTACCGCCACGGCCTGCCGCACTGGCTGCGCACGGTCGGCCCCGGCGCCGCCCGGCACGACGGCGCCGTCCGCCCGCTCGTCCACCCCGACCCCCGCTGGGGCGCCACCGACTGCCGGATCGTCGACGAGACCCCCGCCACCCTCCGCGACCTGGGCTACACCCGGATGACCCTCGTCCTGCGCGAGGCCGGCCGGCACTCCGAGTCCCCCCGCAGGCCCCGCCGCTCCCGGCGCGCCTCCGCCGGCCACCTCAGCGTGGTGCCCTCACCCGGGCGGTGAGCCGCACCCCCTCCGGTGCCGCCGGCGTTCAGGTCGCCGACGGCACCGGGGGTCAATCGTTCTCCAGAACGACGTCCCGCCGGGCCGCGTCCGGTGCGGCGCCCCGCTTCGCCGTCCGGATCTGCTCGTACACCAGCGTGCGCAGTTCGGCGAAGCGCTGGGTGGCGCGGGTGTGGAGCTGGTCGCGGTCGGCCGGCAGGTCGATCGGGATCTGCCGCTGGACGACGGTGGGGGAGGCGGACAGAACCAGGACCCGTTCGCCGAGGTAGACGGCCTCGTCGATGTCATGGGTGACGAACAGGATCGTGATGCCCCGCTCCCGCCACAGCCTCCGGACCAGGTCCTCCAGATCGGCCCGCGTCTGCGCGTCGACCGCCGCGAACGGCTCGTCCATGAGGAGGACGTCCGGCTCGTACGCGAGGGCGCGGGCGATGGCCACACGCTGTTGCATACCGCCGGACAGCTGCCAGGGGTACGCGCCCCACGCGTCGGCGAGACCGACGGCCGCGAGGGCGTCGTCGACCAGTTCCCGGCGCAGGGCCCTGCTCAGTTTCCGCTGTCTCAAGGGGAGTTCGACGTTCTCGCGGACCCGCATCCAGGGGAAGAGGCTGCGCCCGTACTCCTGGAAGACCACCGCCATGCCCCGCGGTGGGCCGCTCACCGGCCGCCCCTCCAGCAGCACCTCACCGGAGGTGGTGCCCAGCAACCCGGCCACGCACTTCAGCAGCGTGGTCTTGCCGCAGCCCGACGGCCCCACCAGACAGACCAGTTCACCCCGGTCGACGGTGAAGGTGAGGTCCCGCACCGCTTCCACGCGCCGCCCGGAACCCTCGTAGACCTTCCTGAGGCCCGACACCTCCAGCAGGGCCCCCACGCGCCGCTCCCCGCCGGCGTTCACGTCGACCGCCGGGCGGACGCCCGCAGACCGTGGTACCAGCCGAGGACCCGCCGCTCGACCAGCCGGAAGACGACGGACAGCAGGAACCCCAGCACACCGAGGACGAGGATGCCGGTCCACATGTCGGGGATCGCGAACCCCCGCTGGAACTGCACGATGGTGTAACCGAGACCGTTGCTGGCCGCGGTCATCTCACTGATGACCATCAGGATGATGCCGATCGACAGCGCCTGGCGCAGCCCCGCGAAGATCTGCGGGCTCGCCGAGGGAAGGACGACGGTCCGCAACCGGGCCGCGCCCGTGACACCGTACGACCGGGCCGTCTCGGCCAGCACCGGGTCCACCGCCCGCACCCCCTCGACCGTGTTGAGCAGGATCGGCCACACACAGCCGCCGGCGATGACCACGATCTTCATCGTGTCGCCGATGCCCGCGAACAGCATGATGACCGGCACGAGGACGGGCGGCGGCACCGCCCGCAGGAACTCCAGCACCGGCTCGCAGACCGCCCGCACCCACCGGTGGGAGCCGATGACCGTACCCAGCGCGATCCCGGCCACGGCCGCCGCGGCGTAACCGGCCGCCAGCCGCAGCAGACTCGGCAGGACGTCGTCGCGCAGCCGCTCCGGCGTCCACACGTCCGGGAAGGTGGTGAGGATCGTGCGCAGCGGCGGCCAGTACGGATCGACGCTGTCGTCCGACGAGAACCACCAGACGGCGACCAGGACGAGAGGCAGGGCGACGACGAACGCCGCCCGCAGCAGCACGGCCCTCACCCTGCCACCGCCCAGCCGGGCCCGCACGTCGGCACCAACTCGTACGGCGCTCACACCGCCACCTCCCCGCGCACCGACTGGTGCCAGGCCAGTGCCCGCCGTTCCACCGCTCGCGCGCCCATGTTGATCAGCAGCCCCAGCACCCCGGTGACCACCACCAGCGCGTACATCTCCGGCACCGCCTGCGACGTCTGGGCTACCGCGATGCGCTGCCCCAACCCCGGTGCCCCGATGACGAGTTCGGCGGTCACGGCCAGGATGAGGGCCACCGCGGCGGCCAGCCGGACACCCGTCATCACATACGGCAGCGCCGTGGGCCACAGCACGTGCCGCACCCGCGCCCAGGTGCCGAGGCCGTAGGAGCGGGCCGTCTCCTCCGCGACCGGGTCGACGTCCTGGACGCCGTACAGGGTCTGGATCAGGACCTGCCAGAAGGACGCGTAGACCACCAGGAGCAGCACCGACCGCAGTTCCGTGCCGTACAGCAGGACCGCCAGCGGGATCAGGGCGACCGACGGGATCGGGCGCAGGAACTCGATCGTCGAGGCCGTCGCCTCGCGCAGATGCGGCACCACGGCGATGACGACGCCCGCCAGGATGCCGGCGGTCACCGCTATCAGCAGGCCCACCGCCCAGCCGGTGAGCGTGTCGCCGAGCGCGGTCCAGAACGTGTGATCGGAGACCTCGGTGACCAGCGCGCCGGCGACCCGGCTGACCGGCGGGAAGTAGGCCTCCCCGACGATGCCGAGCCGTGGGACCGCCTCCCACAGGGCGAGGAATCCCGCGAACCCGGCCGTACCCAGGGCGGCGTCGGCACCTTTCACGGCAGCAGCTTGTCCAGGTCCGGGGACTTCTCGAACAGGCCGTCGCGCTGCCCCAGTTCGGCCAGCCGCTCGATGGAGGCGCGGTTCGGGTCGGCGGGCCAGCGGGGCAGGACGACCGTGCTCAGCAGACTGTCCGGGATCTTGGTGTACGTGGTGATGATCTCGCGGACCTCGTCCGGGTGCTCGTCGGCGTACGCGAGGGACTCGGCCGTCGCCTCCTGGAACTTCTTCACCACCTCGGGGTTCTTCCGGGCGTACTCCTGCGAGGTGAAGTACATGGCCACCGTCAGGTCCGGCGACACATCGACGAAGTTCGAGGCGAGCACCGTTCCGCCCTGCGACTTGATGGTGGCGAGGGCCGGCTCCACGACACAGGCCGCGGCCACCTGGCCGCCGGCGAGCGCCGCCGGCATCTGGTCGAAGGGCATCTCGACGTACTCCACCTTCGACGGGTCGCCGCCGTCCTTGCGGACCGACTCGTTGACCGAGGTGTCGCAGATGTTGCCGAAAGTGTTGACCGCGACCTTCCTGCCCGCCAGGTCCTTCGCGGACTTCAGCGGGCTGCCCTTCTTCACGGCGATCCCCGCGAAGTCGGCGCCCTGCTCTCCGGTGGACGCCACTCCGTTCGCCACGGCCGTGACCGGCATGTTCTTGGACCGGGCGACCAGCAGCGAGGTCATGTTGCTGAATCCGATGTCGACCTGTCCGGCGACCACGCTCGGCACGATCGCCGCGCCGCCCTGGGCGAGGGTGGGTTCCAGCTTGAGCCCGCGTGCGCTGTAGAAGCCCTTCTTCTGGCCCAGATACATCGGGGCCACATCGATGATGGGGATGACACCGATCTTGACCGTGGTGGTGCCGCCGGGCCCCGAGTCCCCGTCCCCGGACGAGTCGGACGAACCGCAGGCCGTCGCGGAGACACACAAGGTTCCGGCCGCGAGACCGATGAGCAGACGACGCATGACTCCCCCTGACGGGACCGCTCTTCGACGGACTGTGCGCACACCGCACAGAAGTGCTCAGCGGGAAGGTAGAACGTGGCTGTTCGTGGGTCAATGCCCTTGCCGCGCACGCCCGTTGACAGTTGCAGAAGTGTGCTCCTAGCGTGCGCAGAACGCACCGACGTGCGTGCCGAGCGCATTTTCCGTGCGTCGGAGCGGGGGTCCCGTGCGTGTTCGCACGTCCTCGTGGAGGCGACGATGCCAGATCCGGCCGAGCCCGGCGGAGTCCGCGCACCACATTTCGTCCGGTCCCTCGAACGAGGGCTCGCGGTCATCCGCGCCTTCGACGCCGAGCACCCCGCGCTGACCCTGAGCGAGGTCGCCCGCACCTGCGAGCTGACGCGGGCGGCGGCACGCCGCTTCCTGCTCACCCTCGCCGACCTCGGATACGTCCACACCGACGGACGGCTGTTCCGGCTGACCCCGCGCGTCCTCGAACTCGGCTACGCCTACCTGTCGGGCCTCACTCTGGCCGACCTCGCCGAACCGCATCTGAAGCGGCTGGCCGCGCAGATCGGGGAGCCGTCCTCGCTGTGCGTCCTCGACGGCGACCACATCGTGTACGTGGCCCGGGTCCCCACGAGCCGCATCATGACCGCGTCGATCACCGTGGGCACCCGATTCCCGGCCCATGTCACCTCGGCCGGCCGGGTGATGCTCGCGCATCTGCAGCAGGAGGAGGCGGACGCCCGGCTCGCCCGTGCCGACCTCAGGCCCCTCACCCGGCGCACCCTCGTCTCCGTCGACCGGCTGCGGGCCGAGCTGCGCCGGGTACGGCGCCAGGGATACGCCATCGTCGACCAGGAACTGGAGGAGGGGCTCAGGTCGGTCGCCGCCCCGGTCCGGGACCGGGACGGCGAGGTGGTGGCGGCGGTGAACATCCCCGCCCACGCGAGCCGCAACTCCGTCGAGTCGGTACGCCGTGACCTGCTTCCGCAGCTGCTGGCCACGGTCGCCCGGATCGAGGCCGACCTGGGCGTGGCCGGTACGACCGCGGGCCGCGCCGGAGCCACGGCCCCGGGCGGCCGTCCGGCCCCGGCCGGTCGCGCGGCCGGTCGCGGTGGCGCGGCCCGCGGAGGCGGTACTACAGGTCGAGCACGAGCCGCGGTCCCCGGCACCGGGACACACAGATGAGCATGGTCTCCCCGGCCTCGCGCTCCTCGTCGCTCAGCACCGAGTCACGGTGGTCGGGGGTGCCGTCCAGGACATCCGTCTCGCACGTCCCGCAGGTGCCCTCCGTGCACGAGTAGAGCACCTCGACCCCGGCGGCCCGCACGGTGTCGAGCACGGAGACCCCGACCGGCACGGTCACCGTCTTCCCCGACCGCTCCAGCACGACCTCGAACTCGCTGTCCGGGCCGGTCTCCTGCTCCTTCGGCTGGAACCGCTCCACCCGCAGCGCCCGCCCCGGACAGCGCTCCTCGACCGCGTCGAGCAGCGGGCCGGGACCGCAGCAGTAGACGAGGGTGTCCTCGGGCAGTTCGTCGAGCACCGAGCCCAGGTCGAGAAGTCCCGTCTCGTCCTGCGGAGCGACGGTCACCTTGTCCCCGTACGCGGCCAACTCGGCCTGGAACGCCATCGATACACGACTGCGCCCGCCGTACAGCAGCGACCACTCGGCGCCCGCCGCCTCGGCCGCGGCCAGCATCGGCAGGATCGGCGTGATGCCGATGCCGCCGGCCACGAACCGGTAGCGGGGAGCGGCCTCCAGGGCGAAGTTGTTGCGCGGCCCGCGCACCCGCACCTTGTCGCCCTGGCTCAACTCCGTGTGCACGAAGGCCGATCCGCCACGCCCGTCGGGCTCTCGGAGGACCCCGATCCGCCAGGTGGACCGGTCCGCCGGATCACCGCACAGTGAGTACTGGCGCTCCAGCTCAGGTCCGAGCAGCACATCGATGTGCGCTCCCGGCTCCCAGGCGGGGAGTTCCTCGCCCAGGGGGTGGCGCAGGGTGAGGGCGAGGACGCCATCGGCGGCGAACTCGCGTGCTTCCACGATGAGTTCGGCCTCGTAGGGCGACGAGGACGATGACGAGGTCATGAGCTGTTTCCTTGCGGCTCGTGTCCTTGGGGGTGGGCGAGCATCCACTCCCACATCTCGATCGGGTCCTGTGAGGTGTGCTCGCGTCCGCAGTGACAGGTGCCGTGCAGGAGGTCGGTGCCCGGCAGCCAGTCGATGCGGTAGATCTCACCCGTCCGGAAAGCGGCGGTGGGGGATGTGCTCACTGGACCTTCTCCACGGGCTTCGCGCCCTCCTCGACCAGCCGGGCGAGGATACGGCGGGCGGCCAGACCGCCGGTGTCGATGTTGATGCTCAGCTCCTGGTAGCCGGTGCGCTCGGTGCCGAGCGTCTTCTGCAGCAGGTTGAGCGCGTCGACGTCCTGCATCACGACGGTGTGGTTGTTGTTCCGCAGGAACTCGGTGACCTCCTCGTCCTCGGTCGCCCAGTCCCGCGAGACCATCCAGAAGTCGTACACCTTGCCGTCCGTCGACGGGGTGATCGCGTACGTGACCTCGGTGTGGAAGCCGCCCGGGTCGCTGCCGTCCGCCTCGGGGACCACACCGACCGGGGCGACCCGGCTGTGCAGCAGGTACAGGCAGGGGGCGAAGTACTCGATGTCCTGCCAGCGGGTGATGCGGCCGGTGATCCCGGTGGACTTGGCGTAGAAGGGCGGGCACTCGGCGTCGTCCATGTGCCGGCTCACCCGGACGATGCCGGCGCCCTCGTCGACCTCGGTGGTGATCGGCGTCTCCGCCACCTCCGGGGTGCCGATGTAGCCGCCGTGCAGATACGTCTCGTGGGACAGGTCGAGCAGGTTGTCGACGAGGAGCCCGTAGTCCGCGTCGATCGGCTCCATGCCGCGCACGGTCACCCAGCCGGGGGAGTCCAGGTGCTTGGCCCGGGGGATCGTCTGCGGGTCGGCGAGCGCCGGGTCACCTATCCACACCCAGATCAGCGAGTCCTGCTCGACCACCGGGTACGAGGCGATCCGCGCGGTCCGTGGCACGCGCTTCTGCCCCGGCACGTACACACAGGTGCCCGTGGTGTCATACGTGAAGCCGTGGTAACCGCACACGATCCGGTCGCCGTCGAGCCGGGTGGGGGCCTCGGACAGCGGGTACCGCCGGTGCACGCACCGGTCGTGCAGCGCGACGGGCGTGCCCTCCTCCTCCGTCCGGTAGAAGACGAGCGACTCACCGAGGATCGTCCGGCCGAGCAACTCCCGCCCGACTTCATGGGCATAGGCGGCCACGTACCACTGGTTCCTGGCGAAGGCGGTCATGTGAGGCATGGGGGTTCCCGTCCCTGTCGGCGGGGCGTCGTCGCCCCGCGTGCCGTGGTTGGAATCAGGGTCCTGACGGGTGTGGTTGCCGCGCAAGGCGGCTTCTGTCAGGCGGAAGTGTCTCTGCGAAAGAGCTGGTCAGGGCTTTGCCGTGCGTCTGGCTTATCGCCGGTAGGGGCTGCGGAGTGACGCCCCTGAGTGGATCACTTTCGAGGTGGCCGCTGATGGGTTTGGCGAGCACGTCCGATCGTGGCGCTGCCGTGATTGTTCGGCAGTAGTGTTCTTGTTGGTAAATCTGCCAATTTCTTGCCGGTTCTTGAGTGATACACCGGCAGAGCTTGCTTTCGGTACGACCTTCCCGTCCCCAACCGGCCGCGCGCGTTCGAGGAGCGATGGTGGTCCGTGATCCACACCCCCATTTGCGGACCAGACGGTAGCGTGGAGTGGATCATCCAACAGGTAGCGGACGTCACGGCCTTCGTCCACTCCTCCCGGGCACGCCCGCTCGGCGAGGAGCCGACCGAGCGGGCGCAGGGCATGGTCGCCGAGCCGTATGCGCGGGCCGGAGAGCTGCACCGTCTGAATCAGGAACTGCGCCGGGCCCACGCCCGCGAACAGCGGGTCGCCGTCACCCTGTCGCCTGTCGCATGGCTGCTCCGTGGCGCAGGCAGCAGCCGTGAGCTGTCGAGAAGACCCCACGGAGTCACAAGCGGTGACGACGGAGCGCCGTCGACAGGCGCATCGATGATGACGTGAGGCGGCCTGCGGTCAGTGCTGGGGATGCGGCTGAGAGCGGAACAGAGGCCGCCGCTCGGGGGTTGCGCCGGGAGCGCGGCGGCCGGCTTCGACTCGCAGCCTGACGGCGTGTGACCGATGGTGGCCAGGCCCATGGTGAGCAGGATCTGCCACCCCATGTTCGCCAAGGCGTCGAGGACTTCGGTGGCGGAGCTGTTTTGTGGCTCGGTGCCACGCGGGCGGGCGCCTGGAGATTCGGAGGGGGATGTCAGGGTGCCTGCTCCTCCCAGGAATAGTGTGGTCGGATCAGTTCACCTCCATCGTCACCCTGCCCCGGTCCTGTGTCGCGTGTCGGAGGCGCGGGGGCGTCATGAAAATTCCCTCACGTGTCGTTGAAGTTCAAACGAGTATCGGACCGGCGCTGGCCAGGTCGGACAAAGCACGAGGACCAGACGGTGAGAGCCTTCTGTTCGATGCCGGTCTGGACGGCGACATAGGCACCCTGGTATCCGTCGGGGACGGGGAGTTCCTCCGCGATGCGGGCTCAGCCACCGTCACGGTGGCTGCGTGGCCACGGTTGGGGTGACTTCGGCCGTACTGCCGCTGCTGCACAACACGGGTGACCAGGCCGCTGCCGCGGCTGCGAGGTCGTCCCCACACGGGGGGCCGGGGCGCCGGGGTCGGGCCGCGGTGGCGAGGACGACCCGGTCTGGGCGGAGCAGGACGGCGCCCGCGGTGCCCATCCAGCGGACCAGGGCGCTTGTGCCCGGATCGGCTTCGGCGCAATGGTCGGTGCCGCCCGTGCCGGGCTGTCGTCGGCCGGGGGCGTGGAGGTGGATGACGTGGGCGTCCAGCGCTCGTACCAACGCGTGCAGGGCCGGGCTGAGCGGCGCCGTGGCCAGGACCGCGAAGCCCTCGCCGAGCAGGTCGTCCAGCGGGCGCGGGGCGCCGTCGGCGTCGGGGAGCAGCGGTTGGGGGCACAGCGTCCCGGGTCGAGGGTGGCCCCGGCGGCGGGAGCCGGCCAGAGGGCCCGGTCTCAGCGGCGGGCTGACGGCGGACAGGACGAGATCCGAGGCGCCCGGCAGGCGGGAGAGGGCCGGCAGGACGGCGTTGCGGGCCAGTGCGGTGCCCGTTCCTCCGCCGGTCATGACAGCGCCGACGGCCACGGCGGTGCGGATCAACTGCCGTGCGTGCCGGTGGCGTTCGGCCTGGTAGGTGTCGAGCAGAGCCTCGCTCGCGCGGCCGGTGAGGACGCGGGCGAGCTTCCAGGCGAGGTTGTGGGCGTCACGCATCCCCGCGCCCATCCCCTGCCCGATGAAGGGCGGGGTGAGGTGGGCGGCGTCACCGAGCAGGAAGATGTGGCCGGTGCGCCAGCGGTCGGCGACCTGGGCGCGGAAGGTGTAGGTGGCGGTGCGCAGGACGTGCAGTTCCGTCTCGGGGATGCCGGGCGTCCAGGGGGCGATCAGGGCGAGCAGACGCGCGCGGTCTGTGAGTTCCTCCGGCTGCTCGCCGGTGCGCAGGCGGAACTCCCAGCGGTAGCGGTCCTCGCCGATGCGCATGTAGGTGGCCGCCCGTTGCGGGTCGCAGATCTGGTGGACGCCGTCCCAGGCGGACAGCGGCAGGCGGCAGCGGACGTCGACGACCAGCCACTGCTGGGCGGCGGCGAGGTCCTGCATCCGGGAGCCGATGGAGGCGCGGATGAGGCTGTTGGCGCCGTCGCAGCCCAGGACCGCGTCGGCCAGGATCGTGCGGGTGATGCCGGTGTCCTCGTCCCGGAAAGTCACCGGCACCGGAGCAGCGCCGTGCGGGGGCGAGCTCACGGCGGTGACCTCCATGCCTCCGCGCAGCGTGACCAGCGGGTGATTCCGGAGGTTGTCCCGCATCAGTTGTTCGAGTTCGGGCTGGTCGAACATGTTGGCTTCGGGAAAGCCGTAGCGGCCGGACGGGTTGTCGCGGCGGAACTCGGCCAGCACCCGGTGGGTGCCGTCCAGCAGCCGCATGCCGCGGGCGGGACGGGAGATCGTGCCGAACGTCTCGTGGATGCCGATGGCCTGGAGGATGCGGTGCACCTCGTCGTCCAGGTGGACGGCGCGCGGCAGCGGATACGGGGCGCGGTGGCGCTCCAGGACCAGGGCGGGCACGCCGTGGCGGGCGAGGAGGGTGGCGGCGGTCAACCCGGTGGGTCCGCCGCCGATGACCACGACGGGTACATGTTCCGTGGCGGCGGCGCTCACTTGCTCAGGGCTTTCATCAGGCCCAGCAGGCGGGCGCGGTCGATTTCGTTGTCCTCGCGCAGTGCGGAGACAGCTTGGAGGAGCGCCCCGGGCGAGGGGGTGGTGCCGAGGAAGTCGCGGGTGGCTGGCGGGCCCCACTGGGCGAGGCCGGAGGCGGACATGGCGGCCCAGCCGGGTTCGAGAGTGTTGTCGAAGACGTCGCCGTCGGTGAAGTGCTCCAGCATGAAGCGGTCGGGGTCGCGCCAGTAGTCGAAGATCTGGCTGCCCTGGATGTGCCGGCCGATGCCCCAGGAGTGGTGGTAGCCGCGCTCGCGCAGGTACGCGCCGCCCGTGGCGAGTGCGTCGAGGTCGGCGACCTGGTAGGCGGAGTGGACATAGCCCGTGTCGGGGCCGAGGTGCATGGCCAGGGTGTGGTGGTCAGCGGGTTCACTTCCGCGGTCGCAGCGGATGAAGGCCATGGTGGGGCCGCGGTCGCGTTGGCCGTCCAGGTAGAGGAAGTCGCTGACGATCAGGCCGAGGTGTTGCAGGTACCAGTCCAGGGCGCGTCGGAAGACCCGGGTGGAGAGCACCACGTGGCCCAGGCGCTGTACCTGGGAGGGCGTGCGGGGCGGGCGCTGGGTGGCGTTGATGCGTGCGGCCGCGGTGGTGGTGCCCGTGTTGAGGACGAGGGGTTGTTGCAGCGGTCGCGCGGGCTGCTCGGTGACGCCGTGTACGACGCGGACCGGGATGCCGGAGGGGTCCAGCAGGTCCACGGCGCGGCCGCCGCCGTACTCGGTGAGGGGCCGGACCGTGTGGCCGGTGGCGCGGGCGAGGCGGGCGAGGTCGGCGGCGTCGGCGGCCTGGAAGGCGGGGCCGATGAACCGGGAGGCGGGGCCGCGGCGGATCACCAGGCAGTGCGGTCCGGCCAGGGCGCCGCGTAGATAGAGGGTGTCGTCGGTTCGGGCGGCGGTGGTGAACCCGAAGTCGTGGGCGAAGGTCTCGGCGCGATCCAGGTCGGGCTTGGTGAACTCCAGCCAGGCCAGGTCGACCACCTTGATGACGGGCTGGGCGGCGCGGCCGGGGTGCTCCCCGCGCAGGGCGCCCTGCTCGCTGTGCAGACCTTGATGGGCGTCGGCGGTGGGGACGACGGGGGTGGGTGTCGGGTCGTTCACGGCGGATTCCTTCCTGTGGCCTCCAGGCCCTGTGGCGGGGTGGGGTGGGTGCCGCGGTGCCCCGGAGGCGAGGCGGGGGTGAGGGTCAGGGTGAGTGTTGGGGTCCGGCGCGCCGACCGCGGCGGTGATCGGCAGGCCGGGTGGCACGGCAGGTGAGCGGTTCCTACCGGGCGAGGAGGCAGTCCAGTGCGGTGGTGAGTGCGGCGACCGGGTCGGTGGCCGCGCCGTGGGCGCGCCAGCCGATGAAGCGGTCCGGGCGCACGAGGACGGCGCCTTGCGCTGTGTGGCCGCGGGCGGCGGTCCAGGTGGAGCGCAGGTCGCGGTAGTCGCCGTCGAGGTGGCCGATCCGGATGGCGTCCAGCGGCAGCCCGCTCTCGGCGGCGATCTTCTCGGCGGCCTCGCACCAAGCCTGGCCGTCCTCTCCGGCGATCAGCAGCAGGCGGCCGGGTCGGACCAGGCGGGCCAGGGCCACGCGATGGCCGTCGGGGTCCTCCAGCCAGCTGCTCGGCCGGGGTGGAGGCGGCGTAGATGGTCTCGGCCACGCCTGCGTCGCGCATGACCTCCATGGCGCGCTGGTTCAGGACGTGGGCCTTGGGCAGGACGGAGGTGCTCGGCCAGGCGGTGACCAGCAGGGACTCGATGCCCATGCGGCTGAGGAGCATGGAGGCGGTGCCCCGCACCGCCTCCGCCGACGACGAGGACGGGGACGTCGATGTCGTTCATGGGTACTCCATGGGGTGTCACGGCTCGGGGCCATGGGGTGTCACGGCTCGGGCCATGGGGTGGGGACGGCTCAGGAGCGGCGGGGAAGAGCGCCAAGGGCGTTTCCCCGGTCGATTGATCCGAGGCGGGGCGCCGGTCCCGTTCGCGGTTGAGCGAGCGGCGGCGAGTGCGGATGCGAAACGCTGGTCGGTTGCGAGAGGCGCCCGGTCGCTGCGGGCGGACGTCGGCAGCCCGGACAGCGCGGCAGGGATTGCCGGAAACAGTGGTGTCGATTCAGAGGCCGCACAGGGCCTCGACGGGCCAAGGCGGTGCTACGCCAGCCATCGCGGGGAGCCTCAGGGCGGCAGATGCCGACGGACGCCGACGCGGCTCATCGTGATGCTCCTCGGGTCCCAGGCGGCGGCGCTGCTAGCCGCCGGCCAGCACGACGAGATGGGCTCCGGCCAAGGCACCCACGACGACGGCCGGCAGGCAGCGGGCCGCCGGATCGCCGCTGCGCAGGTGGACGACGACGGCTCCGGCCATCAGCAGGACCAGGCCGACCGATGCTGCGGCACCGAGTGCGGTGATCCGCAGGCCGACCAGCAGACCGGCCGCTGCCGCCACCTCCAGGGCACCCAGCAGGCGGTAGTGGGTGGTGGTCATGCCGACGTGGGCCGCGGCCTGGCGCATCGCGGGGACTGCCGCGAGCTTGGCCGACCCGAGCAGGAGGAAGATCCCGGCCAGGAGGACGGCGAAGACGATGGCGGTGGTGCTCATGGGGCTTCTCTCTCGGGTGACTTGCTGGGGGCGTACTGCCAGTGCAGGGCGTACCGGTCGAGGGCCGCGGTGACCTTGCGCCGTACCGCCTCGTCGGCAGGGGCGGGCACCGTGACGCGGACGCCCCCGTCGTGCGGTCGGCACAGGATGCGTTCCGGGTCGCAGTCCGCGCCCTGGGCGGCCAGTTCGGCGTGGACCGCGCGGCGGGTGGCGTCCAGGCGAAGGCCGAGCTTGTAGGGCTTGCCGACAGCGGTGAGCGGGATGGCGTCGATCACGAGTACCTCCCGCGGGGCGGCGGCGCGTTCGGGGACCCGTTCGGTGGCCCAGGTGAGCAGCTCGGTGGGATCGGCCCGGGCGCCGGGGGCGAGGGTGACGTAGGCGACGGGCACCTCGCCGGCGTGCGGGTCGGGGCGGCCGACCGCCGCGGCGGCGGTGACCTCGGGGTGTGCGAGGAGGGCGTCCTCGATCGCGGCGGGGTCGATGTTGTGGCCGCCGCGGATGATCAGGTCTTTGGCGCGGCCGGCGAGGTGGACGAAGCCGTCGGCGTCGATGCGGGCCAGGTCGCCCGTGTCCAGCCAGCCGTCGCGGATCTTCCCGGCGCTCTCCAGGCGCGGCCCGTCGGTGGTGTGCTCGGCGACGTACCCGGCGAAGAGGACCGGGCCGCTGACGGCGAGCACCCCGGTGGCGCCGGGCGGCAGGTCGTGCCACTCGCCGGTGTCCGGGTCGATCCGCACCGCCTTGACCTGCTGGTAGGGCAGGCGCCGCCCGACGCTGCCGGGCCGGGTGTGACCGGGCAGGCCGAGGGCGGAGGCGCAGGTCGCCTCGGTCAGCCCGTAGCCCTCGCACAGCGGGATGCCGGTGTGCTCCTCGAAGGACTCCCGTACGGCGGGCGGCAGCGGGGAGGCGCCGACGGCGGCGAACCGCATGCTGGAGATGTCCGCGTCGACGGGGACCTGGGCGAGGACGGAGTACACGGTGGGCACGCCGGACATGGCGGCGATGCGGTAGTGCTCCACCAGCTTCCAGAACACGCCGTACAGCTCAGGATCGCGGTAGCCAAGCGGCCCGGCCCACACCACTCCCCGACCGCGCAGCAGCGGGCCGAGCAGGGTGACGATCAGGGCGTTGACGTGGAACAACGGCAGCGCCGCGAACATCACCGAGTCCTCGTCGAGAGGGATGCTCGCGGCCACCGTCCAGGCGTCGACGACCTCGTTGGCGTGCGTGTGCGCGGCGAGCTTGGGGGTGCCGGTGGTGCCGCCGGTGTGGAAGTAGGCGGCCAGGTCGTCGGCGGCTGGGGGCTCGATGTCCACCAGCCGGTCGGCGGGATGGGACGCGGCGAGCTCCGTGAGGTAGCCGACGCGTACGCCCTCGATGGGGTCCAGGGCGGGGGCGGGGCCGTCGGCCAGGGTGGGGGCCAGGGCCAGCAGTGCGTCCAGCCGCAAGGTGGCGGCGACCTGCCGGGCCGTGGCCCACACCTGCGGATCCAGCTGCGGGCCGGCGGCGATGAGCACCCGCGCGCCGCCGCGCCGCAGCAACTGCTCGACGTGCTCGGACGCCAGGCCCGGGTTCACCGGGGCGGCAATACCCGCAGCCTGCGCGGCCAGCAGGGCGCCGGGCAGCTCCGCGGTGTTCGGCGAGAGCAAACCCACGGCCGCGCGGCGGGTGACGCCGAGCGAGCGCAGCAGGTTGGCCGTGCGGTGCACCTGGTCGCGCAGCTGCGCGAAGGTCGCGGCGACGGGGCGCAGGAAGCGCGCGGCATCGGGCAGCACCGTCAGGGCCGGGCGGTCCGGCCACAGGCGGGCGGCGCGCATCAGGGTGTCGTAGGTGGTGGCGGGCAGGCCGCGCTCATGCAGCGGGACAGCCTCGATCGCGGACAGGTCCGCGATGCTGTCCGGGGCGGGCCACAGCAGGTCGGTGGGTGTGAGTGTCACCGGTGCGCCTTTGCAGGGTGAGGGGCGGGGGTCAGGCGGCCGGCCCGGTACGGGGAACCGGGCCGGCCGGTCCCGGGCGGGGGTCCCGGGAGCCTTCAGCGAGCGCGTACGACCGTGCGCTGCTCGCCGAGATCGAGTACGCCGTCGTCGGTCGCGATACGGGCTGTGACGACGTCGCCGTCCTCGAGGTAGTCGGGGTTCGCCTGCTGGCGGGCGAAGAACTTCTGCCAGCGCTTGTGCGGGGGCAGCAGGGCGGCGAGCGTGGTCAGGAGCCTGCCCGGGGACTTCAGGGCGGTGCCGCCGGGCGTTCCGGTGAGCAGGACGTCACCGGGCTGCAGGTTCTGGAAGCGGGCCAGGAGGCTGAGGGCACGCGCGGGTCGGACGATCATGTCCGTGGCGGTGCGGTCCTGCCGGGTGGCCCCGTTGACCTGCAGCGTGAGCCGCAGGTCCGGCAGGCGGGCCAGATCGTCGGCATCGACCAGGAGCAGTCGGGGGCCCAGCGGGGTGAAGGTGGGGTACGACTTGGACTCGTAGAACTGCGTCTTGGGCAGCTGCAGGTCCCGCGCGCTGACGTCGTCCGCGACGACCAGCGCGGCGACGAACTCCGCCAGGGTGGAGTCGGTGACCTCGGTGCCGACCGGCAGATCGGCGCCCATCACCAACCCGAGCTCCACCTCGTAGTCCAGGAAGCGCACGTGCGGTGGACGCACGACGTCCTGGTAGGGCCCGCTGACGGATCCGGACGCCTTGCGGAAGAACGCCGGCGGAACGGTGTCCGGGTCGAATCCGGAATCCACCGCGTGGGACCGGTAGTTGACCATCTGCGCCACGACCCGGCAGGGGGTGGTGACGGGCGACAGCAGCTCGGCCTCTCCGACGAAAGGCCCGGCGTCGGGGTCGGCTGCGGCGCGGGCGGCCGCCTGCTGCACGGCGGAACGGTCGGCGAGCAGGCCGGCGGTGGTGTCCGCGTCGGTGTCGACGCGGTGCAGCCGTCCTGTGCCGCTCTCCACCCACCAGCCGTCTGTGGTACGGACGACCTGGATACTCATCGGCTCTCCTGAGTCCTGGACAGGCGCCGACCGGACCGCTCCCGCGAGCAGCTCCAGTCAGCAGTGATGAGAGAATCAGTCCAGATGACAATCGTGTCAATGACTATCAGTGGTGATGAAATAATCAGAACTGATTTCAATGGGTAAGGTGGATGGATGAGTATCGACCGACAGGGCAAGGCCAACAGCCGGACGCCCAGCCGCGCACCCAACCGTCTGGACCGGCGCAAGGCGCGTACCCGGGCCGCGCTGATCGCCGCCGCTCAGCAGTTCCTCGCCGAACAGGGGCGGACCGACGTGAGCATCCAGGAGATCACCGAGGCGGCGGACGTCGGATTCGGCTCCTTCTACAACCACTTCACCAGCAAGGACGAGCTGTTCGACGCCGCCGTCGCCCTCACCCTGGAGGAACACGGCATCCTCATGGACTCCCTCGTGGGAGACCTCAAGGACCCCGCGGAGATCTTCGCCGCCAGCGTCCGTCTGACCGGCCGGCTGCAGCGCACCCACACGCAGATCGCCAGGATCCTCGTCCGCACCGGTATGCCCTACCTGACCTCCGACAGCGGCCTGGCCCCGCGGGCGATGCGAGACCTGCAGGCCGCCGCCGACAACGGACGGCTGGACATCGACGACCCGCACACCGCCGTGGCCATGGTCGGCGGCGCCCTGCTCGGAGTGCTCCACCTGCTGGAGACCCGCCCGGACCTCGACGCCGAGCAGGTTTCCGATCAACTGGCCACCCGTCTGCTGCGCATGTTCGGCATGACGCACGCCGAAGCACAGGAGATCGCCGGCCGGCCCCTGCCATCGCTGCCCGCGACCTGACGTGGGCGTCGGGGCCCGGACCGGCGGTGGGCCTGCCATGGGCGGCGAGGGCGGTCGTGTGCAGGCAAGCGCGCCGATGCCGGGAGCCGCTCGCGCCGAAGACGGGCCGACGCGCCGTCCGGGCACAGGTGCGAGCCATTGCAGGTGGCGGCGGAGCTCGGACTGCAGGAAGTCGGGCAGGTGGACGGTGCGTCTGCCCGCCCGGGTCTTGGGGTCGCCGGTGACGCGCTCGCCGTTGGTCGCCCGCAGCGACCCCCGTCTCCGCCAGGCAAACGCGGCCGGAAGGCGGTCGGCGGTCCACAGACCCCGGTCGGGACCATGGTTCAACCGCCCTCAGCTGCGACTTTCCTTCCCTGGCGCGCGATCACGAGCGAAGAACGGTAGAAGTGTTGTAAGGGGCCGACAGAAGTGGTGCCGGGGGCCACATGGAGAGGTGTCCCGAGGGGCAGAACGGGCGATGATCATGCGCGATGCCACCCCGCTAGACAACGGCTCCGGCACTGTTCCGAATCCGGCTGACTCCGCCACGGCCGTCGTCGACGCCCAGGGGATCGTGACGGGCTGGAGTGCGGGGGCCGAGCGCCTGCTCGGCTACCCGCGTCAGGCGGCCATTGGGCGCTCCGTCATCCGTCTGCTCGGCGTGGACGCGGACATGGTGAGAGGTCTTCGCGCGGCCCTCAGTGAGCGGAGCACGACGACCCTGCTCCGGCACCGGGACGGTCGGCACGTGGAGGTGCAGCTGCGCGCGTATCCGTGGTTCGACGGCGAGGGCCACGCTCAGCAGCTCGTCGTAGCGACGCCACCGGAGCAGCCACTGCCCGACCTGGCTACGGCGGAGGGCGCGTTCGCGCAGTGCCATCTGCCAGTGATGGTGTACGACCTCGAGCTGCGAGCCGTACGGGCGAGCGCCGGCGCCGAACGGGAGCTCGGCCTGGGCGAGGAGCAGATGCGCGGCCGACGTGTCACCGACATCCTGCCGCCCCACATCTGCCATGCGGTCGAGGACGGCATGCGCCAGGTGTTCATGACAGGCGAGGCCGAGCAGTTCCATGTGCGTGGCAGAGCCCGGCCGGAAGCCCGAGAGGGGGTCTGGTCCATCACCGTGTCCCCGCTCAGGAGTCCGGCAGGGCAGGTACGGCTCCTGGAGCTGTCCGCCCTCGACGTCACTGAGCAACACCTGGCCCGGGAGCGGCTCGCGTTGCTGAACGACGTCAGCGCACAGGTGGGCAGCACCCTGGATGTGATGCGTACGGCCCAGGAGATGGCCGACGTGGCGGTGGGCCGGCTTGCCGACTTCGTCACCGTCGACCTGCTGGACTCCCTGTTCCGCGGAGTCGAGCCGACGCCTTCCGCGGCAGGCACGGTGGCCCTGCGCCGAGCGGCGCAACAGTCCCTCCTGCCCGGCGTGCCCGAGGCATTGGCCCGGCCCGGAGACGTGGACGAGTACCCCGACTACACACCCCCCGTCCGCTGCCTGGCGACCGGCAGACCCTCGGTGCACCGCACCGTGGACGAAAACTACGAGGACTGGCAGCAGGCCGATCCCCGACGGGCGGAAGTCGTCCGGGCGTTCGGAATCCACTCGGTCATGGTCATTCCCTTGCGCGCCCGCGGCATCACCCTCGGCGTCGCGGTCCTCGCCCGGCACCGGCGCGAGGAGACCTTCACCCACGACGACGTGCTCCTGGCGGAGGAGATCGGTGCGCGGGCCGCCGTGGCCGTCGACAACGCCCGCCGCTACACCCTCGAACGCGAGACGGCGCTGGCCCTGCAGCGCAGCCTCCTTCCCCGCCGGCTCGCCGCCCAGGAAGCGGTCGAGGTGGCTCATCGCTATCTTCCGGCCCGCACGCGGGCGGGACTGGGTGGCGACTGGTTCGATGTGATCCCCCTGTCGGGCGCCAGGGTCGCCCTCGTCGTGGGCGACGTGGTGGGCCACGGGCTGCGGGCATCCGCCACCATGGGTCGCCTGCGGACTGCGGTGCGCACCCTGGCCGATGTCGACGTTCCCGCCGACGAACTCCTCACTCAGCTCGACGACCTGGTCATCCACGTGGCGGCCGAGGAGGAGACCGCTGCGGGCCGCGACCCCGACCTCGACCTCCCTATCGGTCCCGTCGCCACATGCCTGTACGTGGTCTACGATCCGGTCTCGCGCCGTTGTACGGCCGCCACCGCGGGCCACCCGCCGCCCGCCGTCGTCATGCCGGCCGGCAAGGTGGACTTCGCCGACGTTCCTCCCGGCCCTCCACTGGGCGTGGGCGGTCTGCCCTTCGAGACCGTCGAGTGGGAACTGCCTCCGGGCAGCCTCCTCGCGCTGTACACGGACGGCCTCGTCCAGGGCGAGGAGCATGATCTGGGCAGCGGCCTCGCGCTGCTGCGCCGGTGCCTCGAGGAGCCCTCCGGATCGCTGGAGGCCACCTGCGAAGACCTGATCCAGACGCTGCTGCCCGCACAGCCCCAGGACGACGTCGCCCTGCTCGTCGCCCGCACCCGGGCCCTTGACACGAGCCGCGTCGCCACCTGGGACGTGCCGTCCGACCCCACCGCGGTGGCCGGCGCCCGTGCGGATGTGCTGGCCCGGCTGGCCGCATGGCACTTGGACGATGTTGCGTTCACCGCCGAACTGGTGGCCAGCGAACTCGTCACGAACGCGATCCGCTACGGGCAACCGCCCATCCGGTTCCGCCTGATCAACGCGGTCACGCTTATCTGCGAGGTGTCCGACAACAGCAGCACCGCCCCGCACCTGCGACGGGCCCGCACCTTCGACGAGGGCGGCCGGGGCCTGTTGCTCGTCGCCCAGTTCGCGCAACGCTGGGGGACGCGCCATCGTGCCGAGGGCAAGACCATCTGGGCGGAGATCGAGCTTCCCGACCGACGGGCATGACGGCGCCTCCGCCGCCCTGGCGCGGCACTTGGCTGCGAGTCTGGCCCCGCCGACTGGTCGGCAAAGTAGTGGACGCTCGCTCGCCCCCGCGCCACTCGAATGCGGAATTCGCACTGGGCATCAGCGCCTCAAGAGTGGTTACCGCGCGCCGATGATGTGGGACGGACCCGACTGGAGAGGGCCCATGGGTGCCCGAAAACGCCGCGAGGTCATTTTGCGGATCGGGCCTGGTGCAACATGGCGAGGTCGCGCTGCGTGTGCTCTGCGCAGCGATGCAAGGGTCTCGTTCGCCGGCGAGGTGCAGCTGAGGACGGTGGCGCGCACCGATCCGCATCTCCCGCGAAGGAGCAGTTACCAGCCCGTCAGGTCTTCGTTCACACCGCTGCGGGGACGGCGAGGTCGGCCCATACGGTGTGGCCGTCATTCAGCACCTCGTGCCCCCACTCCGCCGCCAGCGCGTCGACCAGGTGGAGCCCTCGACCATGGCACTCCTCGGCATCGGCGAATGGGCTGTGAGGAGCGGGGCCGTCCCACCCTCGCCCGCTGTCGACGACCTCGACCCGAAGGCTCGTCGTGCGGTCCGGAAGGGGCATCAGGCGCAGTGAGTGCCGAACGGGACCGCCCCCGTGCGTGATCGCATTGGTGACGAGCTCGGAGACGATCAAGGCGACATCGCTGATCAGAGTCTTCAGGTTCCAGTTCCGGAGTTGCTCAGCGACGTGTCGCCGGGCCATGGCGGGGGCCGCTGTCGCGGTCGCCAGCAGCCATACGCTCTCGGACGGGGCAGCTTCCGGAGATGCAACACAGGTCAGGGATGTCATGGCGTTCTCGCAAGCATGGTTCGTGCGTTCGTGCGGCTGTGACGCTGGGTGATGACGTGTGTCTGGCGATCCGACCTGGGTCGGTCCGGTTCGCCTTCCGGGGGCATCGCCTTTCGACTTCGATTTCGACGCTAGATTTCCAAAACGTTTTGCACAACACCCAAAGCGTTTTGGATGGAATTCACGAAGATCCGGACGGAAGAGTCCACGCGGGCGCTTTCATTGTGCGGAGCGTCGGCGGATGATTACGCTCACTTGTGTGAGCAAGGGGCCACCGGCTCCGCCGGACAGGGTGGGCGGTGCAGCACCATGACCCCACAGAATGCCGCGCCGAGGCGGGCCGACGGACGCCGGCCCGCGTCCATCCAGGACGTGGCGGCTGCGGCCGGTGTCAGTCCGACGACGGTCTCGCATGTGCTCAGCGGCAACCGGCCGGTCAACGAGCAGACAGCCACCCGGGTCCGGAGTGTGGTCAGCCGCCTCGGGTATGTGCCGGCCTCTTTGGCGCGCGGCCTGCAGGCAGGTTCCACTTCGGTGATCGGCCTCCTGATCCCCGACATCAGCAACACGTTCTTCGCCGAGCTCGCCAAGGGCGTCGAGGACGCCGCGCACCATCTCGGTTACGGCGTCATTCTGTGCAACACGGAGTTCGACAGTGACAGGGAGGACCGCTACCTGGGTCTGATCCGCAGCCGTTTCGTCGACGGCGTGGTCTATGCGGCCGGCTCGCCCCCGTCACGACAGCGGCTGGACGCCCTGGTGGGTCAATTTCCCATTGCCCTTGCAGACGAGGAGGTCGAAGGGCTCGAAGCCACCCTCATCACGACGGCCGATCACGAGGGTGGGGGACGCCTGGTCGGAGAGCATCTGAGGACACTCGGGCATCGTCGTGCGCTGATGCTGACCGGCCCCAGTGACCTCCGGAGCAGCAGCGCGCGCGGCTCCGGGTTCGTGGATGCATTCGAAGGCGAGGTGGTCGAACGAGTCGGCGACTTCAAGGAAGAATCCGGATACCGCCTGATAACAGAAGCTCTCGCGACCGGCCGCCTCGAACAGACAGCTGTCTTCGCCGGTAATGACCTGATGGCCATCGGGGCCCTCGCCGCACTCCGCGAGGCAGGCGTGTCCGTGCCGCAGGACGTGTCGCTGGCGGGTTTCGACGACATCAGGGCAGCCTCGTTGGTCTTCCCACCCCTGACGACTGTCCATCAGCCCGCGTACGACGTGGGACACACCGCGACCGCACAACTTCTCAAGTACGTCGCACGGCACCAGGTACCGCCCTCGTCCAGGCACACTCTGCCGGTCGAACTGAAGGTCAGGGAAAGTACGGCGCCGCCCGCCTCCTGACGCGTCTGCCGGCTCTTTCCGCGATGAGCCGCACCGGGCACGGGCCCCACCGCGAGGCGCGGCAGGGTGGCCGAGCGGTCGGGATCCAGTCGGCCGAGGACGCGCAGTCGCAGGGCGGGTCGCGCGGCCAGTTGGCGAAGTTGGCCGTGTGGGCAGGTCCGGGTGACCGTTCACCGGACGAGTCCACCATCCGCTGCCGCCCTGCCGCCCTGCCGCCCTGCCGCCCTGCCGCCCTGCCGCCCTGCCGCCCTGCCGCCCTGCCGCCCTGCCGCCCTGCCGCCCTGCCGCCCTGCCGTCCCCGGCCATCGACGTCGCGCTCGTTCCCACCGGCCCCCGCGAACTGCTGCTCACGGTGCTCCGAGGCGCGGTCCTTCTACGGCCTCGCCGGGACCTCGGCCACGTCTTGCACCGGCCCGCCTGGCACCGCCATCACCGGCACCAGCCCGCCAGGGCCCACCGCCGATGAAGCCATCCACGGGAACTCCCTCAGGCGGTCAGGGGAGTTCAGTGACGCGGTCGGTCCCCGGAGGGGTGACCGGGCTACTGGCCGTGAGGTACGCGGTCAGGGCCGCGATGTCGTCACCGCCACCGACGGTGTTCTTGCCCTGGGCGAAGGTGGTGAAGCCGTCGCCGCCCGCCGCGAGGAAGGTGTTGGCGGCCACCCGGTACGTGGTGTCCGGGTTCAGGGTCTCGCCGTTGAGCTTGATCGACGCCGGGTCGATACGGTCGCCGACCGGGCCGCTGCGGGAGTAGGAGTAGGTCAGGCCCTTGGAGACACCCAGGACGAGCGTGGGCGCTCGGGTGCCGGAGTCGTTGAACTGCTCTTCAAGGATCTTCTCGATCTGCGCTCCGGTCAGGTCCACGGTCACCAGGGACCCGGCGAAGGGCTGCACGGCGAACGCCTCGGCGTAGGTGATCTCACCGGGTGCCTCGCCGCCCGTCGAGGTGGCGTACACCAGGTCCGCCCTGACCCCGCCCGGGTTCATCAGCCCGATCTGGGCCCCGCCCTTGTCCATCGCCGAGGTCGCCGCGAGCTGGGCGTCGGCGACCAGGTTCGCCAGGTCGGACTCGGCGTCGCGGGTCTCGGAGCGGGTGATGTCGGCGGTGACGCTGCCGACGACCCGGTTGGCCAGGGGCGCGGAGAGGGCCTTCCACTTGGCGATGACCTCGGTCTGGTCGGCGTCCTTGGTGCCGGTGCGGGTGACGAGGTGGTTCATCGCTGCGACCTGGTCGCGTACGACGTCGCCGGTACGGCGGTCGACGGTCAGCCGGGTCTCGGTGACCACCCGGCCGAAGGAGGAGGCCGAGGTGACCATGCGCGGCTTGCCCGCCGGGTCGGGCAGTGAGCAGATGTACGGCTGGTGGGTGTGGCCGGTGACCACGGCGTCGATCGCCGGGTCCAGGTTCTTCGCGATGTCGACGATCGGCCCGGAGATTCCGTCGCACTGGCCGTAGCTGCCGGCCTGGATGCCGCCCTCGTGCAGCAGGACCACGATGGCCTCGACGCCCTGCTCGCGCAGCTTCCCAGCCGCCGCGTTGGCGGTCCGGACCTCGTCGAGGAAGCGCACGGACTTGATCCCCGACTGGCCGGTGGCCTCAGGGGTGCCCTCCAGGGTCATGCCGACGAAGCCGACCTGGACTCCGTCGACCTTCTTGATCCAGGTGGGGGCGAGGAGCGGTTCACCGGTGGTGCGGTCGATGACGTTGGCGGCGAGCCAGGGGAACGCGGCACCGTCGTACGGCTCGTCCTTGATGTAGCAGCCGTCCGCCGGGTGGCAGCCGCCGTACTGCATGCGCAGCAGTTCCTCGGTGCCCTCGTCGAACTCGTGGTTGCCGACACTGGTGACGTCCAGGTGCAGCTTCTCCATGGACTCGACGGTCGGTTCGTCGTGGAACAGTCCGGAGAGGAAGGGGCTGGCGCCGATGACATCGCCGGCGGCGACGGTCAGCGAGGCCTCGGTGCCCTCGCGGAGCTGGTTCAGCCTGGTCGCGAGGTATTCGACGCCACCGACCGTGGTGGACTTCGGGTCCAGCTTGGAGCCGAGGCTGGCGTCCCGCCCGGTGGGCGGTTCCAGGTTGCCGTGGAAGTCGTTGAAGGACAGCAGCTGGACGTCGACCGTCCGAGCGGGCTTCGGCGCGGTGGGGAAGTTGCGGGTGTACGACGTCCAGAGCTTGATGTCCTTGCCGTCCGTGCGGCCGTTGCCGTCGAGGTCACCGGCCGGGCCGGCGCCGGGAAGGGCCGCCAGGTCCTTGCCGTTCACGGCGTTGTCGCCGTTGATGTCCGGGGTGTGGGCGGCGAGCAGCCCGGGGCGGACGGAGAGCAGGTGGAACTTGGTGACGCTGCCGTTGAAGCCGAAGTTGTCGTCGGCGACGAGGACGAGGGAACGGGAGCCGTCGGGCAGGGTCGGGCCCCAGGTGATGCCCTCGACGTTGTCGGCGTCGGTGCCGGTGGTGGTGAAGTCGTACAGCAGCTTCTTCGGCATCGGCTTTTCCGAGCCGGACAGCTTCTCCTTGCCGCCGACGTCGGTGGCACCGATGGTGCTCGTCCAGTAGAGGCGGATGGAGAAGCCGACTCCGGAGGCGAAGGACCGCTCGACGGTGATGTAGTCGGTCTCGTTGATCGCGAGGATCTCGGAGACTCCCCGGTCCGCGGAGTAGGTGCCGACGGGGGCGGGCAGCGGGGCGGTGGGCGCGTCGGAGATCGGGTCGACCTCATAGACGTGCTCGGCTTCGGCGGCTCCGGTTTCGCGGTCCATCACCAGCAGCCGGGACGGGCTCTTGGCCGTCAGCCCTGCCGCGGGGCCGTCCTGGACGAGGGCGTTCTCCGTGACGGTGACGGCCTTGCTGCCGTCCGGGGAGAGGGTCAGGCCTTCCAGGGCCTGGTTGTTGCGGACGCCCGAGATGAGCGTTCCGGAGGCGGACTTCACCGGCGCGTACGCCTTGGGCAGCGGCAGTTCACGTTCGTAGCCGCCAGAGGTGCTCGCCTCGCGGACGAAGGCGGGCTGCCCGGACGAGGAGGCACCCTCGCTCGTCCACAGCAGGCTCTTGCCGCCCGGTGTCCAGCGGATCGCTTCGGGGTCGACCTGCTTGGCCGCGAAGGGGTCACCGGTGGTGTCGTCCAGCACCGTGAGGCCGTCGAGGTCGGGCTCGTCGTGCGCGAACCCGGTACCGGCCAGCGGCAGTCGAAGGGTGTAGAAGCGGGCCTTGCCGTTCTCCGAGCGGTCGTCGCTGAGGGCGACGTACGCGTCGGACTTCCTGTCGTAGTCGATGCCGGACAGCCCCCCGAAGGGCATGCCGAACTCGCTCGTCCCGGCGGGCACGGTCAGGGTGTCCAGCAACCGTATGCCGTGCTGCTCGACGGCATCGGTACCACCGGGCTCCGCGGCGAACCCGCCGGCGACGGCCACTCCGCCGAGGAGCAGGGCTGCGGTGAGACCGGCCACGAGCGTGCGTCTGCCACGCGTTCGAAGTCTGTGTCGCATGGTGGTCCTTCCAGGCTTTCCGAGAGGTGGTCGGGCAGGGCGTGAAGGGCCGACAGACAAGGGTGGGCCCAGCCCTCGGCCGTTGACCGGGGCGGACTGTGTCGGCTGGGGTGTGGGTGGGCCGCTCAGTGGCCCGTTGGAACAGCGTCAGAGCGAGGCGTGGTGTGCGCCGACGGCCGCGGGCGGGCGTACCGGTCCTCGGGCGCTCGTCCTGGGGTCGGGGCGGACGCTCGCTCATCCATGGCGCACAAGCTAGGTATCCAAAACCCTTTGCACAACCGTCGATCTCACGGACGTCGATCCGCTCGGCGGCAATTCCTCATGCCTGCTTGCCCCGCAGGCGTTGAGCAGCGAACTCGTCCAGGCGCCGCGCGTACTTGCGTCGGGCTCGTACCATGCTTGCGGACGTTCGCAGGTGTGGGGACATCCCGAGTGACGTTGCCCGCCCGGTCGCGCTTGGTCGGCCCGCGTCACAGGCGAGGTTGCCCGGAGGCGGAGTCCTTGCGTGGAGTCGGCTGAAAGGGGCGCCGTAGGTGGGCGAGCACGGAACCGGTGATCCTCGGCTCGTCTTCGCGGCGGAACTGACCCGACTGCGTCGCAGGCTGCCGGACGTGCCGGACGATGCCTTGGCCCGGCGGGCCAGCGCGGTGGTGCTGCCGTCCGGACGCCGGGTCACCGTCGACGCACGTCGGCTCGGCGAATGGACCAGCGGGCGGTCGGTGCCCCGCCAGTTCGAGGCCGTGATGGCCCTGGTGCGCGCCGTCGAGCAGGCGACCGGTGGCGTTGCGGCCGACCGGACGGCGGTGGCGCGCTGGCAGGGCCTGTGGCGCGCCGCGCGGGAGCACCGCAGCGACCGCCTCGCCACCGGATTGCGGGAGCGCATCACCGCACGGCCGCAGGGTGTGCAGGCGCCGATCGTCATCGGGCGTCCGCCGAGCGATGCCGCCGCGCTGCGCCGGCGTCAAGAGTTCGCCGAGCGCATCGACGATGGCCTGGCGGACGATTCCGTACGGCGGATCTTGCTCACCGGTGCGGGCGGCGTCGGCAAGTCGCAGCTGGCCGCGGCGGCGTTCCACCGTGCCAAGCGGCGAAGCGAGCTTCTGCTCTGGGTGGCCGCCGACAACCGTGCTTCCGTGCTGGACGGTTATGCCCGCGCCTGGCGAGCGCTCTCGCGGGCGAGCGTCACCGGCGAGGGCGCCACGCCCGGCACCGACCCCGGCAGCGACGACGAGACGCAGGCCGACCTGTTCCTCGCCTGGCTGCGGTCGACCGCGACGTCCTGGCTCGTGGTCCTCGACGACGTCGACGACCTCGGCGAAGTGGCCGGGCTGTGGCCGGAGGGCGACGCCGGCCGGGCCGTGGTCACCACCCGTCGGCGGGACGCCGTACTGCTTCGTCCGGGCGTCCGCGTGATCCCCGTCGGTGTGTTCACCGCTGAGGAGGCCACCGGGTACCTGGCCGACCGGCTGTCACTGGATCCGGACACCGCCGCCGGACCGGCCGGGCTCCCGGCGCACCGCCCGGAGGACCTGGTCGCCCTCACCTCGGTGCTCGGGCACTTTCCGCTCGCCCTCTCCCAGGCGGCGGCCTTCCTCATCGACACCGGCATGGACCTGCCCTCGTACCTGAACCTCCTGACCGACGAGCGGGAGAACCTCGCCGGTCTGTTCCCGTCGTCGTCCCCCGCCGACGAGCACGGCGGTACGGTGACCAGCACCCTCCAACTCGCCCTGGCGCGAGCGGAGTCACTGGCTCCGCCCGGAGCCGCTCGGGCCCTGCTCGAATTGATCTCGATGCTGGCGCCCGACGGCATTCCGGAGGAGGTCCTGCTCAGCTCAACAGCCCGCGCATGGCTCGACGGTGACCGCTGCCGCGAGCGAGGCGAACCCCCCGAGCAGGGCGCACTGATTGAGCCGGGCGCGCTCCCCGCACGCAGCAACCTGCTCGCCTTGCGTGCCCTGCACCGGTTGAGCCTCGTCACCGTCACCCACCAGGAACCGTCCGGCACTGCCGTCGTCGAGGTGCACTCGCTGGTCCAGCGGGTGGTCCGCGACGGCGTACGGCCGGACCGCCGCGCGGCGATCGCCACGGCGGCTGCCGATGCCCTGGAAGAGGTGTGGTCCGCGCCGGACTGCGCCCCCGAAAGCACGGCCGTGCTGTACCGCTGCGCCGAAGCACTGCTGGCCCACGCCGGCGACCACCTCTGGTACGACGCCGGAATGCACCCGTTGCTCCGCAGGCTGGGGACGCACCTGGCCGGCCTGGGCCGTCACGACGCGGCACGGACCATGGCGACGCAGCTCGCAGACCGGGCCCGGCGGCAACTCCCCGCCGACCATCGGGATCTGCTCACGGTGCGCGCGCAAGTGGCACAGGCCGAAGGCGACTTGGGGAACACGACGGAGGCCGTACGGCTGCTGGCGGACCTCCGGCGCGAGGCCGAGAACAGTCTGGGTCCGGCCGATCCGGACACGCTGTCCATACGGCTGCACGAGGCACGCTGGCGGATGGAGACGGGGCTGATCGTCGCCGCCCTGGCCGACTTCGACGCCCTGGCCGCCGAGGCTCGGGCGGTGCTCGCCCCGCACGATCCGTTGGTGACGGCCGCCGAGGAGCATGTCGCCCTGTGCCGCGGCCTGTCCGGGGACGCTGTCGGCGCCCGCGACGCCTATGCCGCACTCGCCCGGGACCTGGAGCGCAGCCTCGGGCCACGGCACCCGTCGACGCTGCGAGTCCTGTCCGACCTCAGCCGGTGGATCGGGGAGACGGGCGACGTGCGGACGGCCGTCGCCACCTACCAAAAGGCGGTCGACGGACTGGTCAGCGTTCTCGGCCGGCTGCACCACGACACCCTCATCGCCCGGCACAACCTCGCCTACTGGCACGGGATCGCCGGAGACCACGACCTGGCAGTCGAGCAGTTCGTCACGGCGGCCGACGACGCGGAAGCCGGGCTGGGCACAGAGCACCCCACCACCCTGACCTGCCAGACCAACCTGGCCTTCTGGCGCGGCGTCGCCGGAGACACCCTCGCGGCAGTGGAACAACTCGGGCGGCTTCACCAGACGGTGGAGCGGGTGTTCGGCGCCGACCACCCGCGGTCCCTGCGCATCCGCCAGCAGCGGGCCGAACTGCTGTACAGCGGTGGGGACCACACCACCGCCGTGACCCAACTCACCGCCGTGCTAGCCGACATGGTCCGGGTCCAGGGCACCCACCACCCACGTACCCGCGAGACCGAGCGACTGCTGGCCGACTGGTCCCAGGAACCAACCGCCGCTCCCTAGAACCTCCCCCGACCGGGCGGACTTCGGCAGCCCGCCGGCGACGGACGGACAGGAGCGGCCACGTCGATCGGCCCGTCAGGCCTACGAGGATGGGGAAGAGCCACAGCGGTGTGAACGTGACCAGCTCGGATTCCGGGGGACAGCGGACGTCCCGCCTGGCACGGCCTGCCGGAGCCGCCGGGCCGCCGTCTCCCGCCGAAGTCGGCGGCACGCGGGTCGGCCCAGGTCGGACGCCGGACAGCAGATCCCCGCTCCGGCCCGGTCCGGGAATCCGGGAGTCCCTGGCCGGACGGTGAGGCGCCGACGATCGGCGGATTCGGAGCGGCGCGGCTTCGGGCATGGTGCCCTTGGCTTCGGCCACGAGCGGGCGCAGTACGCAGTCGCGGACCCGGAAGGCGAGGAGGCAGATGTCGGTAGCCAGATCCCTGGAAGGGGCCATCATGCTGGGCCGGTTGCGAGGGCGCGCCCCGGTCGCGGCGACCAGCGCGGCCGACGTCGCGTGGTGCGGAAGAATCCTCGCCGCCGACGCGCGTACCTGGCAGGTCGCTCAGGGCCTGTTGCCCTGGGAGCTGACACCTCTGCGTCCGCTGTCGGCCAAGGAGCGGGCGGCCTCCGCACCACCGTCCACGACGTGCTGTCGGACGCGACCGAACTCGCCGACCGGATCACTGACCTCGGGGCGCGGGCGCCCCGTAGCGCCATGTCGTGGGGCGGGCGGCGCCTTGAGCATCAGGCAAGCGAAAGGGACGGATCGACATGGTGACGGACAGCAGGACGTGGGCGCCGACACGGAGAGCGGCCGCTTCTTTTCGGACGGCTGGGATGCGTGAGGCACCTACAGAGTCAGGGCGGAGGAGGCATCGTTGGACTGTGCCCCTCGTCGTAGGAGCTCTCGCCGTAGCGGGCTGCTCGACGGCCGGACCCGGTGGCTCTTCGAGCCAGGAGGGTTCGTCGAAGGCCGTGTCCACTCAGCAGGCGAGCGCGTGTTCGCTGATGGACACGGAAGAGCTACCGGGGATCTTCGGTCGCTATGGCAAGTACGAGGCCTTCGTGGGCACGCGTCCCGACCCCGTCGACGGCAAGCGCCCATGGGGGTGCACGTGGGGCAACCCGACCTCCTATGCGAGCGTCCAGGAAGTCAGTCGAGAGGACTACCGCAACCGCCTGGGGGCACCGGGCGTGCAGTTGATCCCTCAAGGCATGGCAAAAGGAGAGTCGTTCGGAGTCTGGCCCGCTGACGACGAACCCATGATGTTCGCTTTCACGGTGGGTGCCCGGCACTTCCTCTTTGACGTGGTCCCTTCCCGCGACGGCGACTACCCGCAGTTCGTGCAGGACGAAATCGGTCAGGACCTGCTCCGACTCCTCATCCCGGCCATGGAAGACGCCCTTACGTGATCTCGTTCCTCCTCTGTCGAGGTCGGCCCGAAGGGGAAAGGTGAATTCGGCTGCAGTGATCACAGACCGCTTCACACGGTTCTCCCCTCCTCCTGCCGGTCTCAGTCCGGCGGGGGAGGCGTGTAATGGAAGAGATTCCGAGATGATGGCACCGCGAACCACCGGCCACGGTTGCACTCGTCGAGCGCGTCATTGCGTCCGTCGCGGCCGACCCGCACCTGCGAGGAGCCCGTATGACAGCCCCTTCGGATCAGCTGCGTCCTGCTCTCCTGCCCGCCCGTGAGCGTTCCCGCGCGGTACTGGTCGGCTCCAGCTTCGGACTGGGCTCTTCCGAGGCGGCGGACGTGACCCGCCGTTTGGCAACGGAGGCGCTCACCGGTGAGGGATCCGGTGGTGGCGCGTTCCGCCGGGAAGACACCACGCTGCTCCTGGACCCGGAGCGCCCAGCCGATGTCCTCGGTGCCGTCCGGCACGCCGCAGAAGCGGCATCAGACGTGCTGCTGTTCCAGTTCGCCGGGAAGGGCTTCTACCACGAGGAACGTCTGTTCCTCGGCGTCGGGGGCACCGACCCGTACCGTCTGGAAGACACCGGTGTCAGCCTGGAAGCGGTTGCCGACATCATGAGTGCCAGTCAGGCGGCCCGCCTCGTCGGCATCCTTGAGTGCGGCTACCCGGACGTAGCTGCGTCGGCGTTGGCCACGACGGCCCCCGGCGTGTCCGTGCTGGCCGGACCGTTGAGTTTCGGGTTCAGCGATGATCCCTTCACCGAGACCCTTGTGCGCGGGCTGGTGAAGGGAGTTCAAGGGGGGCCCGAGGTATTGGACCTGCTCACCCTCAAGAACGCGATGGAGGGTGCCTATGCCGAGACCCGCTATTGCGTGGAGAACGAATACATCGGAGCACCGTCTCGTGTGGTGCTGCGCGGCGGCGAGGACGTTGCCCTGGGCGTCAATCCGGCCTTCGGAGCCCCGGAGGGCAACGGCGCGCTGCCCCCGCATCCGGATGCCGTCGACGACTGGTGGCTGGGAGAGTGAAAGACCTGTTGGCGGCAGCGACCCCCGACCCGGCCCCGGTCGGGGCGGCCCGCCGCAGCTACCAGCCGGGCGGCAGCCTGCGGGTGCACGGCGTCTGCCGGGAGCCGGTCATCAGCGCCACTGGTCTCCACTGACGCCGATCCAGCCACCGTCGCCCAGCCTTTGGGCGAATCACCTGACGCCACGGCGATGAGAGTCGAGAGGTTGACGGTAGGTCAAAAAGCCTTGCTGGTCGGGGCGCCGCTGCTGATCGTCCGCCGCTCTGCCGAGGTGCCGGCTCTTCCCGCCGTCGAGGTCACCGAGGTGGCGGCGGACGGGTCGGGTGAGGCCCCCCGTAAAGGACGCTTCCGCCCCTGGCAAGGCGGCCTCCGCTGCCTCGGCCAGTACGAGGACGGTACGACGTGAGCTCAGGAGGATTGACCATGCGGGGTGCCGGACGGTGGCTGGCGCGGGGCGCGGCCGCGGTCGGAGGGGTGGTGAGCCTGGCCCTCGCCGGGTGGCTGGTCTGGCTGGTGTCCGGACCGCAGCTGTCCGCGGTGCTCGGCTTCGGGCCCGTGGACGGTGTCGTGTTGATCACCGAGTGCCATGACTCCCACGATGTGGACGGGAACGTGTCCGGCACGGACTGTACGGGCTCGTACGCCTCGCGCGGAGCGGATGAGCCGGCCCGCGGGATCCTGCTGCAGTCGGCCGCCGAGAAATACCCGTCCGGTACGGCCGTGGAGGTCCGGACTGCGAGGGGACGGGCGTACGAACTGTCGGGCTCCGCCGTCCTGGATTTCGGTACCGTCGCCGGGCTCCTGCTCGTCCCGTTCCTCACGCTGTCGGCCTGGCTGCTCGCCTGCGCGCGGCACGCCAGGCTCGAGAACGCGGAGGGATACCTGTTCGCGGGGCTGGGCGGGCTCATCGCCGTCCTGGTGCTGAGTCTCGTGACCGCATTCCTGGTCGGCCTCTTCACCGCCCTCTTCTGACCCATGACCGGCCTGACGCGTCGTCGGCGCGCGGACCACCCCGACTTGCATCCGATATGCCTGGAAGATGATGGTTGTGCAAAACGTTTTGCATCCCTAGCTTGAGGCCATGAGCGAGAAAGCGGCCGCTGCGTCGGGTGGCCTTGTGGTGTCCGGGTGCGATGTGCTGCGCATTCCGGCGGAGGGCGAGTGCGAGATCCTCCGGTCGCACGACATCGTCGTGGCGGACGGCCGTATCCAGGAGGTACGGCCGACCGGCAGCGTGCATCCGAGCGACGCCGCCGAGGTGATCGACGGGCGGGGTCTGCTCGCGGTCCCGGGCCTGGTCAACGCACACACGCACAGTCCGATGGTGCTGATGCGGGGCGCCGCTGAGGACGTGACGGTCGAGGGCTGGTTCAACGAGCGGGTCTGGCCGATGGAGTCCAACCTCACCCCCGACGACGTGCGGACCGGGGCGCTGCTGGCCTGCGCGGAGATGATCCGCTCAGGAGTCACGACCTTCGCCGACCACTACTTCTTCCCCGAGCGGATCGCGGAGGCGGTCTCCGAGACGGGCCTGCGGGCCGACATCGCGCCCACCTACTTCAGCAGCCACGGTCAGGAGGCCCTGGAAGCCACCGTGCGGTTCGCAGAGACCCGGCACGGCACGGCCGGGGGCCGGGTCACCGTCTCGCTCGGGCCGCACGCCCCGTACACCGTCGACGACACGGACCTGAGGGCCCTCGCCGGACACGCCCGGCGACTCGGACTGCGCCTGCACATCCACGCCGCCGAACACCTGGAGCAGACCGAGTCCAGCCTCGCGCGGCGCGGCGCCACACCCATCCGGGTGCTGCACGAGACCGGGGTCCTGGAGGCGGGCGCCCTCATCGCCCACGGCTGCGGCATCGTCGAACAGGACCTGCCGCTGTTGGCCGAGCATGCCGAACGGACCGCCGTGGCCTGCTGTCCCAAGGTGTACCTCAAGCACGCGCTGTCCCCGCTCACCCCGGTCCGGGACCTGCTCGACGCCGGAGTCACGGTCGCGGTCGGCACGGACGGGGCCGCCGGACACAACACGCTGGACGTGTGGGAGGCGCTGCGGCTGGTCGCCCTGACCCAGAAGCAGGCGGTGCGGGACGCCACCTGGATGACGGTCTCCGACACCCTGCGCCTGGCGACGCGCGGCGGGGCCCGGGCTCTCGGGCTGCAGGACCGGATCGGGGCGCTGGAGCCGGGCATGCGCGCCGACATCGTCCTGGTCGACCTGTCGGGGCTGCACTGCCGTCCCCTGCACGACCCGCGGGCGGCACTCGTCTACAGCGCCCGCGCCAGCGACGTACGCACGGTCGTGGTCGACGGCCGGGTGCTGATGCGTGACGGACGCCTGCTGACCGTGGACGAGCCCGCACTGCTGGCGGAGGCCGATTCCCGGGTGGCTCGGATCCTCGACACCTCCCACGGAAGGGTGGTGCAGCACTATGACCCGTGAGTCGTACGGCCAGCACAGAGCCGACGATCGGCCGGCGGTGCGCAGGCCCGCCTCCATCAAGGATGTGGCCGCCGCCGCGGGGGTCAGCCCCACCACCGTCTCCCATGTCCTCAGCGGCAACCGGCCGGTCAACGAACAGACCGCCGCCCGTGTCCGCAGCGTCGTCAACCGGCTCGGCTACGTCCCGGCCTCGCTGGCCCGCAGCCTCCAGGCCGGCTCCACCTCCGTCATCGGCCTGCTCATCCCCGACATCAGCAACGCCTTCTTCGCCGAACTTGCCAAGGGCGCCGAGGACGCCGCCCACGACCTGGGGTACGGGCTGATCCTGTGCAACACCGAGTTCGACGCCGACCGCGAGGACCGCTACCTCGGCATGATCCGCAGCCGGTTCGTCGACGGCATGGTGTACGCCTCGGGATCCTCGCCCTCGCGCCGGCGGCTGGAGGCCCTGATGGGCCGGTTCCCCATCGCGCTCGCCGATGAGGAGGTCGACGGCCTAGAACGTGCGCTCATCGCCACCGCCGACCATGAGGCGGGCGGGCGGCTGGTCGGCGAGCATCTGCGGGAGCTCGGCCACCGCCGGGTGCTGATGCTGACCGGTCCGCGCGGGCTGCGGAGCGGCGTCGCACGCGCCGCCGGCTTCGTGCGGGCCTTTGGCGGTCACGTCGTCGAACGCGTCGGCGACTTCAAGGAGGCTTCCGGCTACCGCCTGGTCGCCAAACTGGTCGAGGAGGGCGGCCTGGACAGCACGGCCGTCTTCGCGGCCAACGACCTGATGGCCTTCGGTGCCCTCGCCGCCCTCACCGAGGCCGGACTTTCGGTCCCCGGGGACATCTCCGTGGTCGGTTTCGACGACATCCGGGCCGCCTCCCAGATCAACCCGCCCCTGACCACCGTCCATCAGCCGGCCTACGACGTGGGCCGCACCGCCACCGCGCAGCTCCTCCAGTACGTCTCCCGGGGCGAGGTCCCGCCCGCCTCCCGGCACACCCTCCCCGTCACCCTCAAGGTGCGCGGCAGCACGGCGCCCGCCGCCCGCTGATCCCTCCCGCCTGTCCCGCAGGACGCGGTGTCGCACCACCCCTGTGCCCAAATCCCCCTTCTGAAAGGTGATTTCACCATGCCCAGAGTCCTCGTGGTCGGCGAGTCCTGGTTCACGTACACGGTCCATCAGAAAGGCTTCGACGCCTTCCACACCGCGGAGTACACCGAGGGCGGCGACGTCTTCCTCGAGGCGCTGCGCTCGCGCGGACACGAGGTGACGTACGTCCCCGCGCACGAGATAGCCACCCGGGTCCCGGACTCCGTGGGCGGCTTCGACGAGTACGACGTCGTGGTCATCAGTGACGTCGGCGCCAACAGCTTCCAGCTGCCGCCGCAGACCTTCGGCCACTCCATCCCCTGTCCCGACCGTTCCGAGCTGGTCCGGGCCTTCGTGGAACGGGGCGGCGGGGTGCTGATGATCGGCGGTTATCTGACCTTCAGCGGCATCGACGCCCGCGCACGCTGGGGGCGTACACCACTGGCCGACGCGCTGCCGGTGGCGATGGTCGACCGGGACGACCGGGTGGAGCTCCCGGCCGGGGCCGTGGCCGAAGTGGTGGCCGATCACGCTGTCGTACGAGGGCTGGAGCGGCTGTGGCCCTCGCTGCTCGGACTCAACGAGGTCACCGTACGGCCGGAGGCGTCCTTGCTGGCCGAGTGCGCCGGGCATCCGCTGCTCGTCGTCGGCGGGCACGGCGCGGGCCGGTCGGCGGCGTTCACCTCCGATGTCGCGCCCCACTGGGCCCCGCCCCCGTTCCTGGAATGGGAGGGCTATGCCGAGCTGTGGGACCGGCTGGTGCGCTGGCTCGCCGGAGCGGAGCTGTGATGCCCGCTCACGGCACACCGCATATCGCCGCCGCGCCCGGCGACTTCGCCCCCCTCGTGCTGATGCCGGGTGACCCACGCCGTGCGCGCCGGATCGCCGAGACGTTCCTGGAGGGCGCCCGGCTCGTCACCGAGGTGCGCGGGATCCTCGGCTACACCGGCACCCACCGGGGCGAGCCCATGTCGGTCCTCGCCTCCGGCATGGGTGTCCCGTCGATGTCGATCTACGCGACCGAACTGCTGCGCCACTACGGAGTACGCAGGATCGCCCGGGTCGGTACGGCGGGGGCGATCCCGGCGACGGTGGCGCTGCGGGACGTGGTGATCGCCTCCGCCGCGCACACCGACTCGCAGGTCGGCCGGTTGCCGGACAGCGGCGTCACACTCTCCCTGGCCCCGTCCCATCGGCTGCTGGGCGCCGCCGTTCGGGTCGCGGAACAGGAGCAGCCGGACGGCGGGGGAGCCGTGCGCGTCGGACCGGTGTTCAGCACCGACCACTTCTACCTGGACAGGCCCGCCGTCTTCGACACACTGGAGCGCAGGGGAACCCTCGCTGTCGAGATGGAGGCCGCGGGGCTTTACGCCGTCGCCGCTGCCGAGGGCGGGGAGGCACTCGCCGTTCTGACCGCGACCGACCACCTCCGCACCGGTGAGCAGCTCACCGCCGCCGAACGGGAGACGTGCTTCGCACGGGCCGTGCGCATAGCGGCCGACGCCCTGCTCGCCGACTGAATTTCTTGCTTCAGAAATCAAACGGAAACCGGACCTCGTAGCCAAAACGTTTTGCACTTCTTAGTGTTCAATGCACTCACTCACCCCGAACCGGCCCACACATGATCAGGAGAAAGCAGATGAGAAATAGAAAGAGCGCCGCCGCGGCGCTGGCGGCGGGAATGCTCGTACTTGTCGCCTGCGGAGGGTCGGACGGGGATTCCGGGTCGACGGGAGCCTCCGGCAAGCCCCGAGTCAAACTGGTCATCAACGGCGGGCTGGGCGACAAGTCGTTCTTCGACTCCGCCCACGAGGGTCTGAAGCGCGCCGCGAAGGACCTCGGCTACGAGCTCAAGGTGGTGGAACTGGGCTCGGACCGCACCAAGTGGGAGCCCGGTTTCGAGGACGCGGCCGCAGCCGACGACTACGACATCCTCGCCGCCGGCACCTTCGACGTCACCGACTACATCGGCGACCTCGCCCCGCAGTACCCGGACAAGAAGTTCTGGGTCTTCGACGCGCCCGTCGACTACAGCGGCAAGAACGGCACCTGCTCCAACAAGTGCGAGAACGTGTACTCCGTGACCTTCAAGCAGAACGAGGGCGGATATCTCGCGGGATTCCTCGCCGAGAAGCTCATCGCCGCCAAATCCCTGAAGGGAGCCGAATCCCTCAAGAAGGCCGGTGTCATGGGTGGTGTGAAAATCCCCCTCATCGAGGACTTCGTCGTCGGATTCAGGTCCGGATTCAAGGCGGCCGGCGGCAAGAGCTCCGACGTCCTCGTGCAGTACGTCGGCGGCGACAAGCCCTTCGGTGACCCGGCCAAGGGCAAGGAGATCTCCAACGCCATGTACGGCCAGGGCGCCGCGCTGGTGTGGCCGGTCGCCGGGCTTTCCGGGCTCGGCACCTTCGAGTCCGCGGCCGCGGCGAAGCGCTACGCCTTCGGAGTCGACTCCGACCAGTACCAGACCCTCAGCGACCCGGCGCAGAAGAACACCGTCGTCACTTCCATCCTCAAGAACGTCGGCAACGCCCTGTACAAGGCGGCGCAGGACGACCAGAAGGGTTCCCTGAAGTACGGCGCCGTCGAGACCGTCGGCCTCGCCGAGGACGCCGTCGGTTACGTCAACGACGACCACTTCAAGGAGCTGGTGCCGGAGAAGATCCGTACCGAGCTGGAGGCGGCCGCCGACAAGGTGAAGTCCGGCTCCGTCAAGGTCCCCAGCGCCCTCTAGCCGCCTGAACCGAAACGGTCCCGACGATGAACGAGTCATGGCACGCCGCAGGTCCGGCGGTCGCCGCCCGAGCGGTGACGAAGACCTACGGCAACGGGGTGCGCGCGGTCCGCGGCGTGGACCTGACGGTCCCACCCGGTGAGATCCGGGCGGTGGTCGGTGAGAACGGCGCGGGCAAGTCCACGCTGATGAAGATGTTCTACGGCCTGGAGCAGCCCTCGTCCGGCGAGATCCTGATCGGTGGACGGCCGCGCACCCTGCGCGGCCCGGCCTCGGCGATCGCGCTCGGCGTGGGCATGGTGCACCAGAACCTGATGCTGGTGCCCTCCTTCACCGTCGCCCAGAACGTCGTCCTCGGCGTCGAGCCCGGCCGCCGCGGCCTGGTCGACGCGAGGGCGGCGGTCGAGACCACCGCCCGGCTCGCCGAGGAGGCCGGACTCGCCGTCGACCCCAAGGCGCGCATCGACGAGGTGTCCGTCGGAATGCGCCAGCGCACCGAGATCCTCAAGGCCCTGCACCGCCGGGCGAAGGTGCTGATCCTGGACGAGCCGACCGCCGTACTCACCCCACAGGAGACCGAGGACCTCTTCGCCGCCGTACGACGGCTGCGCGACGGCGGGATGACGGTGCTGTTCATCTCGCACAAGCTGCGCGAGGTACGGGAGATCAGCGACCAGGTCAGCGTGATGCGCGCCGGCTCCCTGGTGGGAACCGTGCCCACCGCCGACGCCACCGAGCGCTCCCTGGCCGCCATGATGGTCGGCCGCGACCTGTCCCTGGACGTCGACCGGGTCCCGGCCCGCCGGGGCGAAGTCACCCTACGTGTACGGAGGCTGGGATACGAGGCGCCCACGGGCCAGTCGCTGCACCGCCTCTCCTTCGACGTCGCGGCCGGGGAGATCGTCGGCGTGGCAGGCATCGAGGGCAACGGCCAGAGTGAACTCGCCGAGATCCTGGCCGGGTTGCGCAGCCCCACCTCCGGCACGATCCACGTCGGCGGCACCGACACCGCGGGCCTCGGCGTCGCCGGTCACCGCATGGCAGGCGTGGGGTACGTCCCGGAGGACCGGCTGCACAACGGCGCCGCCCTGGACGAGTCGATCGCCGACAATCTCGTCGTCGACCGCCACGACCGCCCCCCGCTCGCCCGCCGCGGCGTCCTGCATCCCAAGGCCGTGCGCGCCCACGCCGAGCGGCTCATCGACCAGTACGCGATCCGCACCCCCGACCCGTCCGTCCCCATGCGCGCGCTGTCCGGCGGCAACATGCAGAAGGTGATCGTCGCCCGCGAACTCGCCGCCGCACCACGGCTGTTGATCGCCTCCCAGGTCACCCGCGGGGTCGACATCGGAGCCATGCGCTTCATGTACGAGCGTCTCGTCGCCGCGCGGGACAACGGCGCCGCCGTCCTGCTGATCTCCGCCGACCTGACCGAACTGCTCGCGCTCTCGGACCGGTTGCTGGTCCTCAAGGACGGCCTGCTCGTCGGCCGGTTCGACGACACCACCGGCCTGACCGAGAAGCACGTCGGCCTCTACATGCTCGGCGTCGAACACCACGACGACAAGCACCTGACGGCAGGTCTCGTCGCCGGTGAGGAGCCCACCCCATGACCAGCACCCTCGTCGAGACCGAGGACCGCCGGGAGTACCGGGCGACCCGGCGCCGCGGCCTGGCCGTCGACCTCAGCATGACCCTGGCCACCGTTCTGGCCGCCCTCGCCGTCGGCTTCCTCGTCATCCTCGCCACCGGCAAGGATCCGGTCGCGGCGTACGAGGCCCTGCTCACCGGGCCGCTGGAGCGCTCCTTCCGGGTCGGCCGCTGGCTGGAGGACGCCACCACACTCACCCTGCTCGGCCTGTCGGTCGCCATCCCCTTCCGGGCCCGGCAGATCAGCCTGGGCGCCGAAAGCCAGCTGTACGCCGGTGCCTTGGCGGCCGCCGTCGTCGCGATCTTCCTCCCGCTGCCGCCGGTCGCCGCCGTCGTCGTCCCGCTCGTCGCCGCGGCCGCGGCGGGAGCGGGCATGGGCTTCGTACCCGGATCCATGAAGGCGCACCTCGGCGCCAACGAGATCGTGGCGACACTCATGCTCAACGCCATCGTCGTCCGCGTCTACGACTACCTGGTCAACGGCCCGCTGAAGGAGCCCGGCAGCAGCGCCGTGCACTCGGAGAGGGTCCAGCAGGACTCCGTGCTCACCCCGCTGACCGACTGGTTCGGCATCCCGCTCGGCCGGTCCAACGTCGGCCTCGTCCTGATGCTGCTCACCGCCGCCGCGCTGTGGCTGCTCATCACGCGCAGCCCGCTCGGCTACCGCATCCGGATGACCGGCGCCAACTCCGACTTCGCCGAGTACGGCGGCATCCGGGTGCCCCGCGCCATCGAATGGAGCTTCGTCATCGGCGGCGCCGTCGCGGGCCTCGCCGGAGCCCATCTCGTCCAGGGCGTCTACGGCCGTCTCGAACCCGGCCTCGCCGGAAGCCTCGCCTTCGAGGGGATCGTGGTGGCCCTGCTGGCCAGGAACAACCCGCTGGTCGTCGTGATCGCCGGACTCTTCTACTCCTACCTGCGCGCCGGGGGAGACATCATGGAACAACAGACCGACGTCGGCACCGAGATCGTCGTCGTCATCCAGGCGGTCATCGTGCTCCTGGTCACCGCACAGGCCCTGCCGGACCTGCTCAAGCGGCGGATCGCCCGTAGGCAGGCGGCACAGAAGCAGGTGGGCGGCCGATGAGTTCCGTATTCGACGTCGTCGTGAGCAGTGCCTTCCTGGCGGCCGTGCTGCGGGTCGCCACACCGTACCTGCTCGCCGCCTTCGGCGGACTGGTCGCCGAACGCGCCGGCATCAGCAACATCGCCCTGGAGGGCCAGATGCTGGCCGCCGCCTGCACGGGCGCGCTGGTCGCCGGCTACAGCGGCTCCGTGGCCCTGGGAGCCCTGAGTGGGATCACCGTGGCCACGCTCCTCGGCCTGCTGCTCGCCGCGCTGCGCCTGGAGCTCGGAGCCGACGCGATCATCGCGGGCATCGGCCTCAACCTCCTCGCCTCCGGTGCCACCGCCTACGCCGTCTACACCCTCCTGGACGACAAGGGCGGTACGTCCGGCCTCGACAGCGGCACCCTGCCGACCGTCCCCCTGCCCGGTATCGAGAGCATCCCGGTGCTCGGGGCCGTGCTCAGCGGCCAGAACCTGATCACCTGGCTGGCCTTCCTGGCCGCCCCGTTCGTCGCCTGGCTGTTCTACCGCACGACCTTCGGCTTCCACCTGCGCGCGGTCGGGGAGATGCCGGACGCCGCCGCGTCGGTCGGTATCCCGGTACGACGCGTCCAGTACGCCGGACTCGCCCTCAGCGGCGCGCTCGCCGGACTCGCCGGGGTCTTCCTCAGCATGGGCTATGTGTCCTTCTTCGTACGGGACATGACGGCCGGCCGCGGCTTCATCGCCCTGGCGGCGGTCTTTCTCGGCGGCCTGCGCCCCTGGGGCGTCTTCCTCGCCGCCCTCGGCTTCGGCGCGGCGGAGGCCCTGGCCGTACAGCTCGGCACGCTCGACGTGCCGCCCCAACTGGTATCGACGATCCCGTACGCCATGACGCTCGTCGCACTCGCGCTGTACGCATGGCGCCGCAAACGCCGGGGCGTGGGGCAGGCGGCTCCGGCCTCGCTCTGACACGCATCCCGGCACACGTCGTAGGAAACCGGCGATCTGGTGGCTCGGGTGCGCGGTTCGTGGGAGCCGTTGAGGCTGTGCCTGTGCCTGTGCCTGTGCTTGTGCCTGTGTCGTTTCCGTGGAACGGCGCCGTGGTGGTTGCCGTCTCGCCTGACTCGCGGCTGTGTCGCCCTCGTGGGCCAGAGCCCTGAGGGGTGGGCGACGCGGCGATCATTGCGGCGCCGGGCGATGGGCGAGCCTGCTTGCGCCGGGCGCCCCTGGATGTTCGCGCGGAAGACCGTGAGCGCCTCGTCCGCCTTCCCTGCCCTTCGAGCAGTTCGGCGACGTTGTGGGCCGTGCGCCGTCACCACGCGGCCAGGTGGGGGCGAGCACCCCAAGGCCTGGCTAGGCGACTGTGGTCGTGACCGGCCATGCCCCGCGGTCCAGCAGATCGAGGACGAGTGCCGCGATGTTCCATGCATCGTCCTCGCCGCGGTGATGGCGTCCCTCGAGCGGCAGTCCGGCTATCTGCAGAGCGTGGTCCATGCCGGGTTTCTTCCGCAGCCCGTACGACGCGGCGAATACGGCCTTGGCGTTGGTGTGGGTGCGTTCCGTCGGATAGCCGAACGGGTAGGCCACCCCGTCGGCCTGACTCTGGCGAGCGAACTGCCGACGGTCGTACTCGCCCCAGCTCGCCCAGGGGCGCTCCCCGGCCCCGTACTCCTCGACGAGGATCCGGCATGCCTCGGCGAAGGTGATGCCCCGTTCCACCTCGGCCTGCGTCAGCCCGGTCAGTTCAGTGCAGAAGTCGCTCACCGCCGACCGGACAGGGCGGACCAGGACGCGGTGCCGGGACACGCGGCGCCGTGCCGACACGTCCACGACGGTGAGACCGATCTCGATGATCTCGTTCACGGATCCGGGCGGCGGCTGTCCGTCCCAGCAGGTGGCTTCCACATCAATGACGTTCAGCAGGGAGGATTCGTGGCGCATGGGGCCGAGGGTAGGGATGGGCGCCCGACTACGGCACCTCGATTTCTGCATGGCACGATCAGTGATGTCGCCGGACGTCCGTTCATGCAGGCAGGTCAGGACGGCTGTCATGGCCCGGCTCGCGGCCGGCGCGCTCGATCGCCTCGTCGATCAGGGCGCCGTAGGCCGTGATGGTCGTGGTCCGGTGGTGGGCCGTGTCGGCGACGGTCCGTGTGAACAGCTCACCCCATATCTCCCACCGTCCCTCCGCCGCGGCGACCACCGCCTCGTCGTGTGCGGCGCGGCGGTGTTCGAGCCAGCCCTCGATGTCGCGCAGGAGTCCTGGCATGAGGCCGGCGGCCAACAGGTCGCACTCGGCGAGCAGGCGCGCGGTCGGCCGTTGGCGTCGGGGAACGGATGGATCGTCAGCAGCCGCACCATGCTGAGCGCCGCCGCGTCCAGGGGCGGCGAGGTGGTCCTGGTGCCCCACTCGTACCAGCGCCGGACGTGGTCGCGCAGTTCCTTGCCGGCCTCACGGCCATGACGAAACACCGCCCGTCCGACCAGGTCACCCTGGAGGTGGAACGCCGAAAGCCCCCGGTGCCGGGCATGTTGGGGTCCGCGGCAACGAGCAGCCTGTGCAGTTCGGCGAGCGCGTCAGGGGTGAAGCAGGGGGCGGCGGCCAGACCGTTCGGCGCGTTCCGTACGGACCGAGTGCACAGCCAACAGATCCGCAGCGGCGCGGCCCTCGGCGGCCTTGGCGATCAGCGCGGTCACCTGCCCCTCCTCCTCCTGGGCGAGGTGGCAGTGGTGCATCTTCATGCGGAAACGGGGACGGTGGAACAGGCCGGGGGCGCCGAGGTGCCGCCGCGCGGTCTCGGCGAGGGGTGGCAGGGCGGTCAGCGCCGTAGCGCGGGCCGCCGAGGGACCACCTCGGCGTCGAGCGGTGGCACGACGGGGGTGATCCGTCGTGCCACCGGTCCAGAGGGGTGCAAGACAACGGCGTCCCATTTGGCGACAGCAGGTGCTGCAAGCCGTACGGGTTCGCGTCTCCGACGTGCTCGGCGAGCGTCCAGCAGTTCTTGCGTGGCAGGTCGGACAGCAACCCGAGCACGAATGCCCCTGGCGGGCGCCGTGGTTCCACCCGGACGAACCGTTCCGCGATGCGGCCCATCAGGACCTCGAACGTCTCCTGCCAGCGGCCGGGATCTATGCTGTGGCCCGCGGCCGCCGTCTGATCTTCTGTCTTCACACACCGATGATCGACGGCGGCCGTACCTGTTCACAGACCAGGCCCCGACCAGCAAGTGTCCTGTGCCATCGAAGTTTGACCATCAGCCGAGGTAGTTCGCGCGCCCCTCGTCGTCGAGCTCGAAGGGGCCCTCAGGGATGATGCAGAACTCATTGCCCTCGGGGTCCGCCATCACCAGGAACCCGCCGTCGGCGTACTGCTCCAGCCTGCGCCCGCCGAGCGTCTCGATCCGTTGCTGCTCGGCGGCGGGATCGGGAGAGGTGACGTCGAAGTGCACCCGGTTCTTACCCGACTTGGGTTCGGCAGTCCGCTGAAAGCCCAGACCCAGGCCGCTCTCCCGCCGAAGCCAGACGTATGGGCCCATACGGCCCACGACCGGCCTGCCGAGCAGTTCGGACCAGAAGGCAGCGAGCCGCTCGGGGTCTGTGGCATCGACGATGAGGGCATTGATCTGCATGGATGAGTCCGCCATGCCCCGATCCTCTCAGGGCTCAGCAGCAGCTGTGACCAGCGGAAATCAAACTTCGATGACGCAAGCTGCCCGGTAGCAAAATCTTCGGCGGCATCGCCCGGTATCGCCGGACCGGCCACAGCGGGACGAACTACGCCCACGAAGCCTAGGGTTCATCCATTCGGCGATGCGGCGACGTTGCAGGTCAGCGCAGTGATCACGGGCTGGACGTGGGCTTTCGCCAAGCCGCGGTGGCGGGAGCGGCCCAGGCCGTGGGCGCGGACGTGCTGCGAGAGGGTGGCTTCGACATCGGCCACACACAACCCCCCGAGGCGGGCAAGTGTGGATCGCGACCAGCTAAGCAGCCGGCTCACTCGTAGTAGTCGTCGTACTGGGCCGAGTACTCCTCGACCCGGAAGCCCTCGAAGTCGCCCACCTCTTCGGACTCAAGCAGCCGCTGACAGGCCGCCTCCGCTTCCGGTGTACGAAGGAGCGAGAGATATGCCTTTGTCTCGGTGAGTCCCCGTCCGCACAGCAGCTGGACATCGATCGAGCACACGGCGTCCATACTCGCGGTCTTCGAGCTCCAGATGAGGAGTACGCGGGCGGGCAGGGGGCCCGGCGGCCCACTGCCCGCCTCCGCATGGCGCGTCGGCGTCAGTCCTTTGTCTGCCTGGCCGGATGCGACGTGTTCCGGCCGTGGTCGTCCCTGGGGTCGGGGGTCCGTCGGGTCGCCGCTCGGCCGGCCCCTTCGCCCGCCGTGAGGAACAGCACGGCGAACAACAGCAGGCCCGTGCCGGTGAGGATGACCGCGTTGAGCCGCTCACCCAAGACCAGGACGCCGATGACCGCCGCGGTGAGCGGCTCGACCAGGGCGACCACGGAGGCCGTGGTCGCCCGTACGGCTCCGAGGCCGACGAAGAACAACGTGTACGCCAGCGCCGTCGGCACCGCACCCAAGTAGAGGATCAGGCCCAGGGTCCAGGCCGCACGCTCCACATCGGGCAGCATGCCCTCCAGCAGAGCCATCGGCAGAAGGCAGACTGTGCCCACCGCGAAGCCGGTCACCGTCGTCTCGAACCTGCCACCGGCGTTCTTCCGGCCGGAGAAGCGGCCCAGCAGAGTCACGCCCGCGTAGCCGGCTGCGGAGAGCAGCGCATACCCGATGCCCAGGAGGGGCGCAGGGCCGGTACTCCCGTCCGCGCCGCCCATCAGTAGCACCAGGCCGATGACTCCGCTCACTACGGCGGCGGTTCCGGCGGCGCCGGTGCGCTCGCCCAGGGTGAGCAGGGCTCCGACGGCGACCAGTACGGGCCCCGAGCCCAGGGTCACCACGGTGGCCACGGTCAGTCCGGCCTCTTGCACGGAGGCGAAGTAGGCCGTCTGATACACGGCCAGCCCGAATCCTGTGACCAGGGCTCGCCGTGGGTTCGCCGCGTACGCTGCGCGCAGCGGGAGCGCCGTCTCCGGCCGCCGGGACCGCCGGACCAGATGAGCGGTCAGGAGAAGCCCGAGTCCGGTCAGGAAGCGCCAGAAGGAAGCCGAGACGGGGCCGATCCCGCCGACGTCGTACAGTTCGGCGGCCACAGCACCGCCAGTGCCCCACGCTGTGGCCGCGATCGCGACGTAGAGAACACCCTGCCGAACAGGCAGGGCAGAAGAGGACTGCAACTGAGATCTCCTCGAATGATTGCCAGCACGATCTCTTCCGTGGGCAACCCACACAGCCATCCCGGCATCTCGGGATGGCTCTGGACGACTGCCCGCCTTAAGCGGCGGGCGGCGGAGGCGTCAAGAACAGCTGCATGTGATCACGTTACCCGGCAAGGGGGACAGGCGTCCCGGCATAGGCTTTGAAGTGACGCAGGGTGACGCCGAATCAGCCACCGGGTGTTGGCCTCGTCGAACTGGGGATGGCGCCTTCCTGGGGCTGCCCGGTCGGCCGGGAGTCTTGTGTCGGCGCTCGGGTGTCCGTCGACTATTCGGCGGGACGGGAGTCCGGGCGTCCGCGGTAGCGGCGGAGGGCCAGAGCCGCCAGGAGGAGCAGTCCGAAGATCACTGTCAGTGCCGGCACGCCGATGTGGTCCAGTGAATCGGCGATCCACCGCTGGACCGTGCCCCCGGCGTCGACCACAGGGTCGGTGACCTGGCCGCCGCGCACGAGCCGGATCTCGTACCAGCCGTAGTACGCGACGTAGGTCCCGACGAGGAACAGCAGGCCGCCGCCGAGTCGGGAGGCGACAGCACCCAGTCGGCGGATGCCGCCTGCGCGGGCGGTTCGGGTGAGTGCCACGGAGAGGGCGGCCGCGCCGACGATCACGCCCATTCCGGCTGCGTAGGCCGCGAACAGCACGACGCCCTCGAGCGTCGATCCGCTGCGGAACACGGAGACCACGATCGCCAGGAAAGGCGCGATGGTGCAGCCGAGGGAGGCGATGGCGTACGCGCCGCCGAACAGGGCCATGGAGGGCGCCGAGCGGGCGACGGCCGGGGCACGGCGGAGTTTGGGCAGCAGCGCGGGAAGTTCACGACCGGCAAGGAGCCAAGCGCCGATGAGGGCAAGGAGCAGGCCGAAGACGATGGTGAACCAGGGCAGATGCTGCTGCACCTGGCCGGCGACCGGGGCGATGGCGAGTCCGAAGACGGCGAAGACAGCGGTGAATCCGGCGGTCATGGCGGTGGTTGCGACCAGGGCGCGACCGACGGCCGCGGCCCGGGTGGGCGAGTCGTCGCCGAGCACCAGCACGGAGAGGTAGGCGGGGAGAAGGGCGAACCCGCAGGGGTTGACGGCCGCGAGCATGCCGGCGGACAGGGCGAGGGCGAGCGGGAGATCAGTCATCGTCGTGTGTGGCTGTTCTCAGCCGACGAGCTCGCCGACCTTGTCGGCCAGTCCCTTTCCGGCGGGCAGGTCTCCGGTGAAGACGGTCTTGCCGTCCTTGTCGAGCAGGACGTAGGTGCTCTGCTCGGCGATCTCGAACTTCCTCCAGATCTCACCGGATTCGTCGGACAGGTTCGGGAAGCCGTCGACCTTCGCGGAGGCGACGAAGTCCTTCATGGCCGTGGGTTTGTCCAGACCTGCCACTCCGACGACGTTGGCCTTGCCCGCGAAGTCCCCGGCGACTTTCGCTGTTTCCGGTGCCTGGGCTCGGCACTTGGGGCACCACGGAGCCCAGAACCACAGCACGGTGGGCTTGCCCGCCAGCGTCGCGCCGTCGAAGGGTCGACCGTCAACCGTCGTACCGGTGAATCGCAGGGAGCCGGGCGTCATCGTCGTATCGGCGTCCGATGTCCTGCTCGGCTTGCCGGCTGCTCCGCTGTCGCTGGGGGCGCCTTTTCCGCCTGCTGCCGGCTCGTCCGTCTCTGTTCCGCACCCGGCCAGGGTGAGCGCCGTGACGGTGAGCAGGAGTGTTGCGAGTACGCGGGCACGCATGAAGGTCTCCTGAAGAGGAACGGGGCTCTCACGGTAGAGCGGGGAACGGCTGCTTGAGCCTGGTCAGCGCCTTACGAATGTGTGACGCCGTGCCGCTGCGCGGCCTCGTCCTTGAGCCGTCCTCACGCGAGGACGGTGGCGGAGGGCGCTTCAGTTCGCCTTGATCATTCCGATGCGAGGGAAGTGACGTTTACATGCCTATTTGACAGGATTAACGTGAAAGTACACGCAATGCCGGCCACCATTCTTCTCGGAGAAGGGAGCAGTCATGTCGTGGACGATATCCGGCACCTATGTCGCCGGTTGCTCGTGCGCCGTGCTGTGCAGCTGCCCGTACGACGGCCAGCCCAGGGACACCCAGGGCGGCACCGAGTGCCTGGGCACCGCCGTCTTCCACGTGGCGGACGGGAACCTGGACGACGTGGACCTGTCCGGTGTGGACTTCGCCTTCTACAACCACTTTCCTTCCCACCTGACCTCCGGCAACTGGAAGGTGGGACTGGTTGTGGACACCGCGGCCAGCGACGAGCAGGCCGATGCCCTGGAGCGCATCCTGTCCGGCCGGGAGGGCGGACCGTTCGGTCAGCTCTCGCAGTTCTACGGCGAGTACTTGGGAACGGAGCGGTCGAACGTCTCCCTCACGGACGGGGAGAGGGCCGGCCTCACCGTCGAGGGCCGGACGGAACTGTCGTACGAGCCGCTCACCGGCCCCGACGGCAGTCCGACGAAGATCAGGAATGCCATGTTCGGGTTCGCGCCCGAGTTCGAGGTCGGCAGGACGAGCGGGCGTTCCGATGCGTTCGGGCTGAGTTACGAGGCGTCGTACGGCGAGACGGCCGAGTACGTCTTCAGCAGCGAGGAGGCCGAAGGGGCCAGCACGGGACGGGCCTGAGCAGGGCCGCACATGAGCGCCAGTGAGGCTCCCCGGCTGCTGGCGACGGTGTTCTCCGCGCCCTCGTTGTCGCGATGCGTGCCCATCGCCGTCCTGGTGGGTACGCTGCTTCCGCCAACCAGGGCGCCGTCATCGTGTCCGGGGACGCCACGGCGGCGACCTGGTGGCGGGTGATCTTCAACTTCTTGGCGCCGTTCTGCGTGTCCAGCGCGGGCTTCTTCAGCTGCCGCCGGGCGGCCTGGCGGGCGCGGACCAGGTGAAGGGTCCAGATGGATCACATGCCGTCCATCGATGGCACCGAGTCCTGCAACCCCGGCAGCAGCCAGTCCTGGAACGGCGCGAGGGCGGCGAGGACGAGGAACGCGATGCCCACGATGCGGGAGAGCAGCGGGCCCCAGGACCACAGCTTCTCCACGAAGATCACCAGGGCCAGCCCCGCCATCGCCGCCACATTCATCACACCGAGGGGGATCAGGACGACCATCAGCCCGGCGCAGCAGCCGACGCAGTAGGCGCCGTGATGGACGCCCACCCTCAGGTCGCGGGCCGGTCGCCGGAAGCCGGCGTAGTGCATCAGATGGCTCATGGGGTCACGGCAGTGCCGCAGGCACACGTACTTGAGGGGGCCGAGCTGGTACAGGCCCGCGAGCAGGAACGCGGTGAAGCCGATCCAGCGTCCGGCGGTCGGGTGATCGGCCACCAGGTCGCCGGTGAGCGCCAGGGCCGCGTAGGCGAGCGCCCCGAAGGCGGTCCACACCATCAGGTACCCGCCGACGAACCCGACGGTGCGCGCCGCCCGGGTCCAGCCGGAGGACTGCCGGCCGATCCCGCGCACCCACGTGATGGCCACCGGCGCCATCGACGGCAGCATCATGGCCGCCATCATCGTCACCCACAGCAGCAGGAACAGGGGCAGCGCCATCCCCATGGTGCCGGGCTCCACCCCCATGTCCCGCGCCTGGCCGATGGTGAGCGCCCACGCGGGCGCCGCGATCAGGACGACGAGGAGCCAGGCGGTCGCGAGATCCCGCTTCGGCAGCAGCCCACCGCTGCCTCCCGTCGGCGCGGGAGACCGGCCGGGTGCGAAGACGCGGGATCGGGTGGTGCGCATCGGCGTGTCCTCCTGCGGATACTCCCAGGAGACCATGCCTCCACCCGCCGTGCGACCTCTGCCGGGCATCCTCGTCGGCAGTCCGTTGTCCCCATGCGGGGTCTGCGGATTCAAGCAGACCGTGACGAAGGCGCCCGGCCGACCTGCGGGTCACCCGGCTCCGAGGCGCTGTGCAGCAAAGACCACGGTCAAGAAGGCTGTGGCAGGTATCCGGCAGGGGCACGCCTCTACGATGACAGCGAGCCCGCCCCGGTGGATTCCCCCGTACCACCGGGGCGCGGTTCTACGCGGCGGGCTGTCCTCCCGTACCGGGCGAGGACGGCGGCACCGGACCGTTCGGCAGCCAGGCACTCCCAGTGCGCAGGCGGGCTGTCGGCGGGGAAGAGCCGATCGCCGACGCCGAGGATCGTGGGGAGGGTCAGGAGCCGGTACTCATCGATCAGGTCATTGGTCATCAGCGTCTGCACCACGCTCAGGCTGCCGGTGATGATGACATCGTGTCGCTCATGCCTGACGGTCTCGGCGAGGTCGCCTTCGATGACCCGCGAGTTTCCCCACGCCGATGTGTCGGTCAGGGTGCGGGAGGCGACCAGCTTCGGCACCGCGTTCATCCGCGAGGAGAACGGGTCGTCGCGTCCCGGCCAGAGCCGCGAGAACAGCTGCCAGGTCCTACGCCCCAGCAGCAAGACCCCGTCGTCCAGTGTGCTGCCGAGCCGGAACTTGTCCCCGGCAACCGTCTCGGGTCCGTGCCGGAATGCCCAGCCGCCCCTCGACGTGCCCCCGGATCCGTCCGGGTCGGACACGATTCCGTCCAGGGTGATGAACTCAATGACGATGACGCTCACGATGGATGCCCTTTCGGTCGATGCTCACCCGGTACGTACCGGCGGCATCGGCCGGACTCATCGCGCGTGACGGAATTCGTCGGAAGAGATCTGCTGGGGCAGGCGAAATGCCTTGAGGACGCCGGGATCGGCGAACACCACGTTGCGCGCGATCCGGCCGTCGGTGACCGTGAACACCTGGAGGGTGTGCAGTCGATGCCCGCCACCGGGCTCTGGAGCGTACGCGGCGAGCGCGGGTTGCCCGTTGGCGGTCAGGCGTCGCATGCCCCAGCCCGTCCCCCGCATCTGGAATACGCGGTCCATGAACCGGCCGTAGTCGCGGCTGCCCTGGTACCACAGCGGCACCGGCGGCATCTCCAGGACCGCGTCGTCGGTGAGGAGCCGTACGAGTGCGGGCACGTCGGCGTCCTCGAACGCTCGCACGTACTGCTGGATCACCGCGCGTACCTCGGGATCGTCCGGTTCGGTGACCTCATTCAGGTCGCCCACGTCCGCGAGGGCGACGCGGGCGCGTTGGAGGGCGCTGTTGATGGCAGGGACGGTGGTGCCGAGTTGCGCGGCGACCTCGGCGGCGCTGAACTCCAGTACTTCGCGGAGCACGAGCACGGCCCGCTGACGCGGCGGCAGGGCCTGCATCGCCGCAACCAACGCGAGCCGCAGGCCGGCGCGCCCCTCCATGTCGAACTGCGCGTCGGGGAACGGCTGTAGCCAGGGGATGTCGAACGCCGGCGAGAGGGGCGATCCGGGATCGCGGCTCGGCGCACCCAACCCGGACGGCAACGGCCGCCGCGCACGGCCCTCCAGCGCGGTCAGGCATGCATTGGTCGCGATCCGGTACAGCCAGGTCCGGACCGACGCGCGCGTGCGGTCGTACCGGTCTCGGGCTTTCCAGGCCCGCAGCATCGTTTCCTGCGCCAGGTCCTCGGCGTCGTGGAACGAGCCCAGCATTCGGTAGCAGTACGCCACCAACTCACCCCGGTAAGGCTCGAAGTCCACCAGCTCATCATGCCGTAAGCGGCGTCCTCGTCCTCAATGGTGCGCCACCGGCGATCGTTCAGTGGCGCAGAACCTCCGGTCGCCGCTCCTCGGCCACGGGCTTCGAGCTGCTCAACCCCCTGACGTCCGTGGGGCGTCTACATCCGTCCGGCGGGCGGCCGTCATTCAGAAGTGAGGACCTGATACCCCTCAGCGGTCACAGAGCCCCGCCAGAGTGGTCCACTGGTGATCCGCATTCGGTCAACTCAGGTCCCTCACATGTCGGTTTCAGAGGTCGCTGCCTCTGACTGCCTCTGATTCGACCCCGGTCGAACCGGGGTCGAATCAGAGTGTTTTCCTCTGGCTGTCGGCGGGGCGGCCCTCGCCCCGCGTGCCGTGGTGGGACTCCGGGTCCTGACGGCTGTGGCCGCCGCGCAAGGCGGCTTCTGTCAGGCGGAAGTGTTCGTATGAAGGGCATGGTCAGAGCTTTGTCATGAGACTTGCTCATCACTGGCGGGGACTGCCGAGTAGCGCCGCTGGGTGGATGACTTCCCCAAGGGCTGTCCCGTGATCCGCGGTGGATCAGCGCACGGCGTCGGATGCTGGGGGCACCTCCCACGCCGTTCAGGCAGTGGGGGAGCATCGCAAGGCGGAGGGGCGTCCGCATACTGGATGTATGCGGGCGTTCCGACAACGCGGCGGGTGCCGTGGCCGGCGTCGCGCGCCCGCCGGGGATTACGGGACAGCCCTTAGGTGGCCGCGGATGTGTCAGTGGTGTGCCTACCGCCCGCCGTGCCCTCGAACCGGGACTGGTATGTGCATCGGATCTTGCCAACGACACCCGGACCTGACGCGACCGCGTGGAACCAGCAGGAGGGCTGAGACCTCCAGAGCAATGACTGCTCATGCCCAGCGGACCGGTACTGCTTGCGATCCGTTCGTTCAGCGGGTGACCAGCAGGCCCCGGCCGCGCAGCACCCGCCGCTCCAGCGGGCTGAAGATCAGCAGGTCGATGGCGATGCCGACGAGCAGGATCAGGAAGATGGCCAGGAACACCTGCGAGATGCTGGCGTTGTTGCGCCCGTTCTCCAGCAACTGACCGAGTCCGACGCCCAGATCGGGTGAGGAGGCGATGATCTCGGCCGCCATCAGCGATCGCCAGGAGAATGCCCAGCCCTGCTTCAGTCCGGCGAGATAGCCGGGGAGCGCGCCCGGCATCACGATGTGCCAGGCCTCGCGCAGGCCGGTCGCGCCCAGGGTGCGTCCCGCGCGCAGGAACAGTGGGGGGATCTGGTCGATGCCGGCGACGAGGCCGTTGGCGATGGAGGGGACCGCGCCGAGCAGGATCACGGCGTACATCATCGAGTTGTTCAGGCCCAGCCAGAGCACGGCGGGCGGCACCCAGGCCACGGAGGGCAGCGACTGCAGACCGGACAGGATGGGGCCGATGGCGGCCCGGACGACTTTCACCCGGGCGACCAGGAGGCCGAGCGGGGTACCGATGGCGAGTGCCATCAGGAAGCCGAGCAGGCCACGCGAGACGGAGGTCCAGATGTAGTCGAGCAGCGTGCCCTGCCGCCAGGCGTCGGTCACCTCGTCCCACACCGCGGACGGCGAGGGCAGCTTGTAGTCGGGCGCGACCTCGGCCCACACCAGCAGCTGCCAGACCACCAGCACCAGTGCGACGGCGCTGAGGGGCGGCAGTGCTTTGCGGATCAGGGTCTCGCGCAGCGGTGTACGGCCGGCCTGTGCCGACTCCAGCGCGTCGAGCCCGGCCTCCAGCCCCGCCAGATCTTGCGTGTCCTGCACGCCCCGGGGCTCCCCGGCTGCCGATGAGCCGTCCTTCTTGGCGTCGGTGCCGGTGTCAGTGCTGGCCATGGCGGCGGATCTCCCTGCGTAGTTCTTCGGTGATCTCGACGGACAGCTCGGCGACCGCACTGTCCTCGATGCGGCGCGGCTGCGGGATGCCGACGGTCCATTCCCGGGCGATCCGTCCCGGCCGTGAGGACAGCAGCACCACCCTCTGCGCCAGCTTCACCGCCTCGCGCACGTTGTGCGTGACGAACAGCACCGACAGTCCCGTCTCCTGCCAGATGCGGGTCAGCTCGTCGTGCAGGACGTCACGCGTGATGGCGTCCAGCGCGGCGAACGGTTCGTCCATCAGCAGCAGCCGGCTGTCCTGGGCGAGCGCCCGGGCCAGGGCGACGCGCTGGCGCATACCGCCCGACAGTTCGTGCACCCGCTTGCCGTGCGCGCCCTGCAGCCGTACGAGTTCCAGCAGCCGTTCCGCCTCGGCGCGGCGCTCCGCCTTGGCGACCCCGCGCAGCTTCAGCGCGAGTTCGATGTTCTTGCCCGCGGTCAGCCAGGGGAACAGGGCGTGCTCCTGGAACATCAGGGCGGGCCGGCCCTCCGTGGCGATCGAGCCGGCGGACGGCCGGTCCAGTTCCGCGACCAGGTTGAGCAGGGTGGACTTGCCGCAGCCGGAGGCACCCAGGAGGGTGACGAACTCGCCCGGTGCGACATCGAGCGTGATGTCGTCCAGCACGAGCTGCTGCCCGCCGGGCGTGCCCGGCGCGGGGAAGGACTTCGAGACGTGCTCGATACGGGCGGCGTGCGTCACCGCCGTGGCGTCCTGGACCGCATTGGCGACCGTGGTGGCCAAGGTCGTCACCTCCTGGGTACTCATCGGGGCGGTTGTCGCTTCTCAGCTGTTCCGCTACTTGGCGCCGAGACCGGCGTCGTCGACCTCGTCCTTGCCCTCGGCCTTGAGGACCTTGTTGAGCGCTGCGAGGTCGTAGATGCCCTTCAGGTCGGGCTTCTCCAGCAGACCGGCCTTCACCGCGTGCTCCGCCTCGGTGCCGAGGGTCGAGGCCAGCGGGTCGTCGAGGAAGGTGATGGACTTCCAGGCCGGGTCGATGACCTCGGCGGGCAGGGCCTTGCCCGACTCTTCCTTCAGTGCCGCGTTGGCTGACGCCTTGGCCTTGTCCGGGTTGGCGTTGATCCACTCGTTGGTCTTCACCGAGCCGCGCAGCACGGCCTCGACGACGTCCGGGTGATCCTTGAGGAAGCTCTGCGACACGATGATGTTCGTGATCACGAACTTCTTGTCGGGCCACAGGTCGGCCTCGTCGAGGATCACCTTCGCGCCCTCGGCGACCAGCTTGGACGCGGTCGGCTCCGGCACCCAGGCGCCGTCGATGGCCCCGGACTTGTAGGCGTCCGGGGTGATCTTGTTGTCCGTGCGGACGACGGAGACATCGCCCTTGCCGCTCTGCGCGTCGACCTTCCAGCCCTGCTCGGCGATCCAGTTGAGGAACGCGACGTCCTGGGTGTTGCCGAGCTGCGGGGTGGCGATCTTCTTGCCCTTGACGTCGTCCAGGGACTTGATCTTCTTCGGGTTGACGACGAGCTTGACGCCACCGGAGGCAGAACCGCTGATGATGCGCAGGTTCTTGCCGCCCGACTTGGTGTAGCCGTTGATGGCGGGGGAGGGGCCGATCCAGCCGATGTCGATGGAGCCGCCGTTGAGCGCCTCGATCTCGGAGGGGCCGGCGTTGAAGGTCGAGGCCTTGATCTTGGTGCCGCCGAGCTCCTTCTGGAACAGGCCTTCCTGGATGCCTACCAGGGCAGTGGCGTGGGTGAGGTTGGGGAAGTAGCCGATCTTCACCTCGTCGGCGGAGAGCTTCTTGGCGTCCGCCGCGACCTCGGTCTGCTTGTCGTCGTCGGTGGCGTCGGATCCGTAGCCGCAGGCGGTGAGCAGGAGGGGGAGCGCTGCTACGACGGCGATGGTGCGCAGGGTGGTGAGCGGTCTTGCGGCAGACACGGAGGTGTCCTCTCGGGGAATGGTTTGATCAGGGAGGTGCCGAAAGCGCGAGGCGCAAAGCTCATGGGCATGCGCCTGGGCTTCGTTCGTCGGCCCTCGGCGGCGGGAATGCCGTCGCGGGTCCGGAAGCGGAGCTGTGCCGGGATGGGCGGGCGCGGGTGACGCTGCCGACCGAAGGATCTTCTGTCGACGGCCTCAGGCGGGCCGACAGATGGCGCTGGCCGTGCGGCCGAGATCGATGTGGCGGCGCGAGGTCAGCAGGGGGAGCGACAGGTCTGCGCGGTTGCGCGTTCGCACGGCCACCCCCCACGGATCCCTAGTTTTCCTACCTGGCTGATAGGGATCGTGGCAGAAGGTGGCGTTCAGCCCAAGAGGGTGTTCATATGATGGACGCGACTATCTCACTCGTTGGGATATACGATCGGCGGCCCAGCGTGTCAGGGGTTTACCCAGGCTTTCGGGGCGTCGGTCAATGCGGCTACGTGGGCGGGCAGTTGGGCTGATGCGACGTCGGCGAGCGATACGCCCTCGAGGATCTCGCGCACGTTGGACCGCAACGCGATCCACAGGGGGAGCAGTGACTCGGCAGGGCCGGTGTAGGACAGCTCGGGCGGGCGGACGCCGCGCACCGAGACCAGGGGGCCCTCCACGACGCGGATGACGTCGGCGATGCTGATCGACTCGGCGGGCTTGGCCAGCCGGTAGCCGCCGTTGCCGCCGCGCTGGCTGAGCACGAGACCGCCCCGGCGCATGTCGTTCAGGATGCTTTCGAGGAACTTGTGCGGGATGTCCTGGGCGTCGGCGATGGCCTCGGCCTTCAGTGGCCCGTCATCGCGTGACGCGGCGAGCTGCAGTGCGGCACGTACCGCGTAGTCCGCTCTGGCTGAGATCCGCATGCGTCCATTATCCCGTAAGGCTTCGGCCGGTATCCCCTACCGGCGTGGGGGGGGGGGGGGGGGGGGGGGGGGGGGGGGAGGAAATAGGCGAAGGGGGGAGAGGTAGTAGGGAGGGAGAAGGGG